>CANHEE010000018.1 GCA_947459655.1 Lewinellaceae bacterium
CCGATTCCTATTGAAACGGTGTTTTTATACATATCATTTTGGGCTGTAAGCTGCGTAGTGCATCCTGCAATCATCAGAATTGAAAACAACCTGTTCATAGACATCTCAGAAAATTTTATTCTGAACTATTTCTTGTACAAACGGAAGATGACGGTTATTTGTTGTTAAAGGTTATAGGACCTTCGTTCGGGGCAACTGGCGATTGTTTGAACTTATCTGACTATTCCTGCAATCCGGTTTGGCTTTACTTGTCGTCGTCAGAACCTGCCTCTACCGTTGCATTCATGAGATAGGCCTTCAGAAATCCCTGGATATCGCCGTCTAATACAGCATCTGTATTTCCTGTCTGGAAACCTGTTCGGTGGTCTTTAACGCGCCTGTCATCCAGTACGTAACTTCTGATCTGGCTTCCCCACTCATTTTTTGTCTTTCCTGCCTCCAGCTTTTCTCTCTCGGCCTGTTGTTTTTCCAGTTCCAGTTCGTAAAGGCGCGATCTTAGCTTATTCATAGCTTTTTCGCGGTTCTGTATCTGTGAGCGTTCCTCCTGGCAGGTAACGACTACGCCAGTGGGTTTGTGTGTTACTCGGACGGCGGAATCGGTTGTATTAACGTGTTGTCCTCCAGACCCTTGCGAGCGGTAGGTATCCCATTCCAGGTCTGCGGGATTGATTTCAATTTCTATTCGATCATCCACAATCGGATGTACGAACACACTGGAGAACGAGGTCATTCGTTTACCTTGCGCATTGAAGGGGCTGACACGCACCAGGCGATGGACTCCGTTTTCGCCTTTCAGGAGTCCGTATGCATAATCTCCGGTGATTTCGACCTCTACCTGTGAAATGCCGGCTACATCGCCATCCTGTCGGCTAACCTCCCTAAATTTGAATCCATTTCTTCTTGCCCACATCTGGTACATACGAAGCAACATTGACGACCAGTCGCAACTTTCGGTTCCACCTGCACCGGCGTTGATTTCTAATGTGGCACCCAATTCGTCCTCGGGTTTATTGAGTGTTGAGCGGAATTCCAGATCATCGATGGATTCAATTACTGCTTCATATTGCGTGTCAACATCCTCTTCTGAAGCCTCTCCCTCTTTTTGAAACTCAAAGAGTACCTCCAGGTCATTGTACAATTCTTCTGTTTTGAGGCATCCTTCTACCCAGTTTTTGTTCGCTTTGATTTTTCGCAGAACAGCTTCTGCGTTTTTGGGATCCGCCCAAAAGTCTGGATTCAGGGTGAGCTGCTCCTTTTCTTCTATCTCTGAAAGTCGGTTATCGACGTCAAAGATACCTCCGTAACGAAGCCAACCTGTCTTTCAGGTTTTTAAGCTGTTCAACTGTCATAAGTAGTTGTTTAGTAGGTTATTAAAGTAATAATTTTTTTGTGTTTTTCTGCCTTCATCAAACGTCAGCACGCCTCAGAAAATGGGTGTTTTAAGCCGGTCAATGAAAGCACTCAGACCAGCAATAAACAGCAGGTGCTTCGACATTGTCCGGTCAATTGTAAACGTTTCCAAACGCCACTAACATTTCTTTGAGGCGAAGGTTCCGGACAGCGGCGAAGCACCCGAGGTAGTGCAGTTGATGTTGTGGTCTTATTTTTTTACCGAAATGACTTCGATGTAGAATACCAGATCAGAATTGGGTTTTATCGGACCCGTTCCCTTATCACCGTAACCCAGTGCTGAAGGGATGAAAAGGTATCCTTTTGATCCTTCACTGAAGTAGGTAAGACCTTCATCCCAACCCTGGATAACCTGTCCTTCACCAATTCCAAGCGTAAATGGTTCCATTCCTCTTGAGAAGGAGTCGTCAAAAGTTTCTCCGTTCATTAATGCACCATAGTATTGCACAGTTGCCTGACTGCCATTTTCGACTTTGGCTCCTGTGCCTGGCTGGGTGATACAGTATTGCAAACCTGAAGCTGTTTTTACGACATTAGGTAGTTTTTTAGCTTTAAAATCAGCTATAACTTTTTTTACCGTTACACCAATTTCATCTGAAAGCTTTTTGCCTTCCTCCATTTTGGCAGCGAATTCCCTTTCTTTTGTTTCCTTTTCCTTATTGTATTCATCCTCCGTTTTAATGTCGGTCAGGACAATATCATATTCCAACTCCTTTACTCCCGCGAGTTCAGGAGGAAGATTTTTTATGGTATCGATTGGCATAAACACAGTTAGAGAGTCGCCAATGCCCATCAGACGAAGACCGGCAACAATTGGGATGACACCTTTTCCGTCTTTGTTGACTTCCGGCATCTTGTACTGGCTAACACCACCACGCTCACGCGTAGAGGTTATCAATTTGTCTCCATTTCTGAAATACACGTGAAAATAGGCATATTCTCCTACCTGGGGCTTTCTGTCTCCTTTCTTAATGTGGTGAACAAATTTGTATCCACCTTCAGCTTTTTTGCTGCAACTGGTCAAAAAGACTAGTGCAGTAAATAAAAATAGTAGTTGTCGCATTTTGAATTTTTTAATAATGAATGTGAATTGAGTTTGACAGTACAGTAAGGGTTTTCCGTTCCACTTTAGATCTGTGCTGCAATGATTTTATCTCTGTACAGAGGTAGAATATCCTTGAATTTTCGGATAGCTGCGTGTAAATTGGTGTGCATGTAGCCACCCGAAGCATTTTTGTGTCCGCCACCGTTAAAATATTTCTGGCAGATTTCCTGAACATTCAGATCTCCTTTTGAGCGTATCGAAAATTTGACGATATTAGGTTGTTCGGTAATGAAAGCCGCCATTTTGATGTTTTTCATCAGCAAAAGCTGATTGACAATCCCCTCGGTGTCGCCCCTCTTTATTTCAAAATCCGCATAGTCCTGCTTGAAGAGGTGGATGATGGCTGTCTGGTACTCTGACAGCACTTCCATACGGTTGGCAAGACAATGCCCAAGCAACCTGAGTTGTTTTTCCTGAGCTGAATTGAAAATCAGGTCCTGTATCCTGAAGTCCTCCAGGCCAATGGCTTTTAATTCTGCCATTTGACGGAAAAGACGAACGTTGGTAGCATATTTAAAAGATCCCGTATCGGTCATTATTCCCGTGTAAATGCATTCGGCAATGGGAATGGTAATTTTTGATTTGTCACCCAGATCGCAGATAAACTGATAGATGAGTTCACAAGTGGAACTTGAGGCGGTGTCAGATATGATGTAATCGGCAAATGGCTCCGGATCAAGATGATGGTCAATCAGAATTTTGGTCACCCCGCTGCGATGGTGTATCAGCTCTCCCAGCTTGTCGATCCGGTCGAGTGCATTGAAGTCCAAACAGAAGATGATGTTGGCATTCGCGATGATCTCGGCTGATCTTTCCTGAAAGATATCGTAAATGGTGATGTCTTCCACATCAGGCATCCAGGAAAAGTTGACAGGATACTCAGAAGGCAGAACCACCCGCACGGTATGCCCCAACTGGTTCAGGTAGTGGTACAAGCCGAGGCATGAGCCAACAGCATCACCATCCGGGTTGCGGTGGGAGACAATCGCGATGTATTTGGGAATGGACAGTAGGTCCCTGATTTCAGCTATCTGAGGATCCATTTTTTGTAATTTGGCCTGCAAAGGTCGCAATTAATTTTGGGATGTGCTAATTTTTAGCACAAAAAGCCTTGTGTTAAACACTGCTTCCACAATGTTTGGAAATCGAAATTCAGTGGTAGAAAATTGTTTTACCACAATAGGATGCGACGCGTACTGAATCTGCCGTCACTTTTCCTGATGGCCAAAAAATAAACGCCTTTTGAAAGTCCACTCAAATCTAGGTCGAGCTGGTAGTCTGTCTGAAACAACACACTGTTGATTTGGGGTTGTAAAACAAGTTGTCCCATTGTATTGTATAATGAAAACTCAACCGGGATTGCACCTCCATTGGTTTGTAATTCAATTTTCAGCTTGTCTTTTACTGGGTTGGGGTAAATCAATAATGAATCCACACGGGTTTCATTCACTGCTTTTTCCATAAAGCGGTAACTATTCAGGGCATTGAGCCTCCCACCGGTTGTCACACAATCCGAAAGCCCATCAACCTTGTCAACATTTTTTAGAATGGCATCTCTGATAAAAAGTGCTGTTTCTGAAGGCTTTTCCAGTGCTGAGCTTGCAAATGATGCATTTGGGAAACTGTACAATAGCGCAATGGTGCCGCTCACATGTGGCGCCGCTGCAGATGTTCCTGAGAATTCGCTGTAGGATGACTGCCTGGTGGTGAAACTGCCCTGTAAAAAAGTGGGTGTACTGCCCGATGATTTCCCACCTGGAGCGGAAAGGTCTACAGAAACTACTCCGCAAGCACCCAGTATCTCGTCGTTTCTGCCGGTATTGGTCACGCCGATAAGGTGCGTGCTCGGGCATTGTGTTGGTATATCGCCCAGAATTTCGATGTTCTTTCCTGTGGAATTGCTGGTGGCAACTACACCAAGCACGCCTACCTTGCCGAGTTCATCAAACATTTTGCACCACAGTGGAGTCTGAGCCGGCATGGCATCATCAATACCTGCTGAGTAATTCAGGGCTACCACAAAAGCACCGCTTTTTCCCTTAGTTTTATTGTATAAATCCCTCATTTTGAAAATGTAGGAGTAGGCTTTTAGCGAGGTGGCTTCATCATCCACATTGGAAAATAGCATCATTTTTACATTCCAGTTGATCCCGCTGACTCCCATGCCATTGTTCCCTGCCGCACCAACAATGCCCATGACGGGTGTGCCGTGATTGCCGGTATCGCCGGAGAGGAATCCGGTATTTGAGGTGGCATTCCAGCCATTTATGTCATCTATGTAACCATTATTGTCGTTATCAATACCATCTCCAGGGGATTCACGATGGTTGACGTAAATGTTGGGTAAGATGTCGGGGTGGTTCAGAATGAAACCACCTACTTCCACCACCGCGACTACGATGCTGTCTCCATTGGCAGTCAGTCCACCGGTGCTTTGCTCCCAGACCTGATCAACCAAAATTTTACGCAAGTTCCACTGCTTATCCCAGTAGGTGTCGTTTGGATTTACCGAGCGCGGACTGATAATGTGATTAAACTGCACGGCCTCGACGCCGTTCACACCGGAAATCAGCTCCAGAAGATTGTTTTCGTTGACAGCAGTGGTGTCGAAAAGCAATCGATAGAATCGAAAATCTTCGTCCAGTACTTCAAGGCCGGTAATGGTTTTTGTTCCGCTTTTTTCATCTAATTTACTGATTACCTGCTCGATGCCCGTCTTTTTCTGCATTTGCAACAACAACTGTCCCTTCCGGTGGGCCGAATTTTGAGCCTTTAGACAGCCGAACACCAATAAAAAGCAAAAAAAGATATTTTTCATATCACAGGAGGATGGTTGTACAGGAGAAAAGCCTCCGCACGGGATGCAAATATGGTGATTTTTTGAGAAATATGTCGCTGTCGTTTTTTGTAGATGCTCATTGGAAAGTTGGTCAATCTTCCTCCAGAACCAGCTCGGCATCTTTTTCCCAGATTTCCATCTCGCAGGGTTTGCAGTTGAATTTTAATTTGTATTCCACGGCACCGTGCTTCAACGTGAGCGGCTCAGTTACTTTTTCCCCCATGGTGCTACGCTGATAGCGTGGACATTTGCCCAGTTCGTATTTGACACAGTATTTAGTGACCATAACACGCGATTTTCCAGGGTCCCACTGCAATTCAAAAGCCTTTTCGATTTCAGTCACACCATGACGTTTGTAAAATGCGCGTGCCAGTTTGTTTGACACATTATATGTAAAATCAAGTGCTTTAACGGGATAAGGGTGTTCCGTTTTGACCACCGGTTTTTCGGTTCGCTGGTACTCTCTGATACGCACATCAATAAGCTCCGCCAGTGCAGCTCTTCTGATTTCATTTACCCGTGAATTAGGCAGAAACCAATTTTCAGAAAAATCTACCGAGATTTCATCAGCTGTGAAAGGCGTATTGCCCGTTTTGGACAAATTTTGCCGGATATTATCATAAAGTCCCTCGGGATTCTTTGCCACTTCTTTGGCTGACAGGATATCTACGCTGCAATGGTGTCCGTCTTCATCGGTTACTTCCAGACAGAATCCGGATTCGGTATCCCTGAAGTTCATTTTTACCCCTATTTTTCGTATTGCACTATTTTCATTTTCCACCATTCGGTTGAATTCAGCGTCGTAATTCCGGAAAATTTCAGTTCCAACGGGAATAGGTTTCAGGGTATTTGGCACTACGATATCGTTTACAATGATGTTCACCTGGGCGCCATCTGCTACGCCCGTTTCGTTGATGAAATATAGTCCATCGCCATTGTTCAGTAACTCGCTGTTTTCAATCACGTAGCCATTTGCTCTTATTTCCAACAGTTTTCCGATGTACTGACCTTTGGATTTAGGACTTTCCCAGGAGCCGATTCTGGCGTGTCGTTGGTTCACGAAGTAATCGGTATAGCCTCTGTTGAAGCTCCTATTCAGTTCGGGTTCATAGTTGTAAATGGTGCGACCGGATGAGGCTTTTTCGTATTTGTCGGCATTTTCCGCTAGAAATGCATCTAGTTTCTTCCGAAGGTAAGCTGTATTGTTTTTTACGTAAACGATGTCTTTGAGTCGACCTTCAATTTTGAACGAGCAGATGCCGGCCTTAATCAGGTTTGGCAGCTCATCGCTCAGGTCGAGATCTTTGATTGAAAGGAGATGGCTGTTTTCGATCAGTGTTTCTCCTTTGCCGTCAATCAACTGATAGGGGAGGCGACAATTTTGCGCACAGGAGCCCCTATTGGCAGATCGTTCGCCATTGGCAACACTCATGTAGCAGTTGCCGCTGAATGATACGCACAATGCACCGGTTACGAAAAACTCCAGTTCCGCACTAGTTGCTTCATGAATCTCACTGATTTGGTCGAGGTTGAGCTCTCTGGCGAGTACTATTCTTTTGAATCCGGCATCCGCCAAAAAACTGACGTGTTGAGCATCCCTGTTATTCGCCTGCGTGCTGGCATGTAAAGTAATTGGTGGTAAATCCATTTCCAAAATACCCATATCCTGCACGATGATGGCATCAACACCTATGCGGTACAAATCCCAGATCAATTTCCGACAGGCCTCCAGTTCATTATCATATAAAATGGTATTGACCGTGACCAGCACCTTTGCTTTGAAAAGGTGCGCATATTTGACCATCTCAGCAATATCGTCCAATGAATTTGTCGCATTGGTTCTTGCACCGAAAAGTTCAGCGCCCATGTATACAGCATCTGCACCTGAATTGATGGCGGCCATCCCCTGGTAAAGGTTTTTTGCAGGGGCCAGTATTTCTATTTTTTTTCTCATTGACGTGATTTCATAAAATCAAAGTGCAAAAGTAAGACAATGCATCCAATATCATTAGTTTAGGCATGCAGTACTTCCTCAAAAGATTCAGAAAATAATAATAGACAATCGAAGTGGCGAATTCCAAAACCTTTATTGCATCAAAATTGCGTGTAGATTTCATTAGTAAGGTTGGGCAATCAGCACAGGACTGAATGAAAATGTGGCTTTTTTTTTCGCGGTCGAAATTATATTTTATTTTTCTCACAATTGGGGTTTGTTGAGCAAAAATAAATCACCCAAAACTCCATTTTTTTACCAATTTATTTTACTATTTAGATGGTTTCTAAATAGTAAAATAAACTTTTTTCTGTTTGTATTTAATTTCAGGTCTTTTAACTTTGCGCCGTAATTCCAGAACTTAATACTTAGGAGACATTTCTACACATCACTAGTCATACAAATATCATTTAAAAATGATAACAAGATTGATAAAAAATAGGTTATTTTCCCTTCTTTTCGCCTCGATATCCGTTATAAACATTGCTCTTGCGGGTGGCGATGCTGCAGCAGGTAAGACGTTGTTCATCAACAACTGTGCTTCCTGTCACGCGAAGGACATGAAGTCCAAACTGACAGGCCCTGCACTCGGTGGAGTTGAAGAGCGTTGGGCAGCATATCCGAAGTCGGATTTGTATGCCTGGGTCAGAAATTCACAGGCTATGATTGCAAAGGGCCACCCTAGGGCTACGGAACTTTGGAATGCCTGGAAGCCTACGGTAATGACTTCTTTTACCACGCTGAAAGATGAGGAAATTGACAATATCATTGCGTACGTCAATCAGCAGTATACAGGTGGAGGTGCTAAAAAAGAAGTTGCAAAGACAGATGCTGTAGCCGGGGAAGAGGGTAAAGACAATAACCTCGTGTTTTACGGGTCCATTTTGGCTGTATTGGCGTTTCTGATGTTGTTAATGGCTCAGTTGACTGCCCGTCTGAATTCGATTAAATATGCTGCAGAGGGCTCTGAGCAAAGAGCTAAAACGCTGAAAGATATTCTTACCAGCAAGAGTGTGATGACTTTTGTGATTTTCGGACTTATCGTTCTTGGTGGATATACCACTGTAAACAATGCCATAGCGTTTGGTCGTCAGCAGGGTTATGCGCCAGAGCAGCCCATTAAATTCTCACATGCCACGCACGCAGGACAACAGAAAATAGATTGTCAGTACTGCCACGATTCTGCTCGCAGGTCCAAGCACTCATCCATCCCTGGCACAAATACTTGTATGAACTGTCATGCAGCAGTAAAGGTAGGATCTAAGTATGGTACGGCTGAAATCACCAAGATTTACGCATCAATTGGTTTTGATCCAACTACTGGTAAATACATAGAAAACTACGATAAATTGAGTGAAGAGCAGGTTTCTTCAATCTACAAAAAGTGGATCGGTGACAATTATGTTTCGCAGAAGAGTCTTGCTGCACTTGACAAGGGTGGTGAACTGTTGGTGAACAACCAGTGGGAGGCCATCAAGACATCTCTGACAAATGAACTGAAGACTAAAGTTCAGGGTCCAGTTGAGTGGACAAGGATTCACAGTCTCCCGGATCACGTTTATTTTAATCATGCGCAGCACGTATCAGTTGGTAAAGTTGCCTGCCAGACCTGCCACGGCAAAGTGGAAGCGATGGAGGTAATGACACAACATGCTCCGCTTTCAATGGGCTGGTGCATTAATTGTCACCGCCAGACTGACGTGAAGTTTGCAGACAACGATTACTACAATACCTACAAGCGTTACCATGATGAAATCAAAAATGGAACCCGTGAAAGCGTGAAAGTAGAAGAAGTTGGTGGTTTGGAGTGTCAGAAGTGTCACTACTAATCAATTGATGTGCAGTTGCAAAAATAGCTGATTTTCAGTAATTTAATCATATATTTTTAAATAAAATATTCTCAATAGTACATCAGATGTTTGCGCAAGTAAAGCTCAGCTTCTGATTAAGGGAGGTCAAAAATGGAATTTCAAAAAGATAATATCTGGATTGGTGCTGAGCACTTGACGAACGACTCAACTTTTGTGGAAATAGCAAAACAAGAGTTTCATCATACTTCTGTTGAGGACACTCTGGAGAACATGGGTGAATTCAATACCAACCGTAGGGACTTTCTTAAGTACTTGGGTTTTGGGATTTCGGCGGCAACACTTGCTGCCTGTGAAATACCACTTCGCAGAGCGGTGCCTTACGTCACCAAACCTGACTCCGTCGTTCCAGGCGTAGCGAATTATTACGCTTCTTCCTTCGTTGAGGGTGGCGATTTCAATGCCATTCTGGTGAAAACCCGCGAGGGTCGTCCTATTAAGATAGAAAGCAACACGATATATGGTATTGAAGGATCAAGCGCCAGAGCACAGGCTTCAGTACTAAGTCTGTACGACACACATCGCTTCCAAAGCTGCGGAAAAATCAGCGATGGGAAGTATACAGCTGCAAACTGGGAGACCATTGATAATGAAATCAAGGCCAAACTTGCCGGCGGAAATGTGAGAATCGTAACCGGTTCGATGATGAGTCCGACAGCCAAAGCAGTTGTTGCTGAGTTTGCTTCAAAGTTCCCAAACACACAGGTTATCAGCTATGATGCGGTTTCATACCACGGAATGTTGGAAGCCAATCTGAAATGTTTTGGGGATCGTGTGATTCCGGGTTACAGATTTGACAACGCAAATGTTATTGTGAGTTTTGATGCAGATTTCCTGGGTACCTGGGTTTCTCCCACAGAATTCAATCAGCAATACGCTAAAGGACGCCGCATCCAAAACCATGAGGAAGCGAAAATGTCCAGACATGTACAGGTTGAAAGCCGTATGTCGCTCACGGGTTCAAATGCCGACAATCGTATTCTTGTGAAACCTTCTGAGCAGGGTGCAGCTATCCTTGCGTTGTACAATGCTGTGGCGGCATTGACAGGTGGAACAAAAGTAGAAGGTGCAAGTGTGAACGAAGCAGCTGCAAAAGCACTTGCTAAAGTAGCCGAAGAACTTGTTGCAAATAAAGGCAAATCCTTGGTAGTTTCTGCGTCAAACAATGTGTCAGAGCAGATTCTTATTAACGAAATCAATTCAAGACTGGAAAACTACGGTTCGACAATTGATTTTGCAAACGCAAACCTGCAGCACAGTGGCTCAGATGAGAAAATTCAGAGTTTGATAAGCGAGATGAATGGAGGTGCAAGTAATCCTATCATCATCTGGGGCTGCAATCCTGTATATGACCTGCCAAATGGTGAGCAGTTCAAAGCGGGCCTCGCAAAAGCGAGTCTTTCGGTATCTTTCGCTGCCAAAATGGATGAGACAACAGCTGCTTGTCAGTATGTTGCACCTGCAAATCACGTTTTGGAATCATGGGGAGATGCTGAAGCAAGAAAAGGACAAATCACCCTTATTCAGCCGACGATTGCTCAGATTTTCAGTACACGTCAGGCCGAATTGAGTCTTTTGAGATGGGCTGACAGTTCTAACACCAACTGGGGCGCAGAACAACCTTACTACGAATATCTCAAAAAATACTGGGAGAAGAACGTTTTTATACCGGGTAAGTACCTTTCATTCCAGACATTTTGGGACAATACCCTTCATGACGGGGTGCATGGAGCACCTTCCGCTCCTGTTGCACGCAAATGCGTTTGCGATGTGGCACAGGCTGCAGCAGGAATCAGCAAACCTGAAAATGTAGAATGGGAAATATCTTTTTACGAAAGTGTAAACATTGGGGATGGCCGCTACGCCGATAATCCATGGCTGCAGGAGCTTCCTGATCCGGTTATGCGTACGGTTTGGGGCAACTACCTCAGTCTGCCAATCGAATGGAACGGAAGCAACGATTTCAGATCACACAATGATCTTAAGGACGGAGACATCGTCGAAATAACCGTGAACGGAAAGTCGGAGAAAGTAATCGTCATTAGGCAGTTTGGTCAGATGCCGGGTACAGCTTCTCTTGCGATTGGTTTCGGTCGCACAGTGGCAGGTGCTGGCAAAGGTGTCGGAACAAATGTTTATCCGATGATGAAATCAATGTCAGCCAACTATGCTTCCCTTACTATAGGTGCCAAAGTAGGTGAAGACAAAGATTTTGCTTCTGTGCAATACCACCACACAATGGGTATTACCGGAAAGCAGGAAGGTTACAAGGATAAAGAAGACAAAGATGGCAATATCAATCTGGATGAGAAGGCATTGGGCCCCGGTTACTTTGCAGGTGCACTTACCAATCGTTCTATCATTTTCCGTACCCACGTCTCTGAACTGAAGACAAAAGTGGAGGAACTTGAAGAGAAAAGAGCTGAATTTGCAAAATTAAATAAAGAAACACTTTATAGCGGACATGAGGATGTTTTCACTGCAGGACCGCATTGGAAAATGTATGTCGACCTGAATTCATGCACGGGTTGTGCAGCATGTACAGTGGCCTGTATGTCAGAAAACAATGTACCGGTAGTTGGTAAGAAAGAAGTTCACCGTCACCATGAGATGACCTGGCTTCGTATCGATCGCTATTACTATGGTGATATCACGAATCCGAACACGGTCTACCAGCCGATGATGTGTCAGCATTGTGAAAACGCTCCTTGTGAGAATGTTTGTCCGGTTAATGCGACAAACCACTCTCACGACGGTTTGAACCAGATGACTTACAACCGTTGTATTGGTACGCGCTACTGTGCAAACAACTGTCCATTCAAGGTTCGTCGCTTTAACTGGCTGGATTATACCACCGCTGATTTGTTCCCTTGGAACGAGAATTACAAGAACGATGAAAATATGCTCACTGCAGACGGGCAGCCGATGTATGCGGACAATTTGGTTCGCATGGTGCTAAACCCAGACGTGACGGTACGTTCCCGTGGCGTGATTGAAAAATGTTCTTTCTGTGTTCAGCGTATTCAGGAGGGTAAACTTACTGCAAAGCGTGAAAATCGTGTTATTCGCGATTCAGATGTGAAAACAGCATGCCAGACTGCTTGTCCGACCGGTGCAATTACATTTGGAAACGGTAATGATCCTGAGAGCACTGTTTCAAAACTGATTGAGAATCCTATGAGCTACAGGGTTCTGGAGGACATCAATGTGAACCCAAGTGTTGTTTATTCCATGAAGGTCAACAACCGCTCAGAAATGGCGTAGAAGCTGACTGACAAAATGAAGGCAGCGTATTTCAGCGATAATTAATTCATAATCAATCGTCTCGTTTGATTTTTACATAAGCATCAAAGGAGTTAACTAAATTAAAATGAGCGTAGTAATTTCAGGCATCAGAGAGCCGTTAGTATTAGGCAACAAAACCTACCACCAGATTACGGAGGATATTTGTGCACCCACAGAGAGAGTGCCCAGCAAGGCATGGATTATTGCTTTCGTGATTGCAGCGTGCTTCCTGGGTATGTATTTATTTGCGGTTACCTGGACAATCTGGATGGGTATTGGTTCGTGGAACCTTAACCGTACCATCAACTGGGGTTATGATATTACCAATTTCGTTTGGTGGGTGGGTATCGGTCACGCAGGAACGCTTATTTCTGCGATTCTCTTGCTTTTCCGTCAGAAATGGCGTACAGGTGTAAACCGTGCAGCAGAGGCGATGACGATTTTTGCGGTAATCTGTGCCGGTCAGTTCCCAATCATTCACATGGGACGTGTCTGGATGGCTCCGTTTATCTTTCCTTATCCGAACACGCGAGGTCCTTTGTGGCCTAACTTCAACTCTCCTTTGTTCTGGGATGTATTTGCGATATCGACTTATTTTACCGTTTCGCTTTTGTTCTGGTACACAGGTCTTGTACCCGATTTTGCGACAGTACGTGACCGTGCAATCGGATGGAGAAAAAAACTGTACAATTCTCTGGCGTTCGGCTGGACAGGATCAGCCAAGCACTGGCAGCGCTGGGAGTATTTGTCACTCGTTCTTGCAGGTATCTCTACTCCGCTTGTACTTTCTGTACATACGATTGTAAGTTTTGACTTTGCCACTTCCGTAATTCCGGGTTGGCACACAACGATATTTCCGCCATATTTCGTAGCCGGTGCGATTTTCTCCGGTTTTGCGATGGTGCAGACATTGATGTTGATTTGCCGTAGGGTTTTGAATCTTCAGGATTACATTACTCTAGAGCACATTGAGTCAATGAACAAGGTTATTCTTCTCACGGGTACTGTCGTAGGTATTGCCTACCTAACTGAGTTGTTTATCAGCTGGTATTCGGGATCGCTGTGGGAAGGTTTTGCTTTCTATCACCGCTTGTTTGGACCATACTGGTGGTCTTATTTTGGAATGATGTTTTGTAATGTACTCTCTCCGCAGATTTTTTGGAAAAAGTCATGGAGACGCAATATAGAGCTTACTTTCCTGATGTCCATCTTTATCAACATCGGTATGTGGTTTGAGCGTTATGTCATCATAGCCTCCACTCTTGCGCGTGATTTTCTTCCTTCATCATGGAGTTACTATTCTCCAACTTGGGTTGAGATCTGTCTGTTCCTGGGTTCTCAGGGATTGTTCTTTACATGCTTCCTGATTTTCACCCGCGTTGCACCTGTGGTCGCAATTGCAGAGGTTAAGTCAATTCTAAAGGCGGCGGGTAATCAGTATGCAGGCAAAAACACCATGCCTTCACACCATGATCACAGTCATGAAGAAGAGCATGACCATGCTCATCATTAATCAAAAGTTTAACTGAAAAATACATTCAATAGATAATGAAGACTTTAAATAAAGAAGTTCTCTTTGGATTATACGATGATGAGACAGATTTGCTGAATGCGGTAAATGCTGCAAACAAGGCACATCTTGACATCATGGATGTTTACACACCATTTCCTGTACATGGACTGGATCCTGCGCTTGGCTTAGCTGAGTCTCGTTTGCACATTGCGGGTTTTGTATATGGAATGACGGGTACATTGACCGGATTCGGTTTCATGACATGGGTGTTCACCCGCGACTGGCCGATTATTTTCGGAGGTAAGCCTTATTGGTCTGTTCCTGCTTTCATCCCGGTGACATTTGAGTTGACCGTATTGTTTGCTGCGATAGGAATGGTGGTCACGTTTTACACCATTTGTGGAATGGGTCCCGGTGTTACCAACCCGACCCTGCACGACCGTATCACAGATGATAAATTCTGCCTGGCATTTCAAACGAACGGAATGGATGCTGAAGAAATAAATAAATTGAAAAACTTCCTTAGCACTTCAAATGCTTCTGAAGTCCACCAAAAAAACATATAATACAAAAATGCGAACTATACCATATTTTGCAATTTTAGGGATAGCCGTTGTAGTAGCTCTGCAGTCCTGTTCCCCTGCAGGTGGCGACAATCCGGGGCATGAGTACATGCCGGATATGGGACATCCAATCACCTATGAAGCCAACGTTTATGACGACTATTCCTACAACTCATGGAATACCGCAGAGCGCAGTGTTGTTGATCGCAAAACCCTTTCAGGTCTAAACCATCCCGTAAAAGGTACTATACCGCGAGGTTATGTAGGTATGACGCCGGATGATGAGGTGAAAATGATGCTCATGACCGGACAGAGTTCCAATTCAGCTATCCGCACTACTGTGAATGGAAGTGTTCCCTTTTATTACAAGGACAACGAAGACGAGCGCCTTCGCGCTACCAAAGAAATCGTTGGCAATCCCTTTCCGATAACGAAAGTGGGATTGCAAAAGGGAAAAGAACTTTTCAACATATATTGTTCTGTTTGCCACGGTGAAAAAGGTGATGGACAGGGCTATTTGGTCAGTGAGGAGAATCCGAATGCCAAGTACCCGGCACAGCCTGCAAATTTTATGCAGGATCAGTTTTACACATCAAACAATGGTCGTTACTACTTTGCAATCATGTACGGAAAGAACGTGATGCAGGCTCATGCCGACAAATTGTCTTATGAAGAGCGTTGGCAGGTGATTCACTACATCAGAAGTATGCAGGCAAAAGCCAAAACTCTGCAGTATGATGAAAACCAAAATACTTTTTTCCCTGCAGCAGGGACACCCTATGCAGTAGTTGCTGCGAAAAAGCCGTCTGTAGCAACTGCAGCAGTAACGGAAGCTAAAAAAGAGGAGCATAGCGCTGAAGCCCATCACGAGGCAGGGCACCACTAGTGGTTTAATGGTCTAGAATTCAATTTAATAAAGAATATAGCTGTTCGTATGAACAGTAAAAAACTATCAAAATGAATACTCAATTCGTATTTGAAGGTAAACAAAAGACAATATTGTTGAGCGCGATGCTCCTTGGATTGGCGTGCCTGGGTCTAACCTGGGTTTATGATGATGAGTATCACACCCGGTTCTGGACCAATGTTTTGCACAACTCGGTATTTTTTACCGGGATTTCGGCTGTTGCATTGTTTCTCATTACAGCTGGGATCACCATGTATGGTGGTTGGGCGACTGCTTTCAAACGCATATGGGAAAGCTACAGTCTTTTTATGATTGTCGGCATGGTATTGCTTGGAGTTATCGCAATCGGTAATGTAGGACATTTCCATCACCTTTACCATTGGGCAGATAGCAGCGCAGTTGAAGGTGACAAGATATTGAAGGGCAAGTCGGGATTTCTTAACAATACCTGGTATATGCTTGCAACGTTTGTTTTTCTTGGAACATGGTTTTTGTTTGCGTACAAACTTCGTCAATTGTCTGTAAAAGAAGACGCCGAGGGAAATTACGAAGCGGGTGATTTCACGATTCACAGAACAATGCGAAAGTACGCTGCAGCATTCCTGCCGATTTTCGGTTTTACCAGTGCAGCTGCGATTTGGCTTTGGGTAATGTCCATTGATGCGCATTGGTTTTCCACACTTTTCGCATGGTATTGTACCGCGAGCCTTGTGGTCAGCATGGTTTGTGTAACCATTCTCATGTTGTTGTATCTGAAGTCTATTGGTTACATGACATATATTACGAAGGAGCATTTTCATGATTTGGGTAAATATACTTTCGCATTCAGTGTTTTCTGGACATATCTTTGGTTCTCGCAGTTTATGCTTATCTGGTATGCCAACCTTGGGGAAGAAACTACCTATTTCAAGTTGAGAATGACTCAATACCCGGTTTTGTACTGGGGTAATTTTATTATGAACTTTGTACTTCCGTTCCTTATTTTGATACGTAACGACACAAAGCGTAAGTTTGGATCAATTGGTTTTGCTGCTTCCTTGGTTTTGTTTGGTCATTGGTGGGATTTCTTCCAGATGATTAAGCCGGGAGCCTACAAGAACATGCAGG
Source organism: Lewinellaceae bacterium (assembly GCA_947459655.1). Lineage (GTDB taxonomy): Bacteria > Bacteroidota > Bacteroidia > Chitinophagales > Saprospiraceae > CANHEE01. The sequence continues at coordinate 16,591 of CANHEE010000018.1, forward strand.
AGCACGTTGAGCACATGGCGCACCAAGGCGGTGGCCATGAGGCAGCGCAACATGGATCAGAGGCAGCTGCGGGTGCAGGGCATGCTGTTGCCGCTTCTCACGAAGTAGCGCATCATGCTGCCACATTTGTTGAAGGATTTACCATACCTGGATTGCTTGAAATGGGAACATTTGTAGGATTTGCAGCTTTGTTTGTTTATGTAGTTTTCATGAACCTTGCTAAAGCTTCTTTGTTGCCTAAGAATGATCCTTACGTTCAAGAAAGTTTGTCACATCATGTAGTGTGATTGATTACTTAAACATTTATTTGATTAAAAAATTCAACACCGGATTTATCGGTGTGTTCATCTATAAAGATTAAATATAATGACTGGTTTAATCATTTTGTTGTGCATTGTAATGCTGGCGATTGTTATCATCCAGATTGGAAAGGTAACAGAACTGACAGCTCAGATTCGCGGTGAAAAAGACGCACAGAAGGAAAGTAACGAGTGGAACTCCAAAGGATTATTGATTTTCGGTGCTGTTTTCCTTATTTTCTGTGTGGTTTCAGCGTCCTATTACAGAGATGATATGCTATGGTATGGTGTGAATGAAAGTGCGTCAGTAGAAGGTAGTTCTATTGATAATCTATTCAACATCACGCTGATTTGTACCGGTATCGTTTTCTTTATCACGCACATTCTGCTTTTCTGGTTTTCATACAAATACCGTGGTCGTGAAGGGCGTACAGTATTGTATATGCCTCATGACAATCGTCTTGAGATGATCTGGACGGCAGTTCCGGCGGTGGTGCTTACTTTTTTGGTCATTGCTGGTCTGGACACGTGGAATGATGTCATGGCAGATGTCAAGGAAGGAGAAGATTACATTGAAATAGAGGCCAACGGAATGCAGTTTGCATGGAATCTTCGTTACCCTGGTCCTGATGGAAAATTGGGTGCCAGAGATTACAAGAGAATCACAGCTTCTAATCCTTTTGGCCAGGATTTTACTGATCCGAAAGGTTTGGATGATTTTTACCCGGACGAAATTGTTTTACCGGTAGGTAAAAAAGTACGGGTACGTATTACTGCAAGAGACGTATTGCACAATTTCTATCTTCCACATTTCCGTACAAAGATGGATGCGATCCCTGGTATACCAACTTACTGGGTATTTACGCCGAAAATAACTACGGAAGAATACCGCCAAATGTTGGCTAAATCTGATGAGTGGAATGAGAAGATGGATCCAAGTGATCCGGAAAGTAAAACCAGGGCAGAAATGTTTAATTACGAACTTGCCTGTGCAGAGTTATGTGGTAAGGGTCACTATTCCATGAGAAGAGTGGTTCGCATTGTTTCTCAGCAGGAGTACGAAGATTGGTTGAAAAAGCAGCAGTCCTGGTATGCGAACAACGTACACAATAAAGGAGGAAAAGTGGTCATCAACGGAAAGGAGGAAAGTGAAGATCCGTTTGAAGGAAAGGTAACTCCTGTAGATGTCGTTAAAGACAGCACCAGCACAGCAGTAACCGTTAAAAAAGACAGTACAGCGATAGCTGCTCCGGTAAAAAAATAATTGCACTTGGAGTAAGCCTAATGTTGGTATCGTACAGATGTTAAAATCAGGTTCAATAATAACAATTAACAGACTATTTTGTCAAATAAGATAAATTTTTCTAAAATGGCATACGTAACTGAAACCGGCTACAACGAAGAGGTTCTGATTAAGGAAAACGGACTAAATGATCATTTTCATGATCACCATCATGGAGATAAATTCCAGTCAAATTTTATCACGACCTATATTTTCAGCCAGGATCACAAGATGATTGCCCGTCAGTTTTTAATTACGGGTATGTTTTGGGCAATAATTGGTGCAGCGATGTCAATTGTTTTCCGTCTGCAACTTGGTTTTCCAGAGGAGAATATGGCTTGGCTTAGACCAATTCTTGGTAAGTGGATTACTGTTGATGAAGCAGGAATGGGTCGTCTAGCACCTGAGTTTTACTATGCTCTGGTAACGATGCACGGAACCATTATCGTATTCTTTGTATTGACTGCGGGATTAAGTGGTACTTTTTCGAACCTGCTTATTCCTTTGCAGTTGGGTGCACGCGACATGGCATCAGGTTTTCTGAATATGTTGTCCTATTGGTTCTTTTTCCTTTCCAGTGCAGTAATGTTGTATTCCCTTTTCCTTAGCACTGGTCCTTTCAGTGGAGGATGGACGGCTTATCCGCCATTGTCAGCACTACCTCAGGCTTCTACGGGATCTGGAACAGGTATGACCTTATGGTTACTGAGTCTGACTTTCTTTGTGGTTTCGGTATTGTTGGGTGGTATCAACTATGTTACTACAGTATTAAACCTGCGCACAAAAGGTATGACACTATGGAGAATGCCGCTTACCATTTGGGCTTTCTTCCTGACGGCTATTATTGGTATCTTGTCTTTCCCGGTACTTGTCTCAGGGTTCTTCCTGTTAATGTTTGATAGAGGTTTGGGTACCTCATTCTATCTCTCAGAAATATTCATCGGAGGAAAGGCGCTTGAGAATGTAGGTGGGTCGCCGATTTTATATCAGCACCTTTTCTGGTTCCTCGGTCACCCGGAAGTATATATCATTATCCTTCCTGCGATGGGATTGGTATCTGAAGTGCTTTCGGTACATGCACGCAAACCAATTTTTGGTTACAAGGCCATGGTGATGTCTATGTTGGCAATCGGATTTTTGTCATTCATCGTTTGGGCGCACCACATGTTCATGTCGGGTGTTAATCCGTTTATTTCGAATTTCTTTGTGTTGTTCACACTTATTATCGCTGTGCCATCAGCGGTGAAAGTATTCAACTGGATTGCCACTCTCTTTGGTGGTAACATACGATTCAATTCACCGATGTTGTTTGCAATCGGTTTCGTGTCTTTGTTTATTTCAGGAGGTCTTACAGGTATTTTCCTTGGTAACTCGGCTATTGATATTCCGATGCACGATACTTACTTTGTAGTTGCACACTTCCATATTGTGATGGGTATTGCTGCGTTCTTTGGAATGTTTGCTGGCGTTTATCACTGGTTTCCAAAGATGTTCGGTCGTTTCATGAATGAAATGATGGGGAAAATTCACTTCTGGGGTACCATTGCGGGAGCGTATGCTATTTTCTGGCCTATGCATTATCTTGGCATGGCCGGTGTCCCTCGTCGTTATTACAGATTTGATACTTTTGAGGCATTCAAGCACTTCGAAGATACCAATAAATTCATCACTGTAGCCGCGATTATTGTTTTCGCATTGCAGATAGTTTTTGTAATCAACTTTTTCTACTCTATTTTCAATGGTAAAAAGGTTACGGATGCAAATCCTTGGGGTGCAACAACCCTTGAGTGGACTACTCCGATTGAACCTGGCCACGGAAACTGGGAAGGAAATCTTCCTGCTGTTGAGCGTTGGCCATATGATTATGGTAAAAACGGACGTGAATTTATTCCGCAGTGGGAACCTCTGGCAGCTGGTGAACAGGATGGTGGCAACCATTAATTGGTTTCTCGAGCAGAAGTGGAAGAAAAAAGTGGAATTTAATCGCAATTAACAGTCAAAGGTAAGTGGTAACAAAGATAAATCTGTTGCTTATATTAAGACAGAAAATAGCTGACTACAAGATGTTAGTAAAGTTCGGTCTGAATATTGTGGTTGTGGTATCTGCAATTGCAGCCTATCTGACAACGATAACAGGTTCTGTCGACTGGTCAAAAGTACTCACTTTGGGAGTAGCCGGTTTCCTTATCACAGGAGCTGCCAATGCGCTGAATGAAGTTCTGGAAAAGGATTACGACAAAATAATGAATAGGACTTCAAACCGGCCTCTTGCAGCCGGAAGAATGACTACTTCTGAGGCGGTGCTTGCAGCTGGATTGATGAGTTTAGCGGGTTTGTCATTCTTGGCATTGTTTAATCCACTTACGGTATTTCTTGGGTCGTTATCACTGATCAGTTACGCGTTCATTTATACGCCGCTGAAGCGTGTTTCTCCTATCGCCGTATTGGTGGGAGCTGTACCGGGAGCTTTACCTGTTTTAATAGGCAGTGTGGCTGTAAGCGGTCATCTGACAACTTTGTCAATAGCTTTGTTTGCAATCCAATTTCTGTGGCAGTTCCCGCATTTTTGGGCAATAGCCTGGGTGGCGGATGAAGACTACAAGAGAGCCGGATTTAATCTGTTGCCTTCCAAAAGTGGAAGACTTGATGAAAGCGTTGGATGGAATGCGTTTGTATACACAGCTTTTTTGATCCCGGTTGGATGTGGACCATATGCACTTGGATACACTGGCGTTTGTTCAGCAATTGTATTGGTTTTACTGGGAGTAGTTTTTGCGTTTTATGCTTTTATGTTGTACAAAAATTGCAGCAGAGAGGCCGCGAGAAATCTGATGTTCAGTTCATTTTTTTATTTGCCCATAGCGCAATTCGCCATGGTATTTGATAAACTTTGATTATCATGAGTACTGTAGTACAAAACCAACCGATGCGCAGCAATAATAAAATTCATCCGAAAAAGTTCGGGTTGTATATTTCTTTTGCCAGCATAATGATGATGTTCACCGGTCTAACCAGTGCGCATATTGTACGTCAGTCTGCCGGTAATTGGTTAGAATTCAAAATACCGCCGATTTTCTTTATCAGTACGGTTGTAATTTTGCTAAGTAGTGCGACGATACACCTTTCCTATAAGAGTTTTTTGAAGGGTAGGGAGCAGCAGTACAAATGGTTGATGGTTTTATCAGCAGTGTTGGGTTTTGCTTTCATTGTACTTCAGTACGAAGGCTGGCAACAGTTGAACGCTATTGGTGTCGACTTGAAAGGAAATCCATCAGGATCATTTGTATATGCTATTTCAGGTATTCATGCAGCTCATGTTCTTGGAGGTATTGGAGCCATCGCAGTTGCGCTACTGCATGCGTTTTCATTGCCATTTAAAGTAACACCAGTTAGGAAGTTGAGGTTTGAGCTTACTGCTCAATACTGGCATTTTGTAGACTTTCTATGGGTTTATCTGATAGTTTTTCTGGTAATGCAGCATTAAGTTGCTCAAAAATTAGTAATAAATAATAAATAACATAATGGCTTCAGTAGATACTCATGTTGGGCACGATGTGCAGCAAGAAAATTGGGGTGGCGGTGCAGAACCGTTCAAGGCGAGTTATGGTAAATTGATGATGTGGTACTTTTTGGTATCGGATGCATTCACGTTTGCTGGTTTCTTAATTGCTTATGGAACATTGCGTTTCAGCAGCATGAGTTGGCCTTTGCCTGATTTCGTTTTCGCCAAGATTCCTTTTTACTCAGGTGAAGCACCTTTGATTTTCGTAACATTCATGACTTTTGTCCTGATCATCAGTTCTGTAACAATGGTGAGAGCGGTACAGGAAGGTCATCATGGCAATAAAAAGGGTGTTGTGTTCTGGATGTTGCTGACTATTCTTGGAGGTCTTACCTTTCTTGGTTGTCAGGCGTGGGAATGGACTACCCTAATTAAAGGAGAAAACGTTAGTGTGACGAGAAATCCATTTGGTAGACATACCGAAGATGGTGTTTACCTTGATGCCAGTGGTAACGAAACAGCAGAAACATTTAAGGTAGGTGATTCTTATCTGATTCATGGTCATGAGCACAATGGTCAGGTGGAATTTGATTTCAAAAAGTACAAGGTCACCAGTGGTCCGGATGCAGGTAAAGTTGCTCAATTGGAATTTGGTCCGAAGGCATTTGGTGCGTTGTTCTTTTTCATCACAGGTTTCCACGGTTTCCACGTGTTTTCAGGGGTCGTCTTTCTGTTTGTCATTATGCTGAATGCAGCGAGCGGTTTGTATCACCGAAGGGGCAATCATTATGAGATGATTGAGAAAATTGGACTCTACTGGCACTTTGTAGACTTAGTATGGGTGTTTGTATTCCTCGTTTTCTACCTGCTCTAAGAGCGATTATTAATTTAGATCACTATTAAAATATAGAAAATATGTTGAGTCACGAAGAAGGTATCAGAGTTGTTACCAGAGGTTTGATTCTGTTGGGTATCATTACATTGGTTGAGGTTGCAATTGCCCTCGTAGGAAATGGTCACGTCATTCATGGTCTTCACCTGCCTAAATGGGTTATGTATCCTGTAATGATTGGGTTCAGTTTGTACAAGGCTTATTTCATTGTGTATGAGTTCATGCACATGAAATACGAAGTACCGGGTTTGGCGAAGTCTGTTCTTTTACCGACGCTTTTGCTTGTTTGGGGAATTATAGCCTTTTTCCAAGAGGGCGGCTCGTGGAGACACAGGCGCGAACAAATAAATGAAAAGAATAAAGAAAATATGGCTGCTCCAAAGCCTACAGGGTTCAATGTAACTCCGGCAGACACCAAGTCTTTCATGTAATTTGGACGATTGCTCACTGCGATCGTATTATATTGCTTTTTCAGAGAGAAAATATATTGTCCGGGTTTTTGCGTTCATCGTGAAAGTCCGGATTTTTTATTCATACACTTTTGTAAATTATGAAAAATACCATACAAGAATTCGCCCTAACCAGATATTCTCATGGCGCCGGATGTGGATGTAAAATAGCACCAAAAGTACTGGATAGTATCTTAAAAACGGAGGAAGCCAAAATTCACTTCAGCAAATTGCTTGTCGGTAATGAGGAGCGTGATGATGCTGCGGTTTTTGACCTCGGAGATGGAACTGCCATCATCAGTACAACAGATTTTTTCATGCCTATCGTGGATGATCCTGAAGATTTTGGAAGGATTGCATCCGTAAATGCTATCAGCGATATTTATGCCATGGGTGGAACTCCGTTGCTTGCCATAGCAATATTAGGCTGGCCGATAAATTTACTACCTGCAGAGGTAGCAAACAGAGTTGTGGAAGGAAGTAGAAAAGCTTGTGCCGAGGCAGGAATACCGCTGGCAGGCGGGCACTCGATTGATAGTCCTGAACCCATTTTCGGACTGGCAGTAACCGGTAGGGTAGATATAGCACATTTGAAAAAAAATGGTGGCGCAACGTCCGATTGTAAACTTTTTCTAACCAAGCCGCTCGGTGTTGGTGTTTTTACTACAGCTCAGAAAAAAGAAAAACTAAAACCGGAACACGCACATATTGCCCCGGAAAGTATGAAAAAACTCAACAATGTCGGTGCGGCGTTTGGGAAGCTACCTTACATTAAGGCTATGACCGATGTGACGGGATTTGGTCTGCTCGGGCATCTGTCTGAAATGTGTGAGGCAAGTGATTTGTCGGCAGTAGTTGATTTTGGTAAAGTTCCGGTGTTGGAAAAGGAGGCACTTGATTACTACCTTTCAGAAAAGTGTATCCCGGGAGGTACTATTCGAAATTTTGATAGCTACGGACACAAAATAGCGCCCATTTCCGACTACCAAAAGCACATACTTTGTGACCCTCAGACAAGTGGTGGATTGCTTGTTGCAGTAAGTGGAGATAAAGTCATAGAGTTTACTGCTTTTGCTTCAACCCTTGGATTTGATCTCGAGCCGCTGGGTTATTTCATTGAGAAGGCAGATTACCTAATCTGTGTGAAATGATTTTCTAAATATTTTTTACAGCCGAATCTTCCTATTTAACATGTAAGAAAATTCGGCTGTGTTGAATATTCACCTACCATTTCATCAGCATAATATCACCGGTATAATTTTTCACCTCGCCATCGGTGAACTCTACTTGTGCATGGTAAGTGAATACTGCTGGGTTCATCAGATTGCCTCTGTAGTATCCATTCCAACCCCGTTTTTCATCCTGCGACTCGGCTTTGGTGAAATTTTTATCTTCATATACCAGCGTACCCCAACGATCATAAATTCTAAAGAAGTTGACCTTGACCGTCTCATCTCCGAGATAGATTCTGATGAGGTCGTTGTTTCCATCTACATTTGGTGAAAAGGTATTGGGGATATACACTCTTCGAACCTTGTTAACTATAATCTGAATGATGTCAGATGCTGAGCATCCCTCTTCATCCCATACAGTTACACGGTAGTTTCTGGTGACATTCGGTTTAGCAATCGGAAACTGACAGGTATCGCAGCTTAATCCTTTGCTTGGACTCCAAAGAATTTTAGACATCTGAAACTTGGTAGCCGGCGTGATGACCACACTGTCACCGTAATTGATCGTAATGTCTGGTCCAAGTGATACCTGAATAGAGTCACTATCCGCAACATTTGGCTTGGCAGTCCAGTTACAGTTTCTATTGGAAGACTCACGAATGACGACCTGGTGCTCACCCGGAGAGAGGTTTCTGATCATGTATGGAATACCAGGGATGTCGCCTTTGTCCGATCCGTCGAGATCGTATGTAAACTTACCACTTCCGCCTTCAATACTCTGAATGGTTATGGTTCCCAGTCCTGTAAGACAGGATGCAGCTTGTGCGACCATTAGTATCTTCAAAGGCTTCGGTTCAGTTATTTCATATTCACCCGAAGCAGTACACCCAATGGCATCTGTTACGGTTACTCTATATTTTCCTGAGGGAAGTCCTTCAATTGTACCGGTGTTTTTACCATCAGACCAAACAAATGTGTACGGTGCGAGCCCTATGGTACTTAGTAAGATTGAACCATCTGTCAAGCCGTTGCAACTGATGTTTTTCACCTGAGCATCAAGGGAGAGCGAACCGAATGACAGTTTGTACGTACCCAGAAAAGGTGGACAGCTTCCGGTAGGAATGCTCGTTGAAATAATGCGGTACGTTGTAGTGTTTTGAGGTGAAACAATGATGGTGTCACCATCATTTATTCCTTTTACTGTAAAAGTATTTCCATTATCGTCCCCATATACCATATCAAAGACACCTGCAAAGCCGCTGACATTAATTTTAAGTGCGACGGGTAGTTTTGAACATATGCTCGTAGGGCCACTTAAGGTAACGCTTACAGAATCCCTGAAATAAAATTTTATGTTGACTGTGCTGTCACAGCCTCTATTGGCCGCTTTCGCGAGTATCTCAACCCCTTCAGGTCGGGAAATGTCATACCTTCGTCCGTTAACCAACCTGAATTCGCTATGGCAAAGTGTGTCTGACAGTGATCCTGTCGTATTCACTTTTATCACGTCGATGCCTGCTGATGAGGTACAGCCGTTCAGGTCTGTCACGGTTACTTTGTAATTTCCGGGAACTGAGGTGGTAATGGTTTGGCTCGCCGCTCCTGTAGACCAGCTGTATTTCTGGTAGCCGACGCCGGCACTAAGTGTATTGCTGTTTCTGCCGCAAATAACGTCTGAGCCGGAAATAGTAGGAGGTGTTATGGAGGACTGCTGAACGATTACCGATGCGGTTCCGGAACAACCTGTGCTGGTGCTGACAGTTATGTTGTATGTGCCGGGCGTATTGACCTGAATACTGTTTTTTGTTTCATTTGTGGACCATAGGTAATTATCGAAAAAAATCTGTACGGAAAGCGTGGTGCTTTTTCCGGAGCATACAGACAAGACCCCATCAATCTTTGGATTCAGGTTGCCCTGAATGGGAATTGTGGTATTATCAATTCCTTTACAACCATTCATATCTGTTACTGTCACGGTATGAGTTGATCCTGCTTTTGCATAAATGCTGCTGGTTGAACTTCCGTCAGACCACAGATAAGAGCTGAACGGATCAGTGAGGCTTATTTTGACGGAGTCTAGCGGACATATGGCTTTGTTCCCAGTAATTCGTGGAACAGGGTTTGGGTTGACTGTGACATTGATTGTCTGTGTAGCAGTACAACCATTTGTATCAGAAATGGTGACACTATAATTACCTGCCTTAGCAACTGTTGTACCTGCGTTGAGGTCGCCGTTGCTCCAGCTGTACATACTGAAAGGAAGACTGGTGGACAAAACAGTGCTGGCTCCATCACAGATCAGAGTGTCGCCCAATATGGCAAATGCGGGAACCGGACTCCTCACTACTGAGATGGAAGATGAACCTGTGCACAACCCATTGCTGACTGTTACGGCGTAGTTTTTTTCTGAAGAAGCCTGAATAGTCCTCGTGGTTTCGCCAGTATCCCAAATATAGGTGCTGAAACCGGCTCCTGCATCGAGGGTCGTGCTTTTACCATTGCAAAAAGACGGTGTGCCTGAGATTGAGAATACCAGATTGCCGTTTGACGTGATTGCCTTGGAATCACTGCCTTTACATCCTCTTGCATCGGTCACAGTCAGGGATACAGTTCCCACCTGACTGATAATGATGTTTTTTGCGGTTTCACCGGTTGACCAGAGATATGAGTTGTATACATTTCCCGCATCCAATAGTGTGCTGGAACCGGTGCATATGGAGGTTGAACCTGTAATATTCGGTTTCGGATTTGGAAATTCGGTAATATTTTTCGTTGCCGTAGCCGTACACCCATTTCCATCCTGAACAGTTACCTGATAGGTGGCCGTGCCGCTTGCATTGATGGTTGCTGCTACCGCCCCTGTAGACCAGCTGTAACTTGAAAAAGTTGGGGTAGTAGCAAGTGTCAAGTTAGTTCCCTGGCAGTAGGAAGCATTGCCGCTAATGTTCACTACAGGTTGGTTGTAGGCATTAATGGTTACACCTGCAAGTCCCGTGCAACCATTTGAATTGGTAGCGGTAATGGTATAGTTACCTTGTCCGACCGTAATAGAAGGACTGTTGCTGCCAGTTGACCATTTATAGCTGCTGTAGTTGCCTGTGATACCCAGTGTTGTATTTTTCTGTGGACAGACATTGAGACTTCCTGTGAAAGCAATATTGACGGGATCATCGCTGATGATTTTTGTAGCCAACGCCTTACAGCCATTCAGGTCGGTGACTGTAACTGTGTGGGTACCACTTCCCAGAATTGCAGAAGCTGTGGTTTGTCCATCTGACCATAGGTATGCACTAAATATGCCACCACTTACGCTCAAATTGCCTTTGCCTCCGACGCATACCGCAGAGACACCATTAATTTGTGGCGTTGGCGAGGGGTAGCCATTGATGATAACGCTATTCGAGGCCGTACAACCATTTACATCGGTCACAGTAAGAGTAAAAGTACCCGACTGCGTAGCAAAAATGCCTGGTGTGTTCTGGTTATTGCTCCATTGGTATGAATTATAACTGGTAGGGCTTGCCGTTAAAGCAGTTCCGGAACCCGGACAAAAACTATTGTTGCCACTTATACTGACAGTTGGCGACGGAAACTGACTTACAGTTACTGAAACTGATCCTGTACAGCCGGTTGCAGCATTACTTACGGTAACTGAGTAGACGCCTGCGGAAGTAACAGTCGTGCTTTGTGTATTTGCTCCATTAGACCAACTATACGTGCTGAATGGGCTGCTCACAGTGAGGGAGACCGAGCCGTTTCCACATATTTTTCCAACCGGTGAAAGCGTAGGGGTAAGCTGTGCGCCTGGATTGACCGTTTTAGTGTCTGTACTTGTACAACCGGTCGGGTCTGTTACCGTTACCGAATAGGTTCCCGGACCATTTATTGCCAATGTTGGGCCGGAAGAACCATCATTCCATTGGTACGATGAATAGGGGTTATTCAGTGTCAGATTGGAGTTAAACCCACTGCAGATGTTTGCTGGAGCAGTAATGGATACAGGAGCAACGCTTCCTGCAGTAACTGTAAATGACTTTAACTGTGTGCAACCTGACAGGTCTGTAATCGTAACTGTGTAACTACCCGGATTTGTAACCGTGATGGAATTTACGGTATTTCCCATTGCACCATTTGACCATTTGTAATAGAAGAATCCGCTGCTGGCACTAAGGTCTACACTGCCTGAGTAAGGTGCTGAAGTGCCGCATAATTTCCCCGTCTGGGTGGTAGAGGCTGCATTGGGAACAGATAAAATAATATTTGTGTTTCCGCCCAGGTAGCAGGTTGACGGTGACGGTGTAAAAGTAACATTGTAGGTTCCGGAGGAGAGTGCCGTACCATTAAAAGTCGGCGAAGCTGTAACACCTGGTCCAGACCATGATCCTGCGGGGACCGGACTAGGACTGCTAATAAGGTTATTCAGGTTCAGGCTATTTCCCGCACACAGGGTTGCTGTATTAAATGTCATCGGTTGTGGGGCCTGTACATTGACTGTAACATTTGCAGGGTTTGACTGACACGAATTGTCTGAAACATTTGCTATGCCGACCACTACAGAATAGGTATAAGAGCCCGGCGTGGTTGGTGCCTGTGCCGAGTTGACCACAACGGTGTGTGGAAGTGTATTATTGGTTGTCATACTGCTATATCCACTTGGTCCTGTCCAGGTAAATTTGGCCAGAAAGGGGAATGGAGTGGGAAGCGGTATCGTTCCAAATATGGGTACGGTGACAGTTCCACTGGTCACCGTAAGGTTTATAGGTTGCCCGGGACAGATATTCACAGGTGTAGTCACCTGAAACGTGGCAGGAGGAGGATATCTAATGATATCAAAATTGTCTGACCACTTACATCCACCGGGATCAGTTACAGTTACCGAGTAGGATGATGTGGTGAATGGATTTGGAATCACCGGAGCAGGTGTGGTTGCCGTGGGTGTAGGACTGCTGGTAGAACTAAGACCAGGTCCGACCCACTGATAAGTTGATCCTGCCGGAGGGGGAGGAGTACCGACAACCGCGAGCGGGACGGGTATCCCACCACAAACCGTTATATCCGGTATCGCAGTGTAGTTTGGAGCTCCGTTTACAGTAATGTCTTTTGTCGCTGTTGCAGAACACCCTGGTCCTGTGGTAACGGTAACACTGAAGGTATAAGTTCCTGCCGAGAGGTTAAGGCTGACCCCCGGTGGATTATATGCTGTTGAATTGTAGCCGGCAGGACCTGACCAAGAATAGGTAGCACCTGCAATCTGGGTGGTAGTTAAAGAGGGCGTTATTGTTTTTGGAACCGAAGCACAAAGGATGCCATTTGGGCTGAGCGCAATGGACTGTGGTGGTGGTGGAGTACATGGGAGGGCAGGAAAGCAATCGTTTCCTCCATCTCTACTGGTTGCCACGCCGGCGGGATCGAGAGTAACATTAGAGCCATCTGTTCCAGGAAAACCTCGTACATCATAAGTAACACTATAGGTACAGCCTCCAACAGTTATAGTAATTGTCTTTGGGCAGGGTGCAGGCGCACCGGGACAGGATGCATTAGGATTATTGAGAAAAAAGCCATTTGAGGATGTGTAATCTCCAGAAACCACATAGATGGGCCCCTGTCCACAAAGGTTGCTAAGGTTTTGCGTAAACGTCAGTCCATGATTGGAAACGACTGCAATTACCTTTGCATTTGCCGGAATTATACCACCTGGTGGAGAAACAAATACCGGAGGTGCGCAGGCAGGCATCGCCATGTTATTCAGTTGAGCGGCTATGGCAGGATCTGCAGCGAAATTACTAGAAGCAGGCGGTCCAGAAGTGGAGCCGGTCATTTGTATTGAGTTGGCATTAATGGGCGAACTTCCATTTGTTATGGTCACGAATTCGTTCCACCCTTCCTGACTGGTGCAGGCATCAATAATGATTTTATTCAAAACAGGCCCTCCGGGGCAACCTGAGGGCGATACAGTCCACGTTTGTGACAGCGCAAACTGTATAGCAAATACAGCAGCAAATGAGCAGGCAATAAGCTTCTTCACGGAAAAAAATTTTTAATACAATCCGGTCGGGAACATTGTATTCCCGGTTCATGTGCTTTTCAGGTCTATATTTTGGTGGCCGAATCCAAACTACTGTTTCAGTAGCATAAAATCTCCGGTGTAGTTTTTGGTTTCACCATCAGTAAATTCAACCTGTGCAGAATAGATGTACACTCCGGGGTTAAGCAATTTTCCTCTGAAGTAACCATTCCACCCACGTCTGTCATCCTGTGCATCTTCTTTAGTAAAATCACGATCCTCGTACATCAGTTCTCCCCATCTATCGAGTATTCTGAAGTAATTAACTTTTACGGTTTCATCACCGAGATAGATTCGGAACAAATCGTTGTTTCCGTCAACGTTGGGACTAAAGACGTTTGGTATGAACACCCTTCTGATCTGGTTGACGATAATCTGCACCTCATCTGTGGCAAGACAGCCGTTTTCATCCCATACTTTCACAATATAGTTTGAAGTAGCCTTGGGTTTGGAGATAGTAAACTGACAAGTGTCGCAATTGAGATAGGTGGCAGGAGTCCACTGAATTTTGCTCATCTGGAAATTGGTCACTGGTGTCAGCACTATGCTGTCACCATAAACCAGCGTAATATCTGGGCCAAGATTGACAGTCAAGGCTTTACCTTGGGCTACATTGATATTACCGGACCAGTTGCATTCATCTGCTGATGCTTCCCTGATGGTAACGATATAGTTGCCTGCGCCCAGATTTGGTATTTTAAAAGGAGTTACATTGATGGGATTAAAAATTGTGCCATCTATACTATATACAAAATTGCCGGAACCCCCTTTGATTGAATCAATGGTAATGCTACCACTGGAAGGGTTGCAGGTAAGTGAATCTGAAGAAAGGGTTGCAGAAATAGGCAGCGGTTCGCTGATGCTGATGTCTGCTGAGGCAGTGCAACCAATGGCATCTGTTACTGTGAATTTGTAAACTCCTGTTTTGAGGTCAGTAATTCCTGCAGTTGAGGCACCGAAGTCCCAGCTGTAATTGAAAGGAGGAATACCTTTTCGGACCTGTATATCAGCAGAGCCATTGTTTTTTCCGCTACAAGTAATCTGGGACACCTGTGTACTGATTTCAATTGGTGAGACAGTCACTTTTGCCGCACCGAGCACAAGTGTACAATTGCCATTGGCGATACTAACTGTGCTGATTCTGTAAATCTTTGTTTTGTCTGGATTTACTGTAAGGGTATCTCCGTTTTTGACATTGGTCAGATTGATTTTCCCACCATCACTGTCTTCCACGACAGCATTAAAGGCGCCGTTGTATCCGGTCACATTCAGCACAAGTTTGACAGGTGAAGCTGAACAGACAGTCTTATCTCCATCAAATCCAATGTTGATATCGGGCCTAAAAAACAGCTGTATGGTCAGGATGCTGTCGCACCCACCGCCGGCTGCACCGATGAGCGTTTCTGTACCGGAGGATTTGCTGAAATCATAGCGATTGCCGTTGAATACTCTGAAATCACTTTTGCAAATTGTATCTCTCAAGCTGCCGGTAACATTTTTGAGTTGTAAAAAGGCGCTGTTGCTACCTTTGCAACCCGCAGCAGTGGTGACTGTAACGGTGTATTTTCCGGGACTGGAAATGTTTGTTTTCTGTGCTTTGTCGCCGTTAGACCATAGGTATGTGTTGTATCCTGATCCTGCGTCAAGGGTGGTCGTTCTGCTTCCACAAATAAAAAGGTTACCCGTTATCAATGGTGCCGGGTTGGGGTTTTCACTGATGGTGATGTCTTTCGAACCGCTACAGCCAGAGGAGGAAGTGACGGTTACGCTGTATTTGCCAGCTTTGTTGACGGTTATCTCAGGTGTCGCCTGCTGGTCCGACCACTTGTAGGATGCGTAGACTGCATCCAGGCCCAACACTACAGAGTCACCCTTGCAGAAAGATGTTGGTCCCGTGATTAGCGGATTCAGGTTGCTTTTTACATCAACATCCTTGGAAGCAGAATTAATGCAGCCGTTGTTATCGGTCACACTTATTTCGTATTTTCCGGGTTGATTGATCTCGATGGTATCTGTTGCTTTACCATTGGACCATCGGTATGCTTTGTATTTTTCAGACAGGCTGAGTATGGTTTTTTCCCCGAAGCAGATGGTGGCCTGACCAACTACCGTCGGTACAGGCAGCGGATTGACCACTAATTTTACACTATCGCGGTTTGTGCATCCTTTAGCATCCTTCACATTGACGTAGTAGCTGCCGCTTGTTGAAGAAGATATAGAATTACCGGTTTCACCTGTAGACCAAAGATAACTGGCGTAACCGGTTTGAACGGAAAAGTTTACAGACTGGCCTGCGCACAAGGCGGTGTCTTTGCTGGTATTCAAGACCGGAAGTGGATTCATTTTTACCTGGATAGAATCTACGCCTTTACATGCACCATTGTTTACTGTCACTTTGTAGGTGCCACCTTTGTTGATGATGATTCCTGTTGCACTTTGGCCAGATGACCATTTGTATCCGCCAAATGCTCCATTAACGCTCAGGTGCAAGGTGTCGTTTTCACAAAATTCTTTTTTACCGGTAATCTGAGGCTTGAGGTCCGGTTCTTTGGACAGCAAAAAGCTTGTGCTGCCGGTGCACCCGTTTAGGGCAGTAACCGTCACAAAGTAGCTTGTAAAAGATCTTGCAGCAAGGTCTTTTTTTGTCGAACCATCCGACCATTTATAGGCGGAATAATTTTCCGTTAGGGAAAGCAGAGATGTATCACCTGCGCAGATACTGTTCTTTCCAATGATTATTGGTTTTGGACTGACTGCAGATGTTATGGTTATTTGATTTGTCGCGGTGCATCCATTGATATCCTGAACAGTCACACTGTATGTATTTGCAGCAGCTACATTGATACTTTGGGTGAATTGTCCTGTACTCCAGCGGTAAATACTGAATGGAATATTGGTGGACAATGCACTTGTTGTTCCTTCACAGAAGGATGCATTCCCAGTTATGGATACTGTAGGTAAGGAGTTTTTAGTAACAATCACCGAAGAATTGCCCGTACAGGAACCGTTGCTCACGGTCACGGAATAGGTATTAGAGGAAGTTACTATGATTGCCTGAGTTGTTTCTCCTGTACTCCACAAATAGGAACTGAATCCGCTTCCTGCATTCAGTGTGGAGGAAAGGCCGTCGCAAAATGAAGTGTTCCCGCTGATGTTAAAGGCAAGTGAACCACTGTTTATTATATTTTTCACATCTGTACCTATGCATCCCTTTGAGTCTGTTACACTTACTGAAACAAAACCAGGCTGGTTCGTAGTTATGGTCTGGCCTGTTGCACCAGTAGACCATAGATAAGAATTAAAACCGGGTCCGGCGTCCAAGGTAGTAGAACTACCGGCGCAGATGGAAGTCGAACCTGTGATCGAAGGTGTCGGGCTTGGGAAATAAGATGTGAGCTTAGAAACGGACGCTGAGCAGCCATTGATGTCGGTCACCGTAAGCGAGTAGTTCTGCGCCAATGTTACAGTCGTGGAGGGACTTACGCTACCATTGCTCCACTGGTAATTTGCAAAGTTTGCAGGGCTAGCAGAAAGTGTCGTTCCGATACCGCCAAAACAAAACAATAGATTTCCTGTAATGTCGACTGTCGGATTTGGAAACTGCTGCACGGTTGCTGTGGCAACAGCGGTACATCCTGTTGCCGTATTGGAGACGGTCACGCTATAGTTTTGTCCACTATTTACCGTTACTGCAGCACCGTTGCCAAGTCCGTTTGACCAGCTGTATGTATCAAAGATTCCGGTAAGGCTGAGCAAGACAGATCCGTTGCCACAAATTTTTCCAAAAGGTGAAAATGTTGGATTCAAGGGAGCAGCAGCAGCGATGGTTTTGGATGTTGTTGCCGAGCAGCCATTGTTATCTGTAACTGTCACACTATACGTTCCCGGATTGATGATGGCAAGTGAACTTGCTGTCGAATTGTCATTCCAGAGGTATGAGCTAAAGGAGGAATTTAGTGTTAGGGTAGCATTTACGCCACTGCAAAGAGATCCCGGTCCGGTAACTGATACGTTCGGACTCGCAAAACTGCTCACGGTCAATGATTTGACTGCTGTACATCCCGAGGCATTGGTCACTGTCACGGTATATGTGCCCGGGGCACTCACAGTCACAGCATTGCCGCTGCCGCTCACTCCTGTTGACCAATTGTATGTAGTAAAACCTGCAGTTGCAGTTATTGCTGTTTGACCCGAAAATGGTGCTGTCAGACCACAAATGGTCCCGCTCTGTGAAAGAGTGACATTGGGAGGTGTGCTAATGCTTACATTGGTGGAAGTAGCAGCCAGGCATGCTGCGGCACTTGGTGTAAAAGTAACGCTATAGGATCCGGGCGACAGTACGCCCGCATTGAATGTGGGACTTGGACCGACCCCGGTTCCGGTCCAGCTGCCTACCGGAGCAGGACTGGGTGAGGTGATTAATGTTGTAAGGTCGACAGTTTGTCCCTGACATATTGCCGTGGGGGCGAGGGTAATACTCCCTCCCGGCTGCACATTTACGGTCACATCGATAGGAGACATGCTACAACTTGGGTGTGAATACCCCGGAATACTTGGCGTTAATTTGTAGATGTAAGGACCTCCCACTCCCGGGATTTGTGCGCCCGGAACACTTGTCAGATTGGGTAGTATATCAGTAGTTTGATTGGTTGTAAAACCATTCGGCCCAGTCCAAGTGAATTTGACAGGAATAGGTAATTTCGGATTGGGCGCTGAGGGTATGCTAATCGGGCCGTTCCAGTTCATGGTGGCACTATTGATGTTCAGATTCAGTGCTTGACCCGTACACAAGTTTACAGGATTGGCAACACTGAGCATCGGCGGCATGGGAACTGTCGTCAGTTTGAAGGTATCCAGCCACCTGCAGCCGTTGGTTTCAGTAATGGTAACCGAGTAGTTATTTGTGGTTCCGGTAGCCGGGGATACCGGCAGCTGAGGTGTCAGCGTAGGGCTGGGAGCAAAAATTGATGATAGTCCGGCACCATTCCACAGGTAGCCTGCTCCAGCTGAAGGCCCAGGAGATCCACCTACCGATAAAGACAAAGGTGAATTGCCACAGACGGTCAAATCGGGCAGCGGTGTAAAATTAAATGCAGGGCTCACAGTGACCGTAACGGTAGACATGGAGAAACAACCACCGGGTGCTATTACTTTGACCTTGAAAATGTTGTTTCCTGCTGGTAGTCCCGAGACAGATGGGTTTGCCAATGTTGAATTGTATCCATTCGGACCTGTCCACATATAGGTTGATCCGGCCGGTGCATTGGTCGTGGTTGTGAAATTGACCGTCTGCGAGGGTGTAACACATGGGCCACCGCTGACCGTAGCAGTTAAGGTAGGCGATACGCAACCCGGGGGGAAGCAACCGGCACCCGTATTGTA
>CANHEE010000019.1 GCA_947459655.1 Lewinellaceae bacterium
GATTTTGTAACTACGGAAGACGGTACAGGAATTGTCCATACTGCCCCATCCTTTGGAGCTGATGACATGAAAGCAGGCCGTGCCAATGGTACGGGTACGCTTACTTTGGTTGACAAACGCGGTAGATTTATCGACAACGTTGGTCCTTTTTCAGGAGAATTCGTCAAAGGAGACTATCTGTCGGAAGACGAAAAAGCTGCCGAGGTAGAGCGACTAAAAAACCTTCCTGGTGAAGATGAACTTTCTACGCTGATTAGAAACATCGTAGGTAGAACAAGCACATACCTCGATGTAAATGAGCGGATTATACTGAAATTACAACTAGAAAATAAGCTTTTCAAAAAAGAAAAATACGTACACAACTACCCGCATTGTTGGAGGACAGACAAGCCCGTATTGTACTACCCGCTCGACAGCTGGTTCATACGCGCCTCCGCAGTGAAAGAGCGGATGAGTGAACTCAATAAAACCATCAATTGGAAACCTGCCGCAACTGGCGAAGGCCGCTTCGGCAAATGGCTGGAAAACCTCAATGACTGGAACCTGTCCAGAAGCAGGTACTGGGGAACACCACTGCCCATCTGGAGAACTGCGGATGGAACAGAGGAAATCTGTATCGGATCTGCGGAGGAGCTCAAAAAAGAAATCGACAAAGCAAACGCAACATTACAATTGAGCCAGCAATTGCCAGTCGATTTTCACCGTCCATACATTGATGATGTGATTCTTGTTTCCCCTTCAGGTAAAAAAATGATTCGGGAAACAGATCTGATTGACGTGTGGTTTGACAGTGGTGCAATGCCCTTCGCACAATGGCATTACCCAATGGAAAACCAGGAAAAATGGAAAAAAGCCTATCCGGCAGACTATATTAGCGAGGGAGTAGACCAGACCCGTGGCTGGTTTTATACCCTGCACGCCATCAGTGTGATGGTCGAAGACAGTGTGGCTTTTAAAAATGTTGTATCCACTGGACTTGTACTGGATAAAAACGGACAGAAAATGTCCAAGCGACTGGGCAATGCCATTGATCCGTTTGAAACAATTGACAAGCACGGTGCTGATGTCACTCGCTGGTACATGGTATCCAACTCCCAGCCCTGGGATAACCTTAAATTTGATCTTGATGGACTGACGGAGGTTCGCAACAAGTTCTTCGGAACCCTTTACAACACCTACAACTTCTTCGCTCTTTACGCAAATGTTGACGGATTTGCATACCGTGAGGACAACATAATTATTGCAGAAAGACCGGAGATTGATCGGTGGATTTTATCTAAACTGAATTCTCTGATCAGCGAAATAAATGCACAATACGCTGATTATGAACCAACAAATGCAGCAAGATTACTTGAAAAATTTGTGGACGACCACTTGTCCAACTGGTACGTAAGGCTATGCCGCCGCCGTTTCTGGAAGGGTGACTATACAACTGATAAAATCTCTGCTTACCAGACGCTGTACACCTGTATGGAGGCGCTCTCCAAAATGATGTCCCCCATCGCACCATTTTTTAGCGACTGGTTGTATAAAAACCTGAACACGGTAAGCGGTAGAGAGCAGTTCGAAAGTGTTCACCTGGCACTTTTTCCGGAGTCGCGGAGCGAATACATTGACCTTGGCCTTGAACAGCGCATGGAATACGCGCAGCAAATATCCTCTCTTATTTTAAGCTTGAGAAAAGGCCAAAACATCAGGGTTCGCCAGCCCCTTAGCCGTGTTCTGCTCCCGGTGCTCGACAACCAGTTTGAGGCCCAGATAGAAGCTGTGAAAGATCTTATTCTGGCTGAAACAAACATTAAAAAACTGGAATTCATCAAAGATACCAGCGGTGTGGTCAAAAAACGCTGCAAGCCAAACTTCAAGACACTCGGCAGAAAACTGGGTAAAGACATGAAAGCCGGAGGTGAAATCATTGAACAACTCAGCAATGAACAGATTTCAGAAATAGAGCAGACAAATCAGTACAAACTGACAGTAAATGGTAATGCATATGAACTTGCGCTCGAAGACCTCGAAATCATCAGCGAGGACATTCCAGGCTGGCTGGTCGCCAATAACCCTGAAAGCGGTTTGATCGTTGCGCTGGACATCAACCTGTCCGACGAACTCATTGCAGAAGGTGTTGCGCGCGAACTGGTCAACCGCATCCAGAACATCAGAAAAGACAAAGATTTTGACATCACGGATAAAATTTCAGTTAAAATCCAACGTCACGACCATATTGCGGGTGCCATAAGCAGTTTCAGCCCGTACATTTGTGCAGAGGTTTTGGCCACATCACTTGAAATGTCCGACCAGGTGGAGGGAGAAGAGGTCGAGATGACAGAGGACCTTCAGCTCAGAATCAGCGTCCAGAAAAATTAGCAATGAAAAAAGCCGCAGAGTTTAACACTCCGCGGCTTTTTTTATTGCTTTCCGGCTTTGCTGGCATACACTTCAATTACTTTATCACAGGCCTGATCCAGCATTTCCCAAACCTTTTCATACCCCTCAATTCCACCGTAGTAGGGATCAGGAACGCTGACATCACGGTTTGGATACACCAGATCCATAATCAGCCGAATCTTGTTGCGCTGTTCCATGGTAGATGTCATTTCGTACATATCATCTCGATTGGCTGTATCCATGGCGAGAATTAGATCAAATTTGCTGAAATCTTCCCTGCTGATTTTTCTTGCCCGCTGGTTTGTGATGTCCACACCATTTCTTCCTGCCACTTCAATAGACTTTTCGTGAGGCTGACTACCCTCGTGGTAACCACCTGTTCCAGCCGAGTCAATCTCCCATCCAAGTCCCAAAGCTTCAACTTTAGATTTTAATAACCCCTCCGCCAGTGGAGAACGACAAATATTCCCCAGACATACCACCAATACTTTCATAAAAGCCCTGTTTATTTTGTGGGCGCAAAGGTAAGGAAATAACCCTTCCCTGACAAATATAAAAAATAATAATATAGACGTTCGTGAAATTTCTTTTCACTGGTCTTATACTTACTGAATTTTATCCGCCAAAACCTCTCGGAGGTGACCATTCAGACAAGTCCGGATCTGTATTATTTCTGAAGCTCCGCCTGCTCAGACCTACTGCCTGATCTGTCAATGGAATCTTTCGTAGCTTTTGCAGAAGCCTCAGCCTCCACTGCCTTCATTTCATTTACCTTGTCTCTACAACCCTTGAAATACCATAGGGAGGCAAGCAGCAACAGCACCCCGATAATCCAGGGAAGCCAGTTGATTTGCTCTTCAGTGGTTGGAACATCGTTTTGCATCTTGGTATTTTGTGTTTCCATATTTTATACCTTGTTTCAAATGAATACCATAGTCTGTTTAGAAAAAGGCTCTACTTCCGAGTGCAGCTGAGTAAATTCTCTAATAGGCATAGTAAACAAATTTTTGGGACATTAAAACTGTAAAAGTACGACTTCGCATCGAGTTTTTTTTTGTCTTATTTGTAACAGCTCCTGAGAATGATTTTAACCATTTGATCGACTAAATAAAAACAAGTGTATATTTACGAATGCGTTTGCATGGCTATTCTAGAGCAAAGCAATCAAAATCCCTGAATTCGTGGGGTAAGCATGCAACCATCATCTCAAATTGGTGCACTTGATTTAATGTAATTATAACAAAAACTATATCCTCTGATGAATAAATTCTTTCTGCTGGGACTATGCTACATGGGCATATTTTCAGCCTCTGCCCAAAAAGGCCTGTACGACATCGACAAAGTACAGGAGATCAAAATTGTGTTCGGCTACAGCGATTGGAATGCCAAATTACAGGCTCAAAAAGCAGGTAACCAGGACTACATTCTAGCCCAGTCCTGCACCATCAATGGTGTAACATTCGACAGCGTCGGCGTAAAGTACAAGGGAAATAGTTCCTACCGTGCAACCAACCTAAAAAATCCGCTTCACATCAAACTGGACTGGAAAAAAGAACAGACCTACCACAATGTGAACAGCATCAAACTGGGCAATCTCTTTTCTGATCCAAGTTACATTCGCGAACAATTGTCATATAAACTCCTTAGCACTTATATGGACTGCCCGCGCGCCAACTACGCACGAGTATATATTGAGGGTAATTACTACGGACTCATGAGCAATGTAGAGCCTATAAACAATAAATTTGTCAGCGACCATTTTGGCTCTTCAGAAAATGCATTTGTAAAATGCAATCCAAAATATGGTGCAGGAGCGCCGGGAGGAACGAGTATTCCCAATCTGGCATTTCTGGGCGGGGATTCCTCCCTGTATATGAACAGATACGAACTGGAAAATCCCTTTGGATGGAAAGAGCTTATCGAATTGACTGACACTATTGCCAATAATCCAAAAGGACTTTCAAAAATTTTGGATGTAGACCGCGCCATCTGGATGCTGGCTTTCAACAATGTATTTGTCAATTTGGATAGTTACACAGGTTCATTTGCACAAAATTATTACCTCTATAAAGACAACAACGGCAGATTTGCTCCGATTGTATGGGATCTCAATATGTCCTTCGGAAGCTTCACGGCTACAGGTGCAGTAGGCGGTGGCGCAGGTGGCGGATCCTCAACTTCCCTAATAAAAATGGAATATGACCTGCACAGAAACAATGCAGCCAGACCACTGATCAAAGCCATCCTTTCCAACCCCACTTACGAGAAAATGTATGTCGCACATATGCGGACCATGTTGAAAGACTATTTCAGCAACAAGGAATACGAAAACCAGGCAAAAGCATTGCAGGCATTTATTGAACCCGAAGTGAAGACCGATGTAAATGCTCAGTCAACTTATGCATCGTTTCAGACAAGCATGACCGCCACTGGAACCAGCGGACCGGGAATGCCCGGACGCAATGTTATCGGTATTTCAACCTTGATGAACGGTCGCACTGTCCACCTGAATGACCTGCCAAAATTTAAAGCACAGCCACCTGCTATTACTTCATTTGCTTACGCGCCCCAAGCAGCAAAAATCGGCGAAACAATATTCGTTACCGTTAAAATAAGCGCTTTGAACAACGCCTTTCTTGCTTATAGAGAAGACAGTGATGACATTTTTGAGAAAACACCCATGTTCGATGATGGTCTGCATGGCGATGGCATTGCAAACGACTCCGTTTTTGGCGCAGCAGTGGTGGTTAAAGACTATAAAATGTCCTGCTACATATACGCGGAAAACAGCGAAGCCGGAGCCTTTTCTCCCGAGCGTGCAGAGCATGAATTCCATACGCTGGCGTTTTCAAATTCGGGCTCCTCATCTGTGCTTCCGGGAGAATTGGTCATTAACGAGTTGATGGCATCCAATCAAAATACCGTGCTGGACCCTTCAGATGGAAAAGCCGATGACTGGGCAGAACTTTACAACAACACCTCATCAACTATTTCTCTTGACAACCTGTATATGACAGATGATTTCACCAACAAAGACAAGTGGCAATTTCCTGCCGGCCAGAGCATTCCACCAAAAGGCAGACTGGTGGTGTGGCTTGACGAGGACGGAAAAGCTACTACGGGTATTCATGCCTCGTTCAAGTTGTCTTCTACAGGTGAAGAATTGATGCTAACGAAGGCAGACGGAACAGTGCTGGATAGCATTGTATTCGGCGCTATAGCAGCCGACCAGTCCATGGAAAGATGCCCGGACGGAACAGGAAATTTCGTCCTGACACCCAACCCAACCTTCAATGCTATTAACTGCAAACCACTGTCCGCAGAGGAAATTTTCACCGGTGAAACTTTCATCGTTTACCCGAATCCTGCAACTGAGTCCTTTACAATCCAAGGCCCAGAAGTGAATAGTGCTGCAATTTTTGATATGCAGGGGAATCTATGCTGGCAAACTGAAGACTTGATGACAGACCGCGTAAGCATTTCCACTGATCAGCTGCCCAATGGATTCTATTTACTGATCATCAACAGTAGGATACAGAAAAAACTTGTAGTACTAAGAAAATAAACACAGCCTTCTGCAGCAGCAGAATACGTGCAAAATAAAAATGGACCACAGTATTTTGCGGTCCATTTTTATTTTACGGCTTTTCCAGTTTGGTGAGCAATGAGTAACCCATTGACTTTCCATCTTCGTCAAAAGTGGCCGTTTTAACTGTGAGACCTTTATCCATCCAGATTGCGTAGCTGTACTGCTCTCCCATCCCCGTGCTGTTCATGATTTTATAGGTAATCTTGTAACAGTCAAATGTACCTGCACTACTGGTTATGGTTTCTTTTTTTTCTACTATCCGATCTTTCATTGTGCAGGACATGGTCATTAGCGGTGTGCCGTTCATAATCATCTGCATGTTCATCGTGTTTTCCGGAAGTATCTGGCCGACCATCAACTTGTTGGGTATTTCCACATTATCGCCGGTAATTTTCATCTCCATGTTATTCATCTCACTGAATGAGGTCCTTGAACCCATCATATCTCTGAAATTCATGACAATACTCCCATTGTGACAACGCAATTTTGTAGTAAACTCATCTTTTTTAGACCTGGCAAACTTTTCATCAGTTGAAATCTTACAGGTCGCAACCAGATCACCATCTTCCTCTCCTACTTCGACTACTTCCTGGTTAACAATACTTGCAACCTGGTCTTTCTTGTCATAAGAGGTCATCTGTGTTTTAAATCCTTTTTTAAATTGACCGAGGCTCTTGCAGTCTGTCTGCCCTGAGGAAGAAACTGTTACCTGCTTTTGAGCAATAATCCCGGTAGCAAAACTCCAGATGGCTATGAGTACAAATATTTTTTTCATAAAAAACTTTTTTTTAGCATAAATAATAGCAGAAACATGACTTTGCAAGTGTTTTCGCGTTTGGACGGCTTATGATTTTAATGATTTCAGACCCCTGAATAACCATTATATTCCCATGGCAATATTCTAAAACCCGTCCCCATCAAGCAGATTGCCCAAGCCACCAAGCACCGAACCCTCTTCCTTGCGACCACCAACAGAACCGTAGGAAAGAATCCTGCTCGCCAGTCTGCTGATTGGTATGGACTGAATCCAAACCTTTCCCGGGCCTCTTAAAACGGCATAAAAAAGGCCCTCACCACCGAAAATCACATTTTTAATTCCTTTGACAAACTCAATATCATAATCAACATCTTTGGTGAATGCCACAATGCAACCGGTATCTATCCGCAGCAATTCACCAGCGCGCAACTCTTTTTCAATAACGTAACCACCCGCATGTACGAAAGCCATGCCATCGCCTTCCAATTTCTGCATGATAAAGCCTTCCCCACCAAACAGACCGGTACCCAATTTTCGCTGAAACTCAATACCAATGGAAACGCCTTTGGCTGCTGCCAAAAAAGCATCCTTCTGACAAATGACTTTGCCGCCCAAATGGTACAAATCCATGGGTATAATCTTTCCCGGGTAAGGCGCTGCAAAGGAAACCCTTTGCTTGAGGTTGCCGTAGTTGGTAAAGGCAGTCATGAACAAACTTTCACCGGTCAGGAGGCGTTTTCCCGCCGAAACCAGGGAACCCAAAAAGCCGCCACTCTGCTGCTTTGAGCCGTCGCCGAAAATGGTTTCCATACGGATGAATTCATCCATCATCATGAAGCTTCCAGACTCACCGATGGCTGTTTCCTGAGGATCCAGTTCTACTTCTACACACTGAAGCTCCTCACCATAAATTTTGTAGTCAATCTCGTGATTTGTAATCATCTGCTTTTTGTTTTTCTTAAAGTTAACAAAGAAATTTGGGGCAATGGGCAAGGCTCCGATAATAAATCCTTTTCAAAAGGAAAGCGGATACCGCCCTAAAAAAGTCCGTAAAACTAACGATTCTTCAAAAAAATCTGAGTATCATTACCCTAAATTTTGTGAGGCAATGAGATTAATAGCAAAAACGTTGCAGGGACTAGAGGAAGTACTGGCTGAGGAACTGGAGGGCATTGGAGCCGGAAACATACAAATTCAGAGCAGAAGTTGCAGTTTTGAAGGCGACAAAAGGGTTTTATACCGTGCTAACCTGGAATTGCGGACTGCATTGCGGATTCTGGTTCCAATCTGGAGTTCGGAAGTACACCTCGAAAAGCACATTTATGAAGATGTACAAAAAATCGACTGGTCAAAATACCTGGATATCGATGGGACGTTTGCCGTTGACGCCACCGTTCATTCCGATAGGTTTTCTCATTCGCATTACATCGCCCTGCTCACGAAAGATGCCATCGTCGACCAGTTCAGGGAAAGGTACAATACCCGACCTGATATTGACACCGCTCAACCGGACTTGCGTATCCATGTGTACATCAGCAACGACATTTTTGAATTATCACTTGATAGCTCAGGCGAGTCTTTGCACAAAAGGGGCTACAGCAAGGGGATTCTCGTTGCTCCCATAAACGATGTACTGGCTGCCGGACTCATCAAACTGTCTGGTTGGAAAATGGATTGTGACTTTATGGATCCAATGTGCGGGTCAGGAACCATTCTGATTGAAGCTGCCATGATGGCGTACAATATACCTTCCCTCTGGAACAGGACTTACTTCGGTTTTTTGCGATGGAAAAATTTCGACGAAAATTTATGGACGGAAATAAGGGAGGAAGCTTACCGGAAAATGAAAACGAGTTTTGCTTTTTCCATCAGGGGTTATGATATAGCATATGAGGCTGTACATACCGCAGAAACCAACTGCAAACTGGCAGGCCTGAAAGGTTATGTAAAAATTGAAAGATGCGCTCTCGAAAGACAAGCCGAGCTAACGCAAAAAACATTGATCATAACCAATCCACCATACGATGAACGCATCGGAATCGAAGATACCGATCGATTTTACGCACTGCTGGGAGACACCATGAAAAAGAAATTCAAGGGAGTGGAAGCATGGATCATTACCGCAAACATGGCGGCAGCAAAGCACATCGGTTTGAGAACTTCCAAAAAGTTAAACCTGAACAATGGCGGACTGGAATGTAAGTTTTTGAAATTTGAACTGTACGAGGGTTCAAGAAAAACCAAAAGTACGGACAGCTACAATAAGGATAGTTAAGCTTTTATTTAAGAGTCGGACATTAATCCATTAATCCCCTGCCCTCTTTGTGAACCAGATTTTCCTTCTGCATTTTTTTAAGGATGCGGTCAAGAATTCCGTTTACAAAATCCTTGCTTTTGTCCGTGCTATATACCTTGCTGAGTTCAACATATTCGTTGAGCGTCACCTTGGTAGGAATAGTAGGAAATTCAGTGAACTCTATCATTCCCATTTTGATCAGCACCATATCAACAACTGCTACCCTATCGGCATCCCAATTTTTTAAATTGGGTTCAATGATTTCAAGCAATTCCTGTTCACGGAGCGCGGTCTTTCGCAGTAATTGCTCTCCGAAATCATATACCACCTCCCGATCGTGCTCGTACTCTTTGTAAAAATCATCGGCGGCAGGAAGTGATTTGATCGTTTTCTTCATGGCACCTACAATAAGGGTCTTGTCATCATCCCAGGAATAATAGAAATCCTCCATTTCTTCATTAAAAGATTCACTCCCCTGAATGGTCTTATACATTGCGAGGAGCATATCCCTGGTGTCCTCATCGGTAGATTTTTCATTGAGGATATACTGCTGGTATTCAACAGTCTTGGAAAACTCAGAATACAGTTTTTTTACAGCATCTTCATTGACCTTGGCAGCGCTATGGTTTTTTTTGAAAGCCTTCTGCAGCCAGTCATTGTTTTTCAGTGATTTGATGAGGGAATTGTCGGCAAGTTTTGGCTTGAAAACGTGGTCCTCTGTGGTCCTAATCAGCTTTTTTGCCCGCAACTCTGCATCTTTATGGGCATATTCCACAGTAGCTAGGAAGTAACACAGGTTCAGCAGGTAAAATTCAAAATTCTTCTCTACACCTTTTTGGTACATACTGATAATGTCCTGGGTAGTCAATTGAGGGTCACGGCTAATAGCGTACAATAATTGCATTACCTTGATGCGGACAACTCTTCTGCTGAGCATATAAATCTGTATTACGGGATACTCTTAAAAACAGCACAAAGTAAACGTTTTTGTAAGTCATTTAATAGGGATTCGGAGATAAAAAAAAACATATTGATTTGCTGGTATTTATTTGAGCGGTTCTGCATCTGCAATTTTTTAATAATTCACTACCTTGCATTCGATTTGTAAGGTTTTTAAACCATTAACACCCCTGCTGAAGATGACCCTGCAGACGAGCGACAACATCAGATTACAGTATGAGGCGCACCTCATCGAAAATCCGAAAGCAGTCATACTGCTGGTTCACGGCCTGGGCGAACACGGTGGAAGATACCTGCACGTGTGCAATTTTTTCAACAGGGCGGGAATCAGTGTTTACACCCTGGACCAGCGAGGACACGGAAAATCCGGAGGTAAAAGAGGATTTGTTCCCGGTTTTCAGAGCCTGGTGAGTGATCTTGACATGATGCTATTGCATGTGCAAAAGGAAAATCCGAACAAACCGCTGTTTCTCTATGGGCACAGCATGGGCGGATGCGTTGTTCTGTCTTATCTTATTGAAAAAAATCCACTTCTGAGTGGAGTGGTAGTTACCAGCGCATTCATTAAACTGGCTTTTGAGCCAAATCCTGTTGTCCTGACATTGGGAAAATTTATGAATCGCATATATCCTGCATTTACCCAGCCTAACCAGCTAAATCCCGACCTGATTTCAAGAGATAAAAATGTTGTGAATGCATACATCAACGACCCCCTTGTCCACAATAAATTAAGCTCCGCACTAGGAATCGGTATGATTGAGCAGGGTAAAAAGCTTTCGGAGTTCAAAGGACAAATCAATTGTCCGCTACTGCTGACGCATGGTACCGCCGACGGACTGACGTCTCCAGAGGGAAGCAAATTGTTCGCTGAGCATACAACAGGAGACATCTCCCTAAAATTATGGGAGGGTCTTTATCATGAAACGCACAACGAACCTGAAAAAGAAGAAGTATTACAGTACACGCTCAACTGGATAAACAAACACATCCGATAAAAATTAAAGTATGCACTTAAAAGATATACCAAAAATAAAGTACCACGACACCAACAATTTTTTTCTGATTGCCGGTCCATGCGCGATAGAGAATGAAGAAATGGCATTTGAAATTGCCGAAAAAGTCTGCATCTTATCGGACAAGTTTAAAATTCCCTACATTTTCAAAGGTTCATACCGCAAGGCCAACAGATCGAGAGGCGACTCCTTCACCGGTATTGGTGATGAAAAGGCCCTTGAGATTCTGAAAAAAATAGGCCAGCATTTTAACGTTCCCGTCACGACAGACATACATACCGAGCCGGAAGCCGCGATAGCAGCAAAATATGTCGATATCCTTCAGATTCCCGCTTTCTTATGTCGCCAGACCTCTCTGCTGGTTGCTGCTGCCACCACAGGCAAAATTGTCAATGTAAAAAAAGGACAGTTTGTCAGCGCAGGTGCCATGAAACACGCCTGTGATAAAGTTGCGGCCGCAGGGAATGACAAGATAATACTGACGGAACGCGGTACCATGTTCGGCTACCAGGACCTGATTGTTGATTACCGGAGTATTCCGCTTATGCAGAAATTTGGTGCCATGGTGGTGCTCGATTGTACACATTCTCTGCAACAGCCCAATCAGTCGGTAGGCGTTACCGGTGGAAATCCTTCCATGATAGGTACCATTGCAAAAGCAGGAATTGCTGTCGGTGCAGATGGCTTGTTTATAGAAACCCATCCGAAGCCGCAGGATGCCCTGTCCGATGGCGCAAACATGCTTCCACTTGAACAGCTCGAGGGATTGCTTGAAAAACTGGTGAAAATCAGAGCTGCAATTGTCTGATGTAGAATTTCATTAAGTTATATCCTTGAATTATACCGTGGGTAAACAAAGAGCCTGAATTCGCACGAATTCAGGCTCTTTTCTACTGCAAATCTTCAAATTTTCCGTTGTTTGATTCCCAGTCAATAGAATCATAAGCATCCACAGACCCATCCAGGTTGTAATCTGAATTGTAATTGTAGTCGTCAAACAGTCCGTTAAAGGTCTCCCAGATAATCGTATCATTAGCATCAACAGAGCCGTCTGAATTGGCGTCTCCGGAATTCATGACGTACAAGGTTGAAGAACCATTTGCCAATGACAATGGAAACAACCCGTAGACAGGAACCGAACCATTGCTGAAATCAAGTATAGTCGTAGTGGAACCCATCTGAATTGTACTCTCAGTTCTGAATCCGAGGTGATTTCTGTGTCTGATGGCAACGTAATAATTTCCAGGAGTCAAACCTGCAAAAGTCACCGGACTCTGTCCGTCAACATCAACTACATCGCCATCTGCCTGCAGCAGCGCTGAAACCGTGCGAACAACACTTGTCGCGCCGGACATACCCTGTCTTAGTTCAACAAAAACCCAATCGACAATCGCGTTGTTACCGGTTTGCGAAAGCACAGCAGTGCTGGTTGTTGAAGCCGCAGCCGGAGGCACGTGAACGTAAATCGAATTGAATGCTGGCACAGAATAAGGGTCACTCAATGGAAAATTAGGAAAAGCATTGATAGGATTGGTAAAGTAGTTGCCCATTAGACCGTTACCGTTTGCATTGCCCAATAAAACCCGTGCGGCGAGCTTTGGCTCAGAAAGATAATTTACCGAAAGGCAAAATGTACCTGTACTTCCCGAACTACCGTTCACCAAAATATAGTATTCTCCTGTCGTACTGAGGTTGACGTTTATCGTATTGCTGTTACCCGGAGTGCCATTACATCCTGGAGTACAGGACAAAACTATTGATGAAGAGGGAATATTACAAGGATCAGGAAATGTGAGCAGCATTATCTGCGCTGACAACAAATTTGTTCCGGTGGCAGGATTGGAAACTGTCAATGCATATTGACCCGAATTCGCTGCCGTAAATTTATACCAAACACTTCGACCTGTGCTTCCACAAGTACCGGAACCGGAAGGATCAAACTGGCTCACACTGGCAGCAATATTGCTACCGCAAACGGCAGGAGCATTGACATTCAGTGAAATTGCACCACAGGGCTCATCTTGAGCAGCAAAAGTCATAAAATCCACTGGTCCGACCCAATCAGAATAAACAGAGCCAGCACTACAAACCGCTCGTACCCAAACCTCATATTGACTTCCGGCAAGCAGGCCTCCTGCCTGCAAAATAGTTTGTGTTATACCCGGATTTGATAAAGGCGAAACAGGCGCTAAGCCGCTTTTAGGCTGGATATGGACATCCCACATACTCTCTTGGCATCCTGCATTCCAGTTTAATTGAGCACTGTTTCCGGTCACGGAGGTAACTACAAGTGCAGTAGGTTTTGCACATAGCGGTGGCTGCGAAATACTGATAATATAATCCTCCGTTTCCCCCCCATCAACCAACCCGCAGGCATCTATTTGGGTACCAATTGTACCTGAAGAACACCTGATCCGCATTGTATGCACGCCCGGCACCGGGTTACATGGTATGCCAAGTAAAAAGTCAAAAGGAGTACCTGCAACGCCGGTAATACCACTACCCGTTGCAGTAGCAGTGGTGGCTGCAATGCGCTCTGACAATTCAAAAATTCCATTGTCATTGTAATCAATCCAAGCAGCAAAATGAACAGATTTGGCATCAGGCCAAATTTTACAGGTGTAACTTTTACCGGCCTCCAGTACTGTGGTCAGTACAACATTTCCCCGAAAATCGGAATATCCTGCGCCGCAGCTGTTTCCGGTATTATTATCAAGGGTACTCAACTGGACTCTGGCTATGACATCGCCATTGCTGCAACCAGATGTACTTTGTGGATTGCAATACGAAACCCAGTCTCCCGTCTTGAAACTATGCTCAGAACAATTCAGCGCATCGCCATTGGCATTGTATGCGACTACATTCCAGTAATATGTACTGTTTGAATTCAAATATGTGCTAACGGTATATGAGGTTACGCTCAGATCCGCCACCAGATTCACCTGCGGACTGCCGATCTGATAGGCTCCCGCAGATCCGGAAAGATAAATACGGTAACCAACTGCATTTTGAACCGGCGACCAGGAGAAAGTCACGTTTCTCACTATGTTCACTGACTTGTCAGTAGGGGTATTTTTAGATGCACAGGATGGAGGCAGCAACGGATCGGTTGTAAATGAATTTACCGGACAACCGGTGGCATCTCCTGCAGCATTGGAGGCAACTACCTTCCACAAATATGTGGTTCCGTTGAGCAGAAATGGCACATAGCTAAGTTGTGTTTTATCGACAATATCGGTAGGCGAACCAGGCAAACTGGTACCGAAGTATACTTTGTAGCTGGAAACTGCTCCACCCGTCACCGGTGCAGACCAGCTGATTGCTGCAGAATTGCTGACCATGGTTGCCATGTCCGTTGGTGATATCAAAGTAGGACATGCCGGTGGTGCTAAATCAGTGGTAAACGTTAAAGGGCCACTCCATGCGGAATATTGTGCCCCTGGATTACAAACGGACCTCACCCAAACGTCGTAGGCTTTATTGTCTTGCAATCCTGTAATGGTAAATGGCCGTGAATTGGCGACAAAAGACGGTACCGCATTTAATCCGGGCGCATTTTGTCCCGACTCCTGGACGAAAATTTGCCACTGTGAGTTGTTACATCCCGCCGTCCAGTCGATGCTGCGTGCTGACCATGATGGTGAAGCAACGTTCTGGTTTAGGTTTATCGGTTCAGAACAGATTGCAGGCGCACTTATAGTGATGAGATAATCTTCTATTTCTCCAAATGTCGTACTGGCACAGGGTAAAATAGCTGAGCCTACGGTATTGAACATGCACCTGACCCTCATGGTATGTATTCCAACTGGAGGATTACAGGGAATACTGAGCGGAAAAATGGCAGAGCCACCCGCAAGTCCGGGTGTACCACTTCCGGTGATAATCGATGTAGTATATCCGATTCTTTCTGTTGCATTATCAAATACGCCATCGTCATTAAAATCAATCCAAGCGGCATAATTGTTGGCATAGACTCCTGCAGAAACAATACAATCGTACGTAATTCCTGCCATCAAAGTAGTCGTCAACAGCGGATTGGATCTGTAATCTGAATAGCCACCATAGTTAATACAGTTTCCAACAGAACACCCCAAAGGAATCTGAGAAGGACAATCGGTTCCGGAAAAGTTGTCCAATGTATTCAGCTGAACACGAGCAACCACATCTCCCTCCGTGCATCCATACGTACTTTGCGGGACACAATAAGATATCTGTGAGCCAGTGGTAAACTGAAATTCATTACAGGAAGTAGCTGAACTATAGTTGTTCTTCGAAACAACCGTCCAATAATAGGTTTGATTACTCTGAAGTACTGTAGATGATGCGAATGAATTTGTGGTTACACTAGCTACAAAGTTCTGAACTGGATTTGCCGGATTATATGCAGGACTTGTTGTTGATAAATATAGATTGTAACCATCAGCCCCTCCGGCTGGCGTATTCCACATAAATACCGGATTTCGTGTCACCCCTGTCAACAGAGATACAGGAGAAGTCAATTGTGGACAATTGGGAGTGGCAGCTGTGAAGGTTCTTTGTGTACAAGAAAGTGCGTATCCAAAATTGTTTTTTGCCACTACAGTCCAGTAATAGATCCCATTTGATGGAATATTGTATTGATAAGACAAAGAAGTCAAAGAGGCTACCCTATTCAATGTCGGGTTTTGTGCATTATAAGCCGGTGAACTTCCCGAAACATACAATTCGTAGCTGGTTGCATTGTTTACGGCAGTCCAGCTGAAAGTGGGACTCACATTGAGTATGGCACCATTGGCGGGATTACTTAGGGATACGCAATTGGGTACCGTCGCCAACTCCGCGTATGTATAGCTGGCAGCCAGTGAGGTTCCCGCAATATTTCCAGTTGTTTGAACAAAGGCCACTGAGTAGGCTCCAGAAGTCGCAGCAGAATAAATAGTCGAGCCTCCAGTTTGTGCATATATACCATTAGACAATGGTGCAGTAACGATGACATTGATTGCAGTTATTGGTGCAGCACCCAATCTTACCTTTAGTCCGGTGCCAGGGATGCCATTTGCACCAATTATTGATACATCCCACCTTTTGGCGGGCAAAACCGATACTCCGGATGCCGGTGTTCCCGGATTAACATCAAATGCTTCAGCTTGAATGGTAGTAGCACTGCCCGGGGCTGTTGCTATTCCGGTGAAAGAAATCGGGTTAAATGATCCGGCACCAACAGGAAAACCAAGTACAAAAGTAGAGTTGTTGAAATTGGTACCTATAGTAATTTGTAACGGCCCTTTGACATAAGCATCATTGTCGCC
Source organism: Lewinellaceae bacterium (assembly GCA_947459655.1). Lineage (GTDB taxonomy): Bacteria > Bacteroidota > Bacteroidia > Chitinophagales > Saprospiraceae > CANHEE01. The sequence goes on from CANHEE010000019.1 coordinate 16,292, forward strand.
ATTGGTACCACTGGTAACATCTGTTGACAAGGTCGAGGTACCTACACCGGTTCCAGCGCTACCAACGATTCTTAGTCTATTGCCAGAAGTGCTGTTGACGACTCCCTGATATGAACCGGAAATGGAAATCCAACCCAATGAGCCGACATTTAACGGACAATCCAGCACAACCCCTGTAGGGTGACTATTGGCGATATTCAGGGTCGCTATCTGAAGATTGGCTACAGCTGTGGCTGCACTTTTAATCGTTCCATTATTACTGATGGTTTGTGTAGTTGTAGACATTGCATTTCCGGACACGGATCCCGGATTTGTATATGCGAGATTTAAAGTTGCAACTGTTAAAATGGCGCCTGAACTTACACTAATATTTCCAGCAACACACAATGTAGAAAATCTTCCTTCTCCGGACAACACGGTAAGGTCACCATTAATTGCGGGTGTATACAAATGTGTTGAAAAGCGGTTTGTAGCTGAACTGACCGCATTGAATACTACTGATCCCAGCCGAAGATAGCCTGAGTTCTGCCATAAATTCGTCCTGAAACCATTAATGCTACCCCCATTTTGAACACTGACCCCATCTCCAAATCTAATCTGGTGATTTTGCGGCAGATTGTAATGGTTTACGTTGTTGTAATAAATACAATCCTGTACCCCGGAACTTGTTGAATTATTTCCCTGCGGATCTGGAAAAGTCCATGAACCGCCGGTAATGTTGATTGGGGTAGCCGAATTCAGCCCAAGCAGCGCTCTCAGAGGATTTGTCGCTGAACCAATCGTTCCACTATTGCCGTCAATGTAAAGATCTCCGCCACTTTGATTAAAAGCAGCAGAGCCCGAAAAGGACACAGAACCCTTTATCCTGATGGTGCCACCGTTCATGTTGAGCGTTCCACTGCTGTTTACGTCTAACGTGGCCTGATTACCGGTAATTCTTTCAATGAACAAGGTACTGGAATGGATGGTAAGGGTCCCTGCAACAACCAATTGCCTGACTGCAACGTCGCCACTTAATACCATAGAGGAGCCAGCAAGTATTGTAAAATTATCTGTATTACCAATTACTGCTGGGGGATTAACACTGCTGCTTCCACTTACATCCGTGGTCCAGCTGAGCGGATTATTAAAATTACTTGCACCGGCAAGTGAATAATAGCTAACCTGCGCTTTTACTGTGGATGCCACTGCAAACAGTAGGAAAGCAGCAAGGTTAAAATGGAAATAACCACCAATTGGAAAATACTTTTTCATATTTTCATTCATTCAAAATTTATTCCGCAATTACCCAAATCCAACTTTTCATCAGTTGTGTAATGAAATTGTAGCCTCATTCGAAAGTACTGTTTATCACCATCTGATTTTAATGTAAAGATATGAACACCTAAGTTAAATATTGATAAAATCATAATGTTTTAAAGGTATTCTGCAAACAAGAATAAAAAAAACCCACAGCCTTTAAATCAAAGCTGTGGGTTCGGTAGTTAAATCGCTTAGTAATCAGAAAAATTATTGCTTAACAATTTTTTCAACTGATTGGTGATCACTTCCCTGTAATACGAGGTAATACGTACCCATCGGTAGTTCGCTGATGTCTACGATAGCATTGTTGTTTCCTTTAACAGCATCTATGCTGAGTGCTTTCACTACACGTCCCAACGCATCAGAGACCTGTATGCTATAGGCACCGTTTTGTGTTGCTTCATAATTGATGCGCATCTGACCAGTTGTAGGATTTGGAGAAACTTCAACAATTCCAAATTTGCTCTCTCTACGGTCAACAGAAATTACTGCAGAGTAGGTAACACTGTTGTCAAGATCATAAGATGCCAGACGATAGAAACCACGAGAAATCGGAGATTTATCATCTGCAGTGTAGCTCATCAATTGATTGGTATTACCCGCTGCTTTAATATTGTCGCTCACTCTGCGAAATCCATTGACACCATCAATAGAACGCTCAAGAATAAAATGACTGGCATTCTTCTGAGAAGCAAGCTCCCAACGGAAAGTATTGACCGGGCCATTGGCTTTTCCAGTGAATGACTTAAATTCCACAGGCAGCGGTGCAAGATCGGGCGTAGAGGTATACGTGAGCGTACATCCAGCAGGACAACCGGTTGTTTGAGTAGATGTTACGATTGCGAGCCTTGGATTGGTATAAGTTGCCGGATTTCTCCACTGAAGTTTGTTAGCAGGGTCAGTCAATCCAGCCAGATTAGTGATATTCCACTCGATGGTTAAAATATTAAATCCAAGGGATGCAACATCAGGAACAGCTTTACCAGCCTGACCTGATGGCAATGTAATGTTATAACTCATTACACCAGTAGTTAGGTTTGAACCGGTAGTAGTTGGCGCTCCGTAACTAAAGCCTGAACCTGTCAGATTGTTGACAGCAATAATAGGAGTAGAAAGACAACTGACCGGATAATTAAAACGAAGGTTCATATTTCCCAACTGCCATGTATTGTTACCGCTGGTTGAGGCAATATTAAGTGTAACCCGATACTTCATCGTAGCGGTATTAACATCCGCATTGCTAAAATTCATCTGACAGGACTGCGCAAACGCTCCAAAACCTGACAATAAAAACAAAAAGAATAAAATTTTTCTCATCGTAGATATTTTATTATTAAGATAATACACAATTAACGTATAAAATTTGGCTTTTGTTCCGTGTGGCAAAAAATTAACTACCGGATAAACAGTGGTTTATCCGGCAGTCAATCAAAATCAATCAATATTAATCCAATTCTTCGTATTTACCATTGTTTCTCTCCCACTCTATGGTATCAATAGCATCCACAGAACCATCGAGGTTGTAGTCAGAATTGTAGTAGTAGTTGTCAAACAAACCATTATAAGTTTCCCAAACAACTGTATCAGTAGCATCCACAGAACCATCAGAGTTGGCATCTCCGGCATTCATCACCCACAAGGTGGTAGAACCTGAAGCATTCGTAACAGGGAATGAACCGTACAACAAGGTAGAACCATCGGTGAAATTCAAAGGTGCCGTAGTCGGACTCACCGGCACATCAGCGTCTGTTCTGAAACCAAGGTGATTGCGGTGACGTACTGTTACAAAATAGTTGCCAGGTGTCAAACCTGGAAATCCAAGTGGACTAACACCATCCATATCAACAATGTCACCATCTGCTTGTAGAAGTCCTGCAGCTGTACGCACAACAGTAGTTGCGCCGGAAGTTCCCTGACGAAGCTGAACAAACACCCAGTCAACGATTGCATTGTTACCAGTTTGAGCCAACACTGCCGGAGTTGTTGCCGCAGCAGGTCCACCCGGAACATGTACAAATGTTGAGTTAAATTGTGCTGTAGCATATGGATCCGTAACTGGGAAGTTAGGGAAAGAGTTGGCAGGGTCAGTAAAGTAATTTGGCATAATACCCGTAGCAGAAGCATTACCCAACAATACTTTAGCGTTGACTACAGGAGGTGCGATATAATCTACATTTATACAGAATTTACCAAAACTTCCCGAAACGCCATCGATATAGACATAGTATTCACCAGGCTGTAGGTTGTTCACTACAATTGTACTCACGTTACCAGCGGTACCATTACAACCCACAGTACATGCTACAACATCTGTAAATGTAGGTGCTCCGCAGGCATTGGAAACCTGTAATAACATTATCCATGAATACAATAGTGGAGTACCAGTTGTTGGGTTGGAGGTAACAATACGGTACTCACCCGCTGTAACTGCAGTAAACTTATACCAAACAGTATTATTTGCGGCACTACAGTTTCCGATACCCGCAGGTTCGTTGGCACCTGCCGTTGCTGGTGTATTGTCGCTACAAACAGGTGGAGCGTTAAGTACAAGCTGAACTGCACCACAAGGCTCGTCTTCTTCAAGTAATGTTGAGAAAGTAAATGGACCTACCCAGTCACTCGTTACACCTGGAGAACAAATTGCCCGAACCCATACTTCATACTGAGTACTACCTGTTAATCCCGTAAAGGATACATTGGTGACAGTAACACCTGGATTAGAGATGGTTGTTGTTGGTGTAATACCACTCGCAGGCTGGATATGAACATCCCACTCGTTTTCAAGACAACCCGCAGCCCATGTGAAATCAGCACTACTCTTGGTTACATTGCTGATCACTTGAGATTTAGGCTGAGGACATGGAGGTGGAGGAGCAACTGTTATCGCGTAATCTTCTGTCTCACTATAGTAAATTGGAGCACATGGGTCAATATTGATACCAGCAGTACCATAACCACATCTTACGCGCATAGAGTGAACACCCACAGGCGGATTACATGGCAGACTCAACGGGAATGTAACCGGATTACCCAAAACACCATAAGTACCTGATCCAATAGCTGAGGTTGTGGTATAACCAAGTCTCTCGCTCGTTTCAAAGATTCCATTATCATTGAAGTCAATCCATGCAGCGTAATCCTCTGTCCAGCGGTCTGGCCAGATCTTACACTGATAAGTGGTACCTGCATTTAATGTAGTTGTCAGCGTTGGGTTGTTTCTGAAATCGTGATAGCCCAAAGTTCCTGAAGGACAGCTGTTGTTGGTGGTATTATCCAAAGTGTTCAACTGAACACGTCCGATAACGTCACTATCCGTACATCCCGCAGTCGTCTGAGGTGCACAATAAGCAACCAAAACTCCTGTTTCAAATGAATTCTCTGTACAACCTACTGCATCTCCCTTCACATTGTAAGGTATTACAACCCAGTAGAACATTGTATTGGAAGCCAATCCTGTAGTCACCGTGTAACTTGTCGTCGTTACATCAGCAATCAGATTAGCCGTTGGAGCCAACGGGCTGTATGCGCCCGGAGTAGTGGACAAGTATACCTTGTATCCCGCAGCGCCAGAATTTGACGTCCAAGTAAATGTAGGGTTCTTCACTACGCCAATGGAAGCATTTGCAGGGAAAGTCATCGAAACGCAAGGCGGAGCTGTAAGTGTATCTGTAGTATAAGTAAATGTAGGACAACCAGTCGCATCACCGGTAGAGTTGGATGCAATTACCTGCCATACATAAGTAGTGGAGTACGTTGTAACAGGACCATAACTGAAAACTGTACTTCCTACCGTAGCTGTTGGTGTAGCGGGAAGGCTTACATCTGTGTAGATTTTATAATTGGCTACCGCACCACCTGTAGTTGGTGCAGCCCATGTTAGCGGAGTACCTACCGGAACGGCAGTAGCCATATCCAAAGGAGTCAGCAAGGTAGGACAATCCGGAGGAGCTACCGGAGTGGTAAAGGTAACCGGACCTACCCAGTCGGAGTATACACCTGCACCACAAACAGCTCTAACCCAAACTTCCTGTGCGGTGTTGTTTGGAAGACCAGTTGCCGTGTAAGGTTTGGCTGTAACACCAGGGTGTGTTGGAATCGAAGAAGTATCAGGAGGTGTAGAACCAGCCGTCTGAACAAGAATGTCCCATTCGGTCTCAACACAACCTGTGTTCCAGTTGAAAGTTCTACTGGACCATGATGGAGTTGAAACTGCCTCAGTCAAGGCAGAGGGCTGAGGACACGGAGGCGGGGGAGCCACAGTAACGACATAATCCTCAACCTCACCGTAAGAGTTATTACCACAAGGAGTTATGCTACTACCTGATGTTGCGTACATAGCTCGTACCCTAAGCGTGTATGTGCCCGGTACAGGATTACATGGAAGTGAAAGTGGGAACGTGGCAGAGCCTCCCAAGACCCCAACCTGTCCACTACCTGCAGGAGAAGTCGTGGTATAGCCAAGACGCTCAGTAGCGTTGTCAAAAACACCATCGCTGTTGAAGTCAATCCATGCTGCATATCCCTCAGAGTATTGACCAGCCCAAACCTTACACTGGTAGGTTGTACCAGCGTTCAAGGTAGTTGTAAGTGCTGGGTTTGATCTGTAATCTGAATAACCCCCAAAATTAGTACAATTTGAAGTGTTACAACCCAGGGGTGAAGATGATGGACATCCTGTTCCAGAGTTATTGTCGAGGGTATTCAACTGCACACGGGCGATAACGTCACCATCAACACAACCATAAGTTGTTGTTGGCACGCAATAACCGAGCAGTGTACCTGTAGTAAACTGACCTTCAGCACAGCCAGTTGCCGAACTGAATGTATTTTTTGCCACAACTACCCAGTAATACAACTGGTTTGCAGGCAATAAAGTTGGATAGGTATAAGAAGTACCCGCCTGGTTCACAACCAAATTATTAGCAGGATTCGCAGGGTCAAAAGCCGGACTTGTTGTTGAAAGATACAAATCGTAACCGGTAGCACCACCCGTTGGAGCTGTCCATGTAAAAGTTGGATTTCTCACCACATTCGTAGCAGCTGCTGATGGAGCAGTCAAAGTAGGACAACCCGGTGCAGAAGCTACAAATGAACTCTCTGTACATCCGCTTGCAGAGCCATAAAGATTCTTTGCTACTACTGCCCAGTAGTAAGTACCTGCTGCGGAAATGTTGTAAATGTATGACAGCGTTGTTACATTCGTCACCAGGTTACTCGCCGGATTGGCCGGATCGTAAGCAGGAGATGTCGTTGAAACATAGATGTCATAGCTGGAAGCACCAGTACCAGCCGACCAAGTTAGTGTTGGGTTCACTGTCACTGTGGCTCCGACTGCAGGAGCGGTAGGTGCGGCACATGACGGTGGAGCTGTGCTATCACCGAACGAGTAGCTGCCTGCCAGATTCAAAGCAGTGATATTTGACGATGTTGCAATAGATGAAACATTGTAAGTCGCTGAAGGGCTTCCTGTAAATGTTGCAGAACCACCAACAGCGGCGTAACTTCCACCTGCAGTTGAAGATCCCAAAACGAGATTGGAACCACTTACGGCAACATCACTCAATCTCACTCTGAAACCACCTGCATTGAAACTATTCGTTCCCAGTATGGACAAATCCCAACGCTTGGATGGAAGTGGACCGATACCAGAAGCAGGAGTTCCGCTGTTGGAGTCAAAAGCCTCTACCCTGATGGTTGTAGCAAGCGATGGCGCACCGGTGATTCCGGTTAGTGAAAAAGGATTGAAACTGGAAGCTCCTACAGGAAAACCAGTGATATTCGCTGAAGAACTATAGCCTGTACCAAACGTGATTTCAAGCGGACCCCTCACGAAAGCATCATTATCTCCGGTAGAGCCGGAAGTGGTCACAGTACTTAATGTAGAGGCCGTGATACCTGTACCGGCAGAACCTACAACCCTCAAACGATTGGTTGCAGTAGTATTGAGGATACCCTGCGGATTGCCCGGTGATGTAGACCATGTAAGTGATCCAACATTTAGTGGACAATTTAGCGTAATACCCGCAGCGTTGTTGTTTGCAATGAACAAGTTGGTAATATTTAAGTTAGCAACTGCAGTTGCTGCACTTTTAATGGTACCATTGTTTGTGATGGTCTGTGCATTACCAGAAAAAGCGTTACCTGTTGAAGTACCGACATTCGTTGCAGCCAGGTATAGCGTACCTACCGTGAGAATAGCACCAGAGTTAACATTAATGTTACCTGCAACATAAGCAGTAGTGAACCTACATTCGCCTGACAGGACTGTTAAATCACCATTTATTGCGGGTGTGTAAGCATGAGTGGAATGGCGGTTGGTAGCTGAATTCACACCATTAACGACCATACTTCCCAAACGAAGATAACCTGAGCTCCACCACAAATTGGTTCTGAAACCATTTGTTGTTCCACCATTGCTGGTAGATACACCATCTCCAAAATTGAGTACGTGGGCGGCAGGCAAATTGTAACTTATGCTGTTATTGTAAAAAACACACTCACCTACACCGCCGGCTGTGGATGTATTTCCTTGTGGATCGGGAAATGTCCACGAACCGCCAGTGATGTTGATTGGGGTACTTGAAGCCAAACCGAGCAATGCTCTGGTTGGATTGGTACCTGCTCCTGTCGTTCCGCTGTTGCCATCGATGTATAGCTCTCCTCCACTCTGTATAAAGGAAGAAGTACCATTGAACCATACGGAACCTTTTACCCTTATGGCACCACCTGAGAGGTTAAGGGATCCGGAACCATTCATGTCCATGGTAGCCTGGTTGCCTGTAGCCCTCTCAACATAAAGTATGTTGGCACCGACACTCAGAGACCCTGACACAGACAATTGGCGTACCGTTGCATCGGCATTCAACGTCATGGCAGATCCTGATAGAATGATAAAGTTGTCCGCATTGCTCAAAGCTGCGGGAGGAGCCACACTGGTCGCTCCGGTTGCGTCAGTAGTCCAGCTCGCCGGACTAGCAAAGTCTGTTGCTCCACTAAGGGAATAGTAATTAACCTGCGCATTCGTTATCGTAGCGAAGCACGCAGCCAATACAAACAACAGCATTTTAGGGAAAAATCTTCTCATGCTGGAAGTCATTTTAAGAATTAATTAATAAGATTAAATTATTTGTTCAGTGCCTGGCCTGTTTTTAGGCCATACAATAGTGCAGAGGGCCAGAAACGTCGCAATAAAACCATCGCATCATCAACCACACTGCAAGATATTCGTGACAAATATAATGAACCAAAAGCTATTTTTATCTTTTGTCATTTAAAAAAAAAAGTGCTTTTTATTATTTTCAGCAAGACAAAATCCAATACACTGAAAATCAGCAGTATAGTTTTTTGATGACAAACTGTTAAAATTATGTTAAAATTTTAATAAAATTGGATAACAATTATATTCCAAAACTGGTGCGTGAGACCACCTTTTTTTTCATTGATTAAAATCAGAATAATATCTGATTTGAAAATGGCGTATTACCTCAATTGGCGGAATTTTATTTTAATTTCGATCATTTTTCAGTTTATTATTTTACTTTAAGAAAGGAAGCTGTGCCAAATTTTATTAAATAACTTCTTACCCTGTCGGTATAATATTTTATAACATATGGAATATTATACATATAATATCTCGCCTATTTCACAGCCAGAGCCTGAAATTGCTCGGTTAATCACCCAAATCATTCTTTCACAATGAAAACTTTTAAGACTTTTTAACAGTTTTCATTTTCAAAGTTAGTGATTTCGGCACTCTAGCGGTCAATCATTTGCAAAAAAGAAACTAAACCGCATTGCCTTTTTTGCGGCTTGTGGAGAAGATCTTCCGAACAATAATCCGAAACTTTCGTAGTCAAAGTTGCATACTTGAGGACACAATTATGCTATCATTAATTTCTCAATTCATGACAGGCGCAGGACACTTACAATGAGGGAAAAATTATATACAGAGGCATCTTCCAAACATCGGAATCTCGATAAAATGAGTACGTCAGAATTGTTGAAAAACATGAACGATGAAGACAAATCTGTTGCCCTGGCCGTTGAGATGTCTTTAGGTCAATTGGAACTGCTCATAGATGCTCTCATCCCAAAAATACTGAAAGGCGGGAGACTTTTTTACATCGGTGCTGGCAGCAGTGGTAGGCTTGGCATACTCGATGCATCGGAATGCCCTCCAACATATGGAGTGGATGAAACATTGCTCACTGGAATAATCGCAGGTGGTGATGCTGCGATACGCAAAGCAGTAGAAAATGCAGAAGATGATGATCAACAAGGTTTTGCAGATCTTTTAAACTACAATATCAGCGACCTGGATTTTGTTATTGGGATTGCGGCCTCAGGTAAAACGCCATACGTTCTCGGTGCGTTGAAAGCTTGCAAACTCAATAAAATTGCGACCGGATGCGTTGTTTGCAACCCCCACACCCCTATTACAGAGGCTGCAGATTACCCGGTGGAGATCATTGTTGGTCCTGAATTTGTCAGCGGCAGTACCCGAATGAAGGCCGGCACAGCCCAAAAGATGGCACTGAATATGATCTCAACCGCACTCATGATCAAGCTCGGCAGAGTGAAAGACAATAAAATGATAGATATGAAAATCAGCAATGCAAAACTGAAAAGAAGAGGAATTCAAATGATATGCCAAGAGACAGGAATCAATACGGAAGATGCCACAAAACTACTTGAAAGGTTTGGTTCGGTGAGAATGGCACTTGACGCTTTTTCAGATTCGGACGGTAAAAAATGAACAACATAAATGAAAAAAGACATTAAAGTACTGGATGTTGAAGATATCGGAATCGCTGCCGTACCGGGTGAAGATCCTGACTTCTGGGACGTATATATTCTGAACTTGCACGAAGAAGCCATTAAAAATGTACTAATTGTAGCCACTGGATATGGAGAAATAGGTGGGGAACAGCGCCAATCAGCCCTGATGCGTTACTTTTACGAGGAGATACAGGCACTTGATATTCAAAAGATAGAGTCCATTCCTGTCTCTTTATTCGATCTGACAAACGAATACTGGGTAAGCTTTTCACTCAACAACTACCTGTTTGACAAGCGGTACATTTTTGTGGCAGGGGTACTGCATCCGCTCAATTTCATCAGAATACCTTTCATTGAGAAAAAAGGCGTGTTGATCAGGTAAGTAAGGTCAGATGAACATCAGCCTCCACTGTTTCGCTGCCCTATTAGAGTGATGCCTATTTTCCCGACTAATGAAATCAAAGTCACTCGCTGGAATTAAAAAACACACTACGCAGTGCTGCATAGTGTGTAAAATATAATTTCGAGCATGAAAAACGATCAATATTTCCTACCGGGGAGTATTTTTGAGTCGCTTGTGTGGGCAAACAAGATACGTGTGTGACCACCTCGCCTCATAGTAAACAACTAATAGTGTGTACACTAGCTACAGCTGCGAATAACTCATTTTATCGATTGCTTAATTAGTACTTTCAACAAAATTACTACGCTACTCTATTTTCTATAACAACAACAATTTTCGCAAATAATAAACAGGCCGGCAACGTTGTACATTGCCAGCCTGTTTGTTATCCATCTAATTCAACTTTTATCGTAGTATCTGTATGTAACCCGCTTTGGCCTCTCCTCTGCCGTCATCATACAGGTAGTAGTATGTGCCGTCAGGTAGATTCCTTCCCTCCCAAGTTCCGTTCCAGTCGTTTTTGTAACCTTCCTTGAAGTATACCTGGTTTCCGTATCTATTGAAAATGCTGAGCTTATTGTTGCTTTGATCAGCTGCACCCTCTATCACAAATGTATCATTGACACCATCTCCGTTTGGCGAGAAACCTGTGTAAACCTTGATACCGCTACACTGGACTTTAATCAGCACTGGTGCTTCATCGCAACCTTCTTTAGTACAAATCTTATAGACAAACTCTTCATCCTCATTGTCATCACAAAAATCGGCTGCAGGTGTAAATACAACCTTATTTTCCGGATTTACGAAAACAAATGCATTCTTAGGTTGCTTCACAATTCTGATTTCGGAGATGTTTGCTGAGCCAAGTTTGTCGTTTGACAGCACATCCAATATCATGACATCTCCCTGATTCATCTTCGCGCGGTCTTCGATGGCATCCGGTCCTTTGGCGTTTTTATCAACTACTGTAATTTCAAAGAAGGTCGTATCACGAACGCCATGCTCATCTGTAATTACAAATGCCGCTTTGTCCGTTCCACCTGCGTTTACACCCAGACACGTAATACAACTTGAGCCAGGTATAGTGCCGAACCGAGCATGCGTACCGGATTGTGTAGGCCAAATGTTTTCAATTGAGGCAAAGCTACCCAACAATTCAGCAAGATCGAGACATACCGTATCCTTCTGATTCAACTGTATCGTCTCAATGACATACTTTGCACTGGTGCAGGTAACTTTAGCTGTTAGGGTATCTTTGCAACCATTGGTACTGGTGAAGATAAGCACGTGAATACCATTAGTAAGGGTCAGACCAGTACCATTGCCACAACTGGAAACAGAACCACTGTATGGGGCCCCATTATCCGAAATACTGTAACTACTGATGTCTGCAAAAGGCAAATCAGGAATACACAACCTTGAAGCGACTCCACATGGACCAAAGACATTCTGAACCGTAGCACTAATGAAAGATGTGCATACCGGTGGCAATGGTTTGCATGTCACTGTTACCTTTATCGAATCCTGGCAACCATCCTTTGAAGTAGCCACAAGATGGTGGACGCCTTGGCTAAGTTCAATACCCAAAGTTCTCGCCGTTGCCTGAAGATCAGGATTTGACGTTTGAGCAAAATTTGGATATACTTTTGACCTGATTTCAATACTGCCGTAAGACACACCATTTCGTCCTCCATATATTTTACCTGACTGACTGATTTTCCAACCACCAAGAGGATCAAATCCATTCATGAGCGCAAGCAAATCTGCCAGGGTATTAAATTCACCAGTAAGCACCTGTCCACCAACAGACCAGTTTTTCAACACATAGTTTCCAGAACCAGGGATTAGTGTAAAACTGTAGTAGTAGACAGTATCAAATTTGCAACCTTTGAAGCTGCTGGTCAGCACTATTCCATTATCTGTAACAGTAATTGCACCGGAAGTAAGGTCGGATGGCTTGATTTGGCTGCAAACCAATGCCTTTCCATTTGGACAATCATTGATTTCCACTGTAACATCGCTGACATCAAATACATTTACGGACTGCTTTTCTCCGACAGTAAAGCTGAATTTTGCAGTACAGTTCGGATTTGCTTTTCTGCTGATCATTACACGGTAATCACCGGATGTAAGACCATTTGCCCTGGTCTTATCACCGTTGGCTGTGCTCCATACATAAACGTAATCATCAACCACTCCGTCCTTCATTCCAAATTCAATGGATCCTACAGCGATTCCACCGCATCCCGCCGGAACGATAACTGTTGAGACGATTTCAGGTACCACGCAAGGGCACTCAGAACCAATATTGATGGAAATTACCTTTGACGCACACTGGTCGCTTACCGTAACCTGGTACTGTCCCGCTGTCAGATTATTTCTTTCAGAGCCGACAAATCCATCGTTCCAGGTGTAGGTGAAACTTGCAGGACTAAGTTTGGCTGTACCATTTTTTCCTCCGCACAATTCATCTGAAGTGATGACATCGATGGATGCCTGCAGGTCGGTAGACTTAAGCCTTGTGACTGTGTAGACAGAAGTTGCGACATTGCCGCAATCATCGGTAGCTGTGTAGGTGTATGCGGTTATTTCAGCACAATTGGTTTCGGTCTTGATTGAACTTACTGTCAGCTGAACATCTGCATCACAGTTGTCAACAGCCTTCACGTTAAATTGTGGCTCTGTTTCTCCCGGATTGAGCGTAACATCGGCATGAACACCGATGATGACTGGTTTTTGGTTGTCTGTAAATATTATCAGTTGTGTTTTTAAAGAGCTGTTTCCACAGTCATCGGTTGCTGTCCAGCTGCGCACCACTGATCCCGGAAGAACACATCCTGTCGAGGCGTAAGGTAACTCAGTGTATGTAACTGAAACATCTTTTGTACAGTTGTCTTTTGCAGATACCTGCGCAACCGGTGGCAGCGTAGCCTTACAATCAAGTGTGATATTGTCAGGAACACCACTGATGACCGGAGCCTTGGTATCTTTTGCAATTACAGTGAACTCATATACAGCTGTATTTCCACATTTATCTGTAGCAGTCCATCTGCAGGTGATGGTCAATACATAACCATCCTTTTTACAGTCACCTATTTTAGCGCCATATTCGTCAAATCTGACCTGAGGATTTTTATCACAATCATCTGTTACGATGACGTCGTTTTCGGTCATAACTACCAACTGGTCACACTCAATGGTAATGGTGCTACCGCTCGGCACACCAGCGAGCATCGGACTCTTAGGTACAATCACAGGACTTGAAAGATCCTTAACAGTTATGGTCATTGAGCGCGTTGAACTGTTTCCGCATTTATCGGTTGCAGTCCATGTTCTGACGACCAGATACTGACAGGAGTTAGGGTCTCCAATTACACTATCCTGCATACTAACCTGAGGGTTTTTGTCACAGATATCAGTTACTGTCACAACAGGTGGTGTCAGCGGATCTGAGCAATTGGTTGTAAAGTCAGTAGGTATTCCGCTGATTACAGGAGCCGTGGTGTCGTGAACTGTTATCGTTTTAACTTTTATGGTTTCGTTACCACATTTGTCAGTAGCAATCCACTCTCTGACAATTTTGAAGTTGCAATCATCACCGAAGCTGGATTCTCTAAATTGTAGTTTGGGATTGGGATCACAGTTGTCTGTTACACTGGCCGGAGTGTCCGGAACGGGCTGACCACAATCAAGTACGAGACTTGTTGTATTCACGTTAATAACAGGTGCCTCTGTATCAATTATCAAGATTGACTGAATAGCAGTGCTTACATTTCCACAGGCATCCGTAGCAGTCCATGTACGAACCACAGTACCCACACAGCCTCCGTCAGTGCTAAAGTTATCCTGGTAGGTAAGCACAGGGTCTTTGTCGCAATTATCAGTTACTCCAGGACGAACGGAGTCGTCAGGTGTAACACCGCAATTTACCGTCGCTGACTGAGGCACGTTGCTGATTACCGGTGCTGTTTTGTCTTCGATGGTTATGGTCTGTGTGGCAGAGCTAACGTTTCCGCAGTGATCTGTCGCAGTCCAAACCCTGGTAATGAGCCGATTTGCAGAACATTGTCCTGAAGCGATTGTCTCCGTATACACCACTTGTACATTTTTGTCGCAGTTATCAGTTACCGTTGGTGAAGCAAACTGTGGAACAGCCTGATCACACTCAAGCGTGATATTGCCTGGTACGTTTGATATCACAGGTGCCTGAGTATCTATAACCTTCAGGGTAAATTCATAAATAGATGTATTTCCGCACTTGTCTGTTGCTGTCCAGCGGCAATTCAACAAGAACAGATATCCGTCTACCGGGCAATTTCCTTTTCTCAGACCATATTCATCAAAACGAACTACCGGATTTTTATCACAATCGTCCGTGACGATAACATCATTCTCATCCATCACCTGAACCTGATTGCACTCAACTGTAAGTGTTCCTCCATTTGGAATACCAGCCAACATTGGATTTTTAGGAGTAATAACCGGGGCAGTAACATCTTTAACCGTTATGGTCATTGATTGGCTTGTGCTGTTACCACATTTATCGGTCGCCGTCCACGTACGGATTATTTTGTATTCGCATGCAGTGGAGTCCCCGATAATAACGCTATGTATACTTACTTGCGGGTTTTTATCGCAGATATCAGTTGCTGTCACAACAGGCGGTGTTAGCGGATCGGTACAACTCGCAGTGAAATCTGAAGGTATGCCACTGATTTCAGGAGCGGTTTTGTCATGAACCGTGATTGTTTTTACTTTTATACTTTCGTTGCCGCATTTGTCAGTAGCGGTCCACTCTCTGACAATTTTGTAGTCACAGTCGTCTCCAAATCTTGTTTCTCTGAATTTAAGCACAGGACTCTGGTCGCAGTTATCGGTAACGCTTACAGGCGTATCCGGAATTGGCTGGCCGCAATCAAGAACGACACTGCTGGTATTGACATCAATAACCGGCGCCTGATTGTCGATGATCAGGATGGTTTGCGTAGCAGTGCTTGCATTACCACAAGCATCCGTAGCCGTCCACGTACGTACCACAGTGCCTAGGCAACCCCCACTTCCGCTGATGGCATCCACATAGGATAGCACTGGGTTTTTATCGCAGTTATCAAATACATAAGGGCGAACGGTATCATCCGGAGTTTCACCGCAATTGACCGTCGCTGCTTGTGGCACATTTGTTATAACAGGTGCAATATTGTCCTCTATTGTTATCTTCTGAGTGGCAGTACTAACATTACCGCAGTGATCTGTCGCGGTCCATCTTCTGGTAATTTCAAGATTACCATCACACTTGCCATTGACGATGTTTTCAGAGTACAGGACACCAATATTTTTATCGCAGTTGTCGCTGACTTTCGGCGAGATGACCGGTGGCATTACCTGCCCACAATCTATCGTAATACTGGCCGGAACATCAGTAAATACTGGAGCCTGCGTATCTATAACTTTTAATGTAAATTCATAAACCGACGTATTTCCGCACTTGTCTGTTGCAGTCCAACGGCAGTTCAGCAGAAACAGGTAACCATCTACCGGACAATTTCCTTCTTTAACACCGTACTCGTCAAAAACAACTGTTGGCTTTGAGTCGCAGTCGTCAGAAACGACGACATCTCTTTCATCCATTACAACGGGCTGATTGCACTCTACGGTAAGGGTGTCTCCATTTTCAATTCCGGCAAGTATAGGATTTAATGGTGTAATACGCGGACCTTTGGTATCTTTTACGGTGATTACCTGCGTTTTTGACCCTATATTTCCACAGTTATCAGTTGCTGTCCAAGTACGCAGCACCTGGTATTCACATGAATTCACATCTCCCTGAATACTTTGACTGTAGCCCAGAACAGCTCCGTTACCGCAAGCATCGATGGCTGTTGGATTGGCCGTCGGTGGTAGTGCATCAGAACACTCAATTGTCACATCAGCAGGTACACCACTAATTAGAGGTGCGGTTTCATCCTTCACTAGAATCACCTGAAGTTTTGTTGTTACATTACCGCATTTATCAGTAGCAGTCCACGAACGGATCAGCTTGTAAAGGCATCCAGACCCCAATTTATCTTCAGAGAAGGTCAGTTTTGGATTGTTGTCACAATCATCTGAGGCTACTACTGACGGGTATGGTATTACATCTGAACAATCATATGATGCATCCGCAGGTACACCACTGATTACCGGTGCTTTGTGGTCGCCCTCAACAATAATTTGTTGAGTCAGTACCGACTGGTTACCGCAAGCATCCATCGCAGTCCATGTGCGAATTATGCCGTAGCCACTGCAATTGTCTCCCGCGGTTTTCTGCTGATCAAACATAATCATAACAGCATCCGGACAATTGTCTTTCACAGTCACTTTTGCCGGTGGAGGAACATTACCACAGTTCACTGTGATATTGGATGGTGTGTTGACAAACAGAGGTGCCTCATTATCTACGATATGGATTGTCTGCACAAACTGGGAGGTATTGCCACAGTTGTCAATTGCCGTGTAAGTTCTTGTAATTGTTCTACCTGTTATACAGTCACCTGCCGGTTGGGTTTCTGACACAGAGACTGCAACAATCTTGTCACAATTGTCACTGACATCAGGCATTTGTGCTGTATTATCGCCACAGTTAACGGTGACAGAAACAGGAGCATTTGAAAATACCGGTGCAGTGTTATCTATGACAGTTATGTGCTGAACCATCTTTGCTGTGTTTCCACAGTCGTCATTCGCCACCCATTGACGAGTAATATGATAGCTATCGCTGCAGGTGCCTAGCTGAATATTTTCATTGAAGCTGATTTCCACATCCTGATCGCAGTTATCTGTAGCTGAAACGAACGGCACCTTTGGTACATTTTCACAGGAAACCTGAATATCAGTCAAGTTCGCCGTGAACTGAGGAACAGAGCGGTCGTAAACTCTTATTGATTGAGATTTCGTGGTCGAGTTACCACAGTTGTCTGTCGCAACCCAGGTTCTCAACAGGGTATAGCTGCCAGTGCAAGAACCATCAGTTCTCTCCTCTTTGAAAGTGATCTCCACATTTGTATCGCAGTTGTCCGATGCTTCGAAGCCGGTTGCAGGCTGCGGAATTTCATGGCATTCAACAGTTATATCAGCTAACTGTGGGCAGGAAATGAAAACAGGAGGTTTGGTGTCACGTACTGTAATCCGCTGGGTATGCTGCCTGCTGTTGCCACTGCTGTCCACGGCAGTCCAGGTTCTGATCACAACATAATTGTCAGCACAATTCCCTGTAGTTATGCTTTCAGAAAATTGGACTTTTACAGCTTTATCTATTTCATCTGTTGCGGTTAGAGTTACAGGTTTTGGCACCGAATCACATTCAACCACCATATCTGACGCGTCTTCAGTTGAGTTAAAGACTGGCGCGATATTGTCCTGATAACCTGCATCAATTCCTGCATTTTGACCTGCGATAAGAACTAAATGCGAAGATGAACCCGAAATGGAATCAACGTCGCTATCGATGGAGTCATTCATACCCTCATTGGATTTGGTGAAAACCAACGATGCAGGAACACTGAAGGTAACCCAGTAAGTGCCAGGAGCAAGATTGTAGAAATGATACATGCCTGTAGCGTCAGTAACTGTGCTTGCTGAACTACTTCCGTGCAACGTTACAACAACTCCAGCGATTGGCCCTTCTCCAGTACTTAGTCCATCTTTGTTGCGATCGAGAAAGGCAACTCCGCTGATACTTGCAGGAGGGATAATGGGTTCATAAAAACCAAAATCAATGTTGTTGTTGGTGCTTGGATCGTTATCGTCGTTAACTGGTTGCTGATCATAAACAAGATTTAGCAATCCACTGGTTACACTACTACCCTGCTGGGTTCCGCAATCTTCATTTGGATTGAGGCCATTTTGACCAGGCTCATACGGCCCCGAACCATCAGTGTCGTTTATTCCGTCACCGGTAGAGCTGATATATCCCGCGGGAACACCCTGACCAACAATTTTGATGTAGTAGTTGCCCTCACCTGCCTTCAACGTAAAACTTCCGTTAGCATCTGTGTAGGCAGTGTCCACTGCTACATCTGCCGAGTCTATACCATTCGATCC
>CANHEE010000020.1 GCA_947459655.1 Lewinellaceae bacterium
ACCAGATGTCGCCGTTGCGGTCGAGGTACAGTTTTCTGATGTCCCCTGAGGTCAACGAAGATGCCCCTTCCTCTTCATGGTGGTGGTAAGTATGAAATTCATAACCATCAAACCTGTTCAGTCCGTCTGAGGTGGCAAACCACCAGAAACCTTTGGAATCTTGTAGAATATCCCAAACCGTACCCTGCGATAGTCCCTCCTGAACGCCGTAACGATCAAACTTGAACGCATCCTCCTGTGCCTTTGCGACGACGACCGGACACATCAGAAGCATAAAAACAATCAGGCGTTTTGCAAATTGCATTGAGATTTGAGCGTTTGGATTGAGTTGATGATTAAAAATCAACACCAAAGATAATGGATTTGAGCATTCGCACGGCAGATCGGCTCAAAATACGCTTTTTGACTCTGCTCGGTTGGTGGATTTTGGTTTTCTGTGCAATTGAAATTGCCCGATTCGTTTAGTTTATACATTTTCGCCTGAAAAAAAGGAATTCAACTGTGTAGTAGAGTATCTATTCAGGGTGTTATATATCACAAAATCAATATATTAAGAAATTTATATTCAAATAAACCACTGCGAATGATTTTTATCATTGGCGGAACTATCTAAGTGTTTCATCTTTGCTACGCTAATGGTTTTGAATTGTAAACACAATTGGATTAATCGAAAGCAATTATTGCTGCAACCAGTAGAAAAATTACCCGATTTTAGGTAGTGGAGCAATACCAATACTGGATTTTCGAAAAAATAGGATTCATTTTTAGCTTTTCGGAAATCGAAAGCAAAACGTCCGGGCTTATTTTTTCATAGCCTGCCCATCAAATGTAGTTTGTGTTCACGGGATTATAATTTTTCAAAAGTCGTGCCCAAAGGGGTGCGACTTTTTTACACCTACCTGTAGCGGTCATTTTACTCTTTAATTCCTTTCTCTTTTTGAAATATTGCCTTACCTTTGCGGCTTCAAAACCGCTGTTTTCCCGAAGGAAAATGTCATTTTGAAATCAGTTATCAAGCAATAAAATACGAATTTATGGCTCAGATCGAGTTGATAATGCCCAAGATGGGTGAGAGTATCATTGAAGCCACGATCCTTCGTTGGGTAAAAAACGTTGGTGACAAAGTTGCGATGGATGAATCCATTCTCGAAATCGCCACCGACAAGGTTGATTCGGAAGTGCCTTCGCCAACTGACGGCGTCATCAAGGAGATTCGTTTTAAGGAGAATGATGTGGTTCCCATCGGTACGGTAATCGCCATCATTGCTACAGATGCAGCAGAAGCGGTGCAAGCCTCCCCGGCTGTTGCTGCTCCCGCTGAAAAAGCACCTGCTGCTGCCGCACCGGAAGTGAAGCAGCCTGCTCTGCAGACAGCCAACTTCTCTCAGAGTACGCGTTTTTACTCACCATTGGTGAAAAACATTGCAAAACAGGAGAGTATTTCTGTAGATGAGCTGGAAAAAATAAATGGAAGCGGCGCAGAAGGAAGAGTGACAAAGAAGGACATCATGGGATATTTGCAAAACAGAACAAGTCCTGCAAAAGTATCAAGTCCTGCAGCTGCGCCGATAACCCCACCTGCTGTGAGCATTAGTGGAAACGTAGAGATTATTGAGATGGACCGTATGCGGAAACTCATTTCTGACCACATGGTGATGTCAAAGCACGTTTCTCCGCATGTGACTTCATTTGTGGAATGCGATGTGACCAATCTCTTCAACTGGCGCGCAAAAGTAAAGGGAGAATTTTCCAAAAAATACAATGAAAACATCACCTTCACACCGATCTTCGTGGAGGCTGTAGCCAAAGCCATCCGCGATTTCCCTATGATTAATGTCTCAGTGGATGGCAATAAAATTATCGTTCGGAAAGATGTGAACATCGGAATGGCAGCAGCTTTGCCATCTGGCAACCTGATTGTACCTGTCATCAAAGGCGCAGACCAGCTGAATCTTGCAGGACTAACCCGTCAGGTGAATGATTTTGCCGTTCGTGCGAGAGCCAATCAGTTGAAGCCGGACGAAATTCAGGGTGGTACGTTCACGCTCACCAATGTAGGTACTTTTGGCAATGTCATGGGCACGCCCATTATCAATCAGCCGCAGGTGGCCATTATGGCAACCGGTGCCATCAAGAAGAAGCCAGCTGTCATCGAAACCGAGTACGGTGATGTGATCGCAATTCGTCAGATGATGTTCTTGTCGCTCAGTTATGACCACCGTGTGGTGGATGGCTCACTGGGAGGTTCTTTCCTTCGCCGGGTAGCCGATTACCTCGAGCAGTTTGATCCAAACCGAGGAGTTTAAGAACTTCATATTTATAAAAAACGCCGCAACGAGTCATCATTGCGGCGTTTCTTTTATCCAGGCTTATTTGCCGATTACACCAAGTTCAATTTTTGAAGGGTGCTTCTTATCGTGGTAAATTCTATGCGTGGCTTTCTGGAAATCTTTCTCGTCGGCCTCATAAATGTTCACGAATTTTTGCGGATTGATATCAACCAGCGGAAACCAGCTACTTTGCACCTGAACCATCAATCGGTGGCCCTTGAGGAATGTATGCGCCACATCCGGCATCTGAAAGCTAATACGCGTGACCTCGTTTGGTTTAAATGGTATAGGCTGTTCAAAGCTCTTTCTGAACCTTCCTCGCATCGGTTCGCCGCGAAGCAGCATCTGATAGCCGCTCATTGGCACATCCGAGCGTTTCCAGTTTTTGGCATCATCGGGGAATACATCAATCAGTTTCACCACAAAATCGGCATCGGTTCCGGTTGTGCTGACATACAGGTCTACATTTACAGGGCCCGCAACGCGGAGGTCTTCCTGAAGCACATCGGTCTGATAAACCAGCACATCGGGACGGCGTGTCGCGAACCGCTGGTCATCGCACATGTACTCGTTATTGCGGTTCAGCTGCACATCTTTCGTGTACGGAACCGGGTGCGCGGGGTCGCTCACATACTCGTCAAAGCTTGTGACTGTCGTTGGTTTGCTTATTTTTATGGTTTGTTTTTCTCCCAAGTAGAATGAAGTAGCTTTGGACTCGGTCGGTGGCCAGGTTTGATAACGTCTCCATCGGTTGGAGCCGGATTCGAAAATGCTAGCTTCAGGGAGGTCAAAAGTACCCTTGTCCTTCAGGTAGTATTCAAAAAATTTCAGTTGTATGTTTTCGCGGTAATATTCAGCAGTTTTGCTTTCGAAACTAACATTTCCGAGACTCGAACCATCGCTTCGCTCCCAGCCACCATGAAACCAGGGACCCATCACCAGGTAATTGGGATGAGACTGCACATTTTGTTTTTCCAGCGCTTCATACGTTCGAAGGGCCCCGAAACAATCTTCCGCATCGAAAAAGCCGCCCACGGTCATCACTGCAGGCATGGTGTTTTTAAGGTGTGGCCGCGGATTGCGCGCCTTCCAGAAAGCATCGTAATTGGGGTGCTTCATTAGGTCGTTCCAGAATTTCAGGCTATCGCCAAAATACAGGGTTTTGATGTTTTTGAGCGGTCCGACATTCTGGAAAAAGCGATAGGCATCGGCCATCTTGTAGTCAAAACCTTTGGGTCCGACTGTCGTAGGTTTTGGTCTTGGTTGTCCGAAACCGGAGTAGAAATTAAAGGCATCCATGAGCATAAAGGCACCGTTGTGGTGAAAGTCATCGCCAATAAACCAATCGGTGACCGGCGCTTGCGGCGAAACTGCCTTGATGGCCGGGTGATTTGCCAGCGTAGCCATGGTAGAATAAAATCCGGGATAGGAGATGCCCAGAACGCCAATCCTGCCGTTGTGATGCCGAATATGACTGAGCAACCAGTCGGCCGTATCGTATGTATCGCTTGCCTCATCAAACGCTGTGCCTTTCTTGTCGGGATTGAATGGCCGGACATCCACAAATTCGCCCTCACTCATCCAACGACCCCTCACATCTTGCTGTACGAAAATGTAGCCCTCGCGCATCATGCGAGCGTACCGCACGCGGCTTGGAAAAGTATCTTTTCCGTAGGGAGCGCACGAGTAGGGTGTCCTCATCAGCAACATTGGGTAAGTTTTAGAAGTATCTTTTGGTGTGTAGGCTACAGTCCAGAGTAGGCTGCCATCCCGCATCGGGATGCGATACTCTGTTTTGTTGTAATTGCCCTGAAACCAGATGGAATCCTTGTTCTGGGCTATAGCACCCATTGAAAAGAGCAAAAGGAACATCGCTCCGAGCAGATGGAAATGAGGTAGTTTAGCAGTAATTTTCATTTTTTAACAGATTTTTGTGCGATTCAATGCCGTTCGGGCGTAAATATAGGGCAATGCGGTATTTTTTACCACTTCTTCAGACCACGAGCGGAATTTTTATTTGAAAATGAGTATTGGTATGGTGTAGCGCCTACATCGGTTAAACCTTTCAGTGTCTTGGAGGTCATAGTGTACAATTTGAAAAAAACAATTTAGGTGAAGTCAGCCAGCGATGAAAATATCCTCTTACTGCTGCGCAATTCTGCAACATTCGAGCAGGGTTTCGCGCTGCTGATGCAGACCTTTCAGGAGCAGTTGTACTGGCATATCCGCCGTATGGTAAACGACCACGAAGATGCTAATGATGTCCTGCAAAACACTTTTATTAAGGTATTCAGAGGTTACAACACTTTCGAAGAAAAGTCTAAACTCTACACCTGGCTTTACCGCATTGCGACCAACGAGAGTCTGACTTTTCTACAAAAGAAAAAGACATCGATTTCGATAGATGGCGAAATTAGCGGCGCCTGGAATCAGTTGCAAGCCGATGCCTACTTCGACGGTGATGCAGCACAGCTGTTGCTTCAAAATGCCGTGGAATCCTTGCCTGAAAAGCAGAAACTGGTTTTTAACATGCGCTATTACGGTGAAATGCCTTACGAAGAAATGTCCACTATACTCGACACTTCGGTTGGTGCTTTGAAGGCATCATTTCACCATGCGGTAAAAAAAATTGAACGCTTTGTGCAGGAACACAAGGCTGATGAATTGAATTAAACTTGCCAATAGCTAATCCTGATTGGGCATTTGCTGAAAAAATTTGACAATGAACAATGAATTAAAAAAAGAACTGGAGGCTATTTCGCCTTACCTCAGTCGAATGAAAGAAAAACCCGAACACTGCAGGGTGCCGGAGGGATTTTTCGAGGGAGTACAGGAAAGCGTTTTTGCGAAGCTTAAAAATGATTACCCGAATGCGTCTGCAACGACAGAAAAAGTTGTTGTTCCTCATGGCAATAACCTGCTTAAGCGATTACTGTCCGAGTTGGAATGGATTTTTGCTTCGCCATTAGCTTTGGCGGCATCGTCCTTTGCCGCTGTGCTACTGATGTATTGGTGGCAGTTTCATACTACGATTGCAGACAATTGTACCCAGCTTGCCTGCGTACCTGATACTGAAATACAGCAATATCTGGAACAGCACCTTGACGAATTTGAAATAGAAACGCTGTGGAGTGCTACAGCGACCGAAAATGGATCCGAAGCGTACATTCAGGATCCGGAGAAAACGCAGGATAGTGCCCCGGAGTTGAAAGCGGCCGGTGAAAATGAGGTACAGCAGCTTCTAGAGGAAATGATTGACAAAGGCGAAATAAGCGAGGACGATCTGAAAGATATCATCTGATATTTGGCCTTTTTATGAAAGTATTTTTTCACTATTCTCAAAAAATAAAAATGAAAAAGAACACAGTAATCCTCTTTTTCCTTCTTTTTACTGGATTTGCAGCATTCGCACAGCGACCAAACAATGGCAAATTTGCAGACAAGCTGGAGAGTTACCAGGTAGCGTTTATCACGCAAAAACTCGATCTCAGTACCGAAGAGGCACAGAAATTCTGGCCGCTGTACAACCAATACCGTGATCAGACCAAAAAATTGCGGCTGGAGGGCAATCGCGCTACTTTTGCAGACGACATAAGCGATGCTGAAGCGGAGCAGTACATCAAAGCTTCACTCGACCGCGAAGGCAGGGAACTTGATCTCAGAAAAGAATTTATTCAAAAACTAAGGGGTGTGTTGCCGGCCAGAAAAATAGCCAGATTGCAGGATCTGGACCGCGAGTTCAAGAAAGAGCTGCTGGAAAAGGCCCGTGAACGCAGGATGAACAAGGGTAATTAGTATTAGACACAATTTTATCAGAATACTCGTCTGATACGTCCGTCGACTAGCGCCTGAATGGCCTCTGCGACTCTTTCCGGTTTTTGCGTTCGCCAATTGATGTCGTTGTATTCCGGACCGAAGTTGGCGTAGAATTGCAGGCCTGTACGACCCATTTCCTCTGCTACATGTCGGTGTGTATTCAGGAATGAAATCCAGCCGTTGTCCTCCTTTATGTCGTCCCACCATTCCTCATAGTAACTGTCGTCTGACCCGTGGAAATTCAGTACATTTTCGCAGATCAGAATGTAGCGGAAAACATCTTTTTTGATCATGGGGTCGATAACATTTCTCTTCAGGAACATGATGTCGTTGTAGATGGTGTCGTTCCATTCTCCGATGAATTCTATGATGGCGTAACCCTCCTCATAATCCACAAACAATACCTTCAGGTAAAGCGTGTTTGACCCAAAATCGTCCCATTGAGGGTGGATATAGTAGTTGTAGACTTTTTTGGTGTATTCAAATTCGCTGTATTCACAGCCGTGGAAAGGCGAGAACTCATCTTCTTCGGCTGTATAAAAATCTCTCCAACGGTGGTAGGGTGACAGATCGTGCATAATCAGGAAACAAGCTTGTGTAGTTTGATGGTTTCCGTTGCGGCCTTTACATCGTGCGCACGGAGAATGTTTGCGCCTTGTTGTAGAGCAACCATGTGCAGTGCTGTAGTCCCGTTAAGTGCATCAGCGGCAGTTGTATCGAGTGCTTTGTATATCATGGATTTTCGCGACAATCCGGCCAGCAGCGGCATTTCCAGGATTTTGAAAACGTGCATATTTTTCAGCAATGTATAGTTGTCGCTGAGGCTTTTCCCGAATCCGAAGCCAGGGTCGAGAATGATGTCTTTTACGCCCAATGCACGCAGCTGTCCGGCTTTTTCTACAAAATAACGTATGACCTCTTCACAGACATCTTCAAAATGCTGTATTTTATGCATTTCTTCCGGTTTTCCGGGGATGTGCATCAATACCATCGGGATGTTTTTCATGTCTGCGACCGTTTCAAAAAGTTTGGAGTCGTACTGTCCGCCCGAAATGTCGTTGATGATTCCGGCTCCCTCAGTAATTGCAGCCAGCGCAATTTCCGAACGCCAGGTATCTACCGATAAAATGAGGTCCGGGAAGTTTTTTTTTAGCATCCTGATGACTGGAAGCAGCCGCTCCTTTTCGGTTTCTTCGCTCAAGATCGTTGCTCCTGGTCGCGAAGACATGGCGCCGATATCGACAATTTCGGCGCCTTCCTGAAGCATTTTTTCCACTTGCTCAAAGATGCTCTTTTCATCGCTGTACTTTCCGCCATCGTAAAAGGAATCGGGTGTGACATTGAGTATGCCCATCACCACAGGAGTGGTCAAATCAAGCAGTATACCGTTGCAGTTGATGGTGCGCTGTGGGTAAAGCATGGGAATTGAATCTTAGGTTTTTTATGGCTAAAAGCCAAGGAAATTATGAAACTGCAGTAAAATTACCATCAGCATCCATACCAGATGGAGGGTTTCTGCCATATTGCTCTTCATTTTGGTAAAATGGTACATCATGAAAAAAGCGAGCATTGGGGCCACAAAAACCAGCTGCTCTGTACCCGCGCCTGCGTGGAAGACGGCGGTTACTGCGGCAATGATCATAGCCCAGTACAGGATACTCTGAAACTTCTGTACTTGTATGTTTCTCTTGTAAGCGTACACACCCTGGCTCAGTATCGCAACTACAATTAGCAGTAACACAAGTCCCCGTTCAATGTAGGAGACTGTAGTATTGTGTGCATTAAATTGGATGAAAGCGAGGTTTGATGAAAATTGCTGCTCAACAAACAAGGGCCAGGCATCGCAGAGGTAATACACCGAGCCACATAAAAAATAGGTTGTGGCGATACCGGAAACCAGCATCAGCATTTCCCGGGTGTTCCAGGAGCGAACGATGTTTAGTCCGATGATACCCAGCAATACGAACAGGAAAAACGAAAACTGAAAAAGGCTTCCGATGCCGACCCACAATCCGATATTGAAAATGGCCGCCGCCGGATTGTTTTGCCGGTAGGTGTCAAAAAGAAGGTAAATTACAACGATCAGAAAAGAATTCGCCAGCAGGGCAGGGGGCATATTGGCCAGTCCACCGATGCCGCTGCAGAGTAAAATATAAAATGTCCCTGAAAAAAGCGTGATCTCCTCTGACAGTCTGTATCGCGCCGCGACAAAATTGATGAAAATCGCTTGGAAAAGAATGGCGCAAAGTGCAAACCAGGGCAGCAACCACAAATCCTTGCCTACCCAGCGATAAAATTCAAAGGACCATATTCCGGCAGACTTAGGCAAAACCGGTTCTCCGGTGTAGAACAGCACCCCTCTGAGCAAAGCGATATAAATTAGCAGGAGAATGTTGGCCAGGGCCTGGTTTGTGCGAAATAGACTAAGCAATGTCTGCGTGTAAAATTGATGTCCACAAATTTACTAACAACCCTTAGAAATGAAAAGTATTTTGAATAAATACTAAAAAAATACTACTTTTCGGCCGTATTTGAAGCGAGGAAGAAAATGACCATAGAGCAGTACAGGGCAATGCAGCATACCGTTCCAACGGCTCCGGGTGTGTATCGTTTTATCTCTGCCGCGGGGGTGATTTTGTACGTTGGAAAAGCCAAAAGCCTCAGGAGTCGTCTCTCCAGTTATTTCAGTGAGCGGCGCGATATGCTCGCCAAAACCAAGGCCATGGTCAGGGCAGCCGTCAGGTTTGAATACACCATTGTGAACTCCGAGCAGGATGCTCTACTGCTGGAGTGTACCCTCATCAAGGAAAACCAACCACGCTATAATGTGATGCTGAAAGACGGGAAAACCTATCCCTATTTCTGCATTAAGAACGAAGCTTTCCCAAGGGTTTACATGACCCGCCGGGTCATCAAGGATGGTTCTCTTTATTTTGGCCCCTATACTGCACTGCAGCAGGTCTATGTCATTCGCGATCTCATCAAACAGCTTTTTCCCCTGCGCACCTGTCCTTATGCGCTTACGTCTGAAACCATTCAGCGCAAAAAAGTAAAGCTTTGCCTAGAATACCACATTAAAAATTGCCTCGGTCCATGTCAGGGACTGCAGAGCCGGGAAGATTACGACGAGAAAATCACACAGATAAAAAATATTCTGAAGGGGAATTTTGGCAGTGTAAAGCAATACCTGAAACAGGAAATGCTACGCTACGCCGAAGAACTGGAATTTGAGAAGGCGGAGCTGGTGCGTCAGAAACTTCTTGCGCTGGAAGACTACCAGGGCAAATCAACGGTAGTCAGCACGACCATCTCCGATGTGGATGTCTTTTCTATCGCGACTGACGAGCAATTTGCCTATGTGAATTTTCTGCGGGTCAGCAACGGAGCTGTCATCAGCGCATTCACCCAGGAACTGACCAAGAATCTGGACGACGAACCCGAAAACCTCCTGCTCTACGCCATACTCGCCTTACGGGAAAAATTCGGCAACAAAAACCGTGAAATCATCGTGCCTTTTGAGGTGTCGGTGCCTGAAAATGATATCTTGATTACGGTGCCGAGAATCGGGGATAAGAAAAAGTTGTTGGAGGTTTCAGAGAAAAATGTACAGTATTTTCTGCTGCAAAAACGCCGCGAGCAGATCAACAAATCGGTCAAACAAAGCAGTGAAGAGCGCATACTCCGCACTTTGCAGAAAGACCTGAACATGAGCGAATTACCTATGCATATCGAGTGTTTTGACAACTCGAATTTTCATGGGTCTTTTCCCGTTTCCTCCTGTGTGGTTTTCAAAAATGCAAAACCTTCAAAGCGTGATTACCGGCATTTCAATGTAAAAACCGTCGAGGGGCCGAATGATTTTGCCACGATGGAGGAAGTCGTTTACCGCAGATATAGGCGACTGTTGGAGGAGGACATGGGTTTGCCACAGCTGGTCATCATCGATGGCGGGAAGGGGCAACTCAGCGCCGCCATGAAAAGCATCAAAGCGCTCGGATTGGAGAAAAAAATGACGATTGTGGGCATTGCCAAGCAGCTCGAGGAGATTTTTTTTCCAGAAGATCCCATTCCGCTGTACATCGACAAAAAATCGGAAAGCCTGAAACTCATACAGCAGGCCAGAAACGAAGCGCACCGATTTGGCATTACCTTTCACCGCAACCAGCGCAGCAAAGGATTTACAGTCACCGAGCTGACGCAGATTGAGGGAATCGGCAGCGTCACAGCAGACAAACTGCTCAGCCATTTTAAATCCATTAAGAAACTATCGGAGGCAGAAATCGATAAAATTCAGGCGGTGGTAGGCAAGGCCGCCGGGAAAAAGGTTTTCAAATATTTTGCTCAAAAAAGAAAGGAAAAATAAGCGGGAGCCGGTCTGCCGCGCAATGAAGAGGATATGGAATCAATCAGTGCATTTGAAATGATCAAGGTCGGCATCGGACCCTCGAGCTCTCATACCATGGGCCCCTGGAGGGCAGCAGAAATGTTTACCGCTACACTGGCCCAGAAAAATCTGCTCGAATCTACCATACAGCTAAAGGTTGAGTTGTATGGTTCACTAGCGAAAACAGGCATCGGTCACGGTACCGATGTCGCAGTATTGCTCGGACTGAGCGGTGAAGACTACACTAGCATCGATACTACTTTAATAGACGAAAAGATTGCACGCATCAAGGCGGAGCAGAAAATTCAGCTGGGCGCGCAAAAATGGCTGGCGTTCTCCTATGCCGAAGACCTTATCTTTCACTTCACTGAGAGTCTGCCATTCCATCCTAACGGAATGCGGTTTTCCGCCTGGCAAACTGATGAAAGCTGTTACAGCGAGACCTACTTTTCTGTCGGCGGTGGATTTGTGGTACAGGAAAACCAGTCTGAAAACAAGGCTGGAAGTAAGGTCACGCCCTACCCTTGTCACAATGCGGAAGCCATCGAACGCAACTGTGCAGCGCTGAACCTGTGCATGTCTGATCTGGTTATGCTCAACGAACAGACCTGGCGGAGCAAGGAAGAAATCGTAGCGCAGTGCCTGAACATATGGAACGAAATCAAATCTTGTATCTGGCGCGGTACGCATCGGGAGGGCATATTGCCCGGTGGACTGAACGTCAAGCGCAAGGCGGCGGGTATCAACCGCAAATTGCTGGAGGGCAAGAGCTATTCCAATCGCGAGGAGTGGATTGAAGCTGTCAAATCTACGGGAAGAAATTTTACGGCCATCAACAAGTGGATCAGTTGTTTTGCACTGGCCGTCAACGAGGAAAATGCCGCGTTCGGGCGCATCATCACCGCGCCGACCAATGGCGCATCGGGTGTGTTGCCGGCGGTACTGATGTACGCCTCTTGCTTCACTGACGATTTTGACGATGATAAAATCGTGCGTTTCATCATAACAGCAGGTGAAATTGGCACCCTTTTCAAGAAAAACGCAACCATTTCGGCAGCGATGGGCGGTTGTCAGGCCGAAATAGGTGTGTCATCCTCGATGGCTGCGGCCGGACTGACGGAAGTGATGGGCGGTTCGGTTGGACAGGTACTGATGGCTGCCGAAATTGCCATGGAGCACCACCTCGGCATGACCTGCGACCCCATCGGCGGATTGGTGCAGGTGCCCTGCATCGAGCGGAATTCGATGGGCGCCATCAAGGCCATCACGGCATCCAACATCGCGTTGGAGAGCGACCCGGAAGCCGCCTGTGTTTCCCTCGACGAGGTCATCAAATCCATGTGGGAGACGGCGCTGGACATGAACTCCAAATACAAAGAGACCTCCGAAGGAGGCCTGGCGGTCAACATATCGGTTGGCTTGGCGGAGTGTTAGGGGCAGAGTGTAGAGCAATTACAGTAAAAATTACCAATTGCATGCAAAACTTGATTTTGATTGCTATACTAAGATGTGACATTATTTTTACGACCTGATTCACAAACGAAAAACAACTCGAGAAATGCGGATACTCATTACCGGTGCAGACGGCCTTTTAGGCAGCAACCTGGTGCGCGAACTGCTGGGCAGAAATTACGAAGTAAGCGCCATGCTGATGAACGAAACCCTGCCTGCACCCGGACTGGAGGGACTGCCATTGACCAGATATTATGTGAATATCCTCGACCCGGATGCAGTGGGTAACGCAGTAGCAGGCCACGACATGGTCATTCACGCAGCCGCCTCAACCCAAGTGTACCCGCCACATTCGGCTGTGATACGGGAGGTGAACATCAACGGTACGGCCAATGTTATTGAAGCCTGCCTAAAGCACGAGGTAAAGCGCCTCATTCATGTGGGCACAGCCAACTCGTTCGGACCGGGCACGCCGGAGCATCCCGGAGATGAAAAAACTCCCTATATTGGTTTCCGGTACGGCCTTGATTATTTCGATTCCAAATACGAGGCTCAGAAATTGGTGCTCAATGCAGTTGCAAATAGGGGGTTGGATGCATTGGTTGTCAACCCGACTTTTATGATCGGACCCCACGACAGTCGACCGAGCTCCGGTGCAATGATTTTGGCATTGTACAACAGGAAAGTTCCCGTCTATACCCTCGGTTCAAAAACCTATGTTGCCGTTAAAGATGCTGCTGTTGCCATTGCCAATGCCCTGACCATGGGTGAGCGCGGTGAGTGCTACATTCTCGGCAATTTCAGTCTGAGTTACAAAGAGGCATTTGAGCTGATTGCTGCGTCCATTGGTGTCCCCGCACCAAAGTTTACCATTCCGGTTCCGCTTGTGATGCTGTTCGGTATGGTCAATTCTTGGATAGGCAAAATCAGTGGCAAGATTCCAACCGTGTCCAAAGAAATGGCCAGATTATCCTGTGAAGAACACTGTTATTCCGGTAGGAAAGCACGCGAAAAACTCCGGATGCCCTCAACACCGTTAGATGTCGCTGTAAAGGAATGCTTCAGGTGGTTTGAGGAAAACGGTTACACAAAAAAATCATAAACGAAATGTTCAGCGACAAGGTTATCATTATTACGGGTTCAACCCAGGGAATAGGATTAAAAACAGCGGAGATGCTTGCACAAAGAGGTGCTAGGCTGGTCATTAATTCACGCTCTGAACAAAAAGTAGATGTTGCAGTGGCAAAATTACGACAAATCACACCCCACGTGGTTGGTTTGGCCGGCGATGTCAGCGACTATGCCTCCTGCATCCAACTGCGCAATCTGGCCCTTGATTCCTTCGGTCGCATTGATATACTCATCAATAACGCTGGTATTGCATCAGGAGGACTGATCAAGGAAATTGTGCCTGAGGCATACGAAAAAGTTGTACGCATCAACCTACTTGGCAGTATTCACCCAACGCTCGCATGTGTGGAGGAAATTTGCCGCCAAAAAGGCAGCATTTTGTTCATTGGTTCTGTTGCCGGAATTGTGGGGCTTCCCAGCTATTCGGCCTATTCGGCTACAAAGCGTGCCTTGGTTGGGTTGGCCGAAAGTCTCAGAAGTGAACTGTCTGATGATGGCGTTTTTGTAGGGATAAACTATCCCGGCTTCACCGAAAACGATGAGCAGAAAACCATGCTCAATGCCAGGGGTGAGGAAGAGGTGCTTAGAAAGAGAAGCGGCGTAAAAGCCGTGAAGCAGGACAAAACTGCCGGACAAATCATCAGGCAACTGGAAAAAAGAAAATTTAGGATGTACTCCTCTTTTTCAGCACTGGCCATACAATGGATTTACCGCTTTTTTCCGGGACTTACCCTAAATATCTTGCGCCATTACCGCCATAAAATTACCTCGATGCAATAGCACCGGTAGATATCAACTCTTTTTCAGGGTAAGCAATACCACATTCTCAATGTGATGGGTAAACGGAAACATGTCGACCGCACGGGATTTCACCACCTCATATTTTTCAGAGAGCCAGTTAAGGTCGCGCGCCTGTGTTGCAGGATTACAGCTGACGTACACTATTTTGGGCGATTCCAGTTTGAGCAGCATTTCGGCAACCTTTTCGTGCATACCCGCTCTCGGCGGATCGGTAATTAACACGTCCGGTTTTCCGTGCTGTTCGGCAAATTGGTCCGTTAAAATATTTTTCACATCACCGGCATAAAAGGTGGTATTTGAAATATTGTTGCGTTCAGCATTTTGCTGGGCATCAACGATGGCTTCTGGTATTTCTTCTATCCCTACCACTTGTAGGCAGTCTTTTGCAAGGTACAAACCAATGCTGCCCACACCCGTGTAAAGATCGTATACATTCTCTTTTCCGCTCAATTCCGCAAATTCAGCCACTGTGTCAAAGAGTCGGACTGCCTGCCTAGTAGAAGTCTGAAAAAACGAGTGTGGCGCGATACGGTAGGTGACATGTCCAAGAGCCTCCTCAATATATGATTTACCGGCATAGCAGCTGATGGTTTTGCCCCACAGAGAGTCGTTTACACCCTCATTGATACAGTACTGTAGCGAGGTGATTTCAGGAAATTTTTGCAAAATACCATCCAGATAGGTTTCCCGCTTTGCCTTGTCTTCATATTTGAAAACCATCACTACCATGATTTGTCCGAGCGTGCTAATGCGCATCATCACGTTTCTAAGGTAACCTTCATGCTTACGGACATCGTAAAATTCCAGCTTTTGCTCAACCGCCAGAGCGTGCATATAATTTCTGAGCGCGTTCATGGGCTCAGGCATCAGAAAGCACTCATCGATATGTACCATTTTGTCAAACGCCCCCGGACGGTGAAATCCGAGAACATCTCGCAGATTGCTGTCACCGCGGTCCATCATTTCCTGGGTAATCCACTGCTTGTTGGCGAACGTAAATTCCAGTTTGTTGCGGTAGTATTTTTGCTCTTCAGCACCGATGATGGGCAGATAACTTCCGACTTCAATCTTACCGATGCGCTGCAATGCATCCCGGACCATCTGGTCTTTGTATTTCAACTGGGCATCGTAGGTCATGTGCTGTAGTTTGCAGCCGCCACAAATGTTGAAATGGGTGCAAAAAGGAGATGTGCGATCCTCTGAGTAAGCGTGAAAGTGGATGGGTCTGCCTTCGGCAAAATCCTTTTTTTTGGTGACCAGTACATCCACCACATCTCCGGGAGCGGTCTGCTCCACGAAGACCACCATGCCCTCACTGTTTCTGCCTACACCACGACCCTTGTCTGCCAGTCCGTGAATACTGACATTTTCCCAGATGACCGGTTTTTTCTGCTTTCTCAAATTGCTATTGTTTTTTTTTGTCCCTAAATGAAAGGTGTTGTAGAAAAATACAACGCGTAAAGTTAGAAAGAATTAATAAGTTTGCAGCAGGATTGGCCAAACGCAATCAGGAGAAAGAATGAAAAAAATGGTTACCCTCCACGGAAGGAATTTTCAAAGAATGATCAGTCAGGAGGACATTCAGCAGCGGGTCGGAGAATTGGGCTCCGTTTTGAGGATGCGGTATGAAGGCAAAATCCCACTTTTCATCGGAATCCTGAACGGTGCTTTTGTTTTTGCCGCCGATTTGCTTCGGGCCTACGGCGAAGATTGTGAAATCCAGTTTGTGCGTCTGTCAAGCTATGAGGGGACCTCCTCTACCGGTAAAATCAACACCTTAATCGGACTGGAATCTGAGAAGATAGAAGGCCGCGACATCATCATCGTTGAAGACATTGTCGACTCTGGTCGGACCCTCAGCGAATTCATCAGCACCTTGCAGCAGCACAAACCGGCATCGGTCATCGTGGCAACTTGTTTCCTCAAGCCTGAAGCACTCGCATTCGACGTAAAGCCCGAACTGGTGGGTTTCTCAATTCCAAATAAATTTATTGTAGGTTATGGTCTGGATTACGACGGACTAGGGAGAAATCTGCCTGCGGTTTACCAGCTTGCCGAATAAATGCCGGTGACTGACAATACAAAAGCATATCTGCAGCTGCATGGCTCGGTATTCCTCTGGGGATTTACGGCCATATTGGGGAAACTGATTTCGGTCACGGCCCTTCCTCTGGTATGGTGGCGCATGGGCATTTCTGCCTTCTGTTTTTTTCTGCTGTTAAAAGGTTTTTCTTTTCTAAAAAGCATCCCTTCGTCCGTTTTGTACCGCGTAATGTTGGCTGGGGCAATAGTTACTTTTCACTGGCTTTGTTTCTACGGCTCCATCAAATATGCCAACGCCTCGGTGGCCTTGGTTTGTCTTACCACGACTGCGCTTTTTACTGCCATTTTTGAACCGCTCGTGTTTAAAAAGCCCTTTCGAAAGCTGGAGTTCGCCATCGCAATTGTTATCATTCCTTCGATGGCATTGATCGTAAATGACCTCGATTTCAGGATGATGTTCGGGGTGGTACTCGGTATTCTTGCCGCCTTCGGGTCTGGCCTTTTTTCCGTCCTGAATAAAAAACTACTGAACGATATCGATCCCATCCGCATGACAGCCATTGAACTGGGCAGCGGATTTCTGCTATTGAGTATGGTAATGCCGTTTATTGCATTTTTTGATGCCTCAACGGCAATATTGCCTTCCCTACAGGATTTCTGGTATCTGCTTCTGTTATCGGTAGGTTGTACGGTGGTACCCTTTACGATGTCGCTTTATGCCTTGCAAAAGCTTTCGGCTTTCACGACAGTCCTGGCCATCAATCTCGAGCCGGTCTACGGCATCTTCATGGCCTGGTTTATCCTGCAGGAAAACAAGGAGTTGCATTCGTCCTTTTATGTGGGAGTAAGCATTATCCTTACCGCAGTGTTTCTGCATCCCTTTTTGAAGCAAAAATTCAGTTGATTTTTTCTACAGTTTCTGAAGGTAGACGAGTCTTGCATAGTCTCCATTTCCTGCAAGCAGCGATTCGTGTGTTCCCTGCTCTATGATTTCGCCTTCTCTCATTACCACGATGTTGTCGGCATGCTGGATGGTTGACAGGCGATGGGCAATCACCAACGCAGTACGGTTTTTAATGAGCTCATTCAAAGCACCCTGAACCAGCTGTTCAGATTCCGAATCGAGAGCCGAGGTGGCCTCATCAAGAATCAGGATTGGTGCATTTTTTAATATGGCCCTGGCGATGGTCAGGCGCTGACGTTGCCCCCCGCTGAGTTTCATTCCGCGGTCGCCAATGTTGGTATGGTATCCATTTTCGGTTTCCTTGATGAAATCGTGGGCGTTGGCTATCCTGGCGGCGTTGACCACATCAGCCTCGCTGACACCCTCCCTTCCAAACACAATGTTATTAAAAATGCTGTCGTTGAACAGTATAGCCTCCTGCGAAACGATACTGATTTGTCCACGCAATTCGCGCAGGCTTAGATTTTTGATGTTAATGCCGTCCATCAGAATTTCTCCGTCCGTTACATCATAAAATCTCGGCAGTAAATCGGCCATGGTTGATTTACCAGAACCAGAGGATCCGACCAGCGCGACAATTTTTCCCGCCGGTATTTTCAGATTGATGTTGTGCAGTACTTTCCGGTCTTCCGTGTAGGAAAAACCCACATTCCGATATTCTATTTCTTTTGAGAAAATGCCCAGCGACTGCGGGCGTTCAGGCTCAAGGATGGTTTCCGGCACACTCAGAATCTGCTCTATGCGGTCTGCCGCAGCCAGTCCCTTCTGCACATTGTAAATTGCTGAGGAAAAACTTTTGGCTGGATCAATGACATTGTAAAAGGCAAAAATGAAAGACAGAAATGTCTCTGCCTGCAGCTGGCCCTTGAAAACAAGCAGCGAACCGAACCACAACAAAACGGCAACCGTTGAAACACCCAGAAATTCCGAAAGGGGAGAGGCCAGGTCTTTTCGGCGCAGAATGGAGGTGACCAATTTGCGGTAACTGTTGTTTTCGCTGGAAAAACGATGGGTCTGGTAACCTTCGGCATTGAAACCTTTGATGATTCTCAGTCCGGAAATGGCTTCCTCAACAATTGAAATTACGTTGCCAAGGCGCTCCTGCGCCAAATTGGAGTTTCTCCGAAGGGTGCGCGAAATGGTTCCGATCACAAAAGCCACAAACAGGATGAGTACAACGACAAACATGGTCAGCGCCGGACTGATATACACCATAAAAGCCAGACTTCCGATCATGACGATGGGTTCGCGAACGATGGTTTCAATGACATTAAGTATGCTCCATTCCACTTCCTGAGCGTCTGAAGTAATGCGGGAGAGCAAATCGCCCTTGCGCTGTTCTGAGAAATAGCCCATCGGCAGACTGACCACTTTTTCGAACATTGCCTGCCGCAGATCGCGGACAATCCCGTTTCTGACAGGTGTAATAAAGTAAAGTGCGAGGTAGCGAAAGAGATTCTTGAAGAAAAATACAAAAATAATCAATCCACAGGTCAGCAAAAGTGCCGAGTTTTTACCGTGCTGAATGACATAATCGGAGAAAAAATAAGCTGCCCAGCCACCCGGATCGAAACCGGTCGGGGCTGTGGTAACCTTTGCTGCACGGTCAAAAAGAATGTTCAGGAAAGGAATGAGCATCGGAATGCTCAGGATGGTAAACACCGCCATCATGAGGTTGCAGAGCATATTGTATATAACTCCCCTGCGGTACCTCCAGGTGTATTTCAAGAGCCGGGTAACTGATTTTGGATTCTTTTCGCTACTCATGCTGCAAAAGTAGACTAATTCGGGCATTCAAGGCAGCTAAAGTCTTCCTTTTTATTTGCCATCACTGGCATGTAAAACGAATTTTTGTGCCGCTTCGATTGCTCGTCCTGCGGTTTTCGGGTTTTCAAGTCAGCAAATCGCCATGTCTGAACCGGAAGCCCTCGTTTCCCTGCAGTCCGCCGGTGTGTATGGCCAGAATGTTGGATCCGGGCGGAAAAAGACCATCCCTGATTTTGTCGTAGATGCCATACATCATTTTGCCTGTATACAGCGGATCGAGTTGAATTCCCTGTTTTTCCTTGAAATCGTTGATGAAATCAATCAGCGCTGCATTGTATTTTGCATAACCGCCAAAATGATAATCGGTTTCCAGTGTCCACTCGCCGGCGGTATCGCTGAGGTATCTGCTGATTTCATTTTTCAGAAAATCTCCTTTTAGTGCTGAGTAGGCCTGCACTTTTGCTTCTCCTTTGAGACCATTTATCAGTCCCGCAGCTGTGCCGCCTGTCCCTGCCGGAACACAAAAGTAGTCCGGGATAAAGCCGAGCTGACCTATGGTTTCAGCTGCCAGTTCAGCAGTGCCGAGAATGGCCTTTTGATTGGTTCCGCCTTCCGGCAAAAAACAGGCACCATCACTTTTGATGCCTATGCTTTCATGTGGAAAATCTTCATCGATGGCTCTGAAAAGGGTGCGGTCAATAAAAACCAGTTTCATGCCGCAGGATTTTGCAAAATCAAGTGTGGGGTTGTTAACCTCCTCTCCTCTGATGATGCCGATACTATCATATCCAAACATTTTTGCCGCGGCCGCGGTGGCATAAATATGGTTGGAAAATGCACCACCTTTGGTAATCAGGGTTTTCTGGTTGTTCTGCTCCGCATTGAGCAGATTGTACTTCAGTTTGCGCCACTTGTTGCCCGACAGGGCCGGATGGATCAGGTCGTCACGCTTTAGCCACAACCGCACATTACCAGGCAGGCCTCCGATAATCTCTGTAACCGGACTATTGATGGACTCGCTGAAAAGCTGTATGGAAGTAGCTGACAAGTGACAGATGTTCAGTTGAATAAGGTTGAATTGTAAGATAGACAAAGACTTAGTTGGAATCAAAATGCCATCCGATTTTATGCCTTTTTACTACGCTTTTTCATGATTTTATCGGCACTTTCGGAATCCGCAGTATCACGTTGGATGCACTCAAAGACCGTTACTGAAAGCGGTGGCAGGCTGACTTTCAGAGCGAATTCCCGGCCGTGTTTCTTCCCTGCATGTGTTTTCAGGGGCTTTAAGTTGTGGAATTGGCCTGTACCACCATAAATCTCCGCATCCGTGCTCAGTACTTCTTTCCAGCTGCTGTTATACGGAACGCCTACTTCATAATCAATCACGGTATCCGGTTTGAAATGGCAAACTACCATGATATCGGGATCATCGTCAAAGCCTTTTCTCAGATAAATAATGACCGCATTGAGGTTGTCATCCAGTGAAATCCATTCAAAGCCCGCTGGCTCAAACTGCCTCGCATAAAGCGCGGGTTTCGAACGGTAGAGTGCATTCAGGTCCCGAACCAATTCCATGATGCCTTTTTTCATCGGGTCCGATGTAACGTGCCAGTCCAGTCCGCGGTCATGGCTCCATTCCTCCAATTGTGCAAATTCACCACCCATGAACAGCAATTTTGTGCCGGGATGGGTAAACATGTATCCGAACATTGTTCTCAGATTGGCGTAGGCCTGCCACTCGTCACCCGGCATTCTGCCGATGAGTGAGCCTTTCGCATGCACCACTTCATCGTGTGACAGGGGAAGCATAAAATTTTCTGCAAAAGCATACACGATGCTGAAGGTGATTTCTTCCTGGTGCCACATTCTGTATATGGGCGGTCTGCCCATATACCTCAGGGTATCGTGCATCCATCCCATCATCCATTTTTGTCCAAATCCCAGTCCGCCATCGTATGTAGGTCTCGACACCAGCGGCCAGGTGGTTGATTCCTCTGCGATGGTGACTACATCCGGATAATGTGCATAAACTGCCTCATTGAAGGCCTTCAAAAAATGCACTGCATCCAGGTTTTCTCTTCCACCCAGGTGATTTGGTTCCCATTCTCCCTCCTTTCTCGAATAATCGAGGTAGAGCATGGATGCCACTGCATCGACCCGCAGTCCATCGGCATGGTAAAGGTCAAGCCAGAAAAGCGCATTAGAAATCAGAAATGACCTGACTTCTCCGCGTCCATAGTTGAAAATCAGGCTTTTCCAGTCAGGGTGGTAACCCTTTCTTGGATCAGCATGTTCGTATAGAAAAGTACCATCAAAATTGGCCAGCCCGTGCTCATCAGTAGGGAAATGGGAGGGTACCCAATCCAAAAGCACTCCAATCCCGGCCTGGTGTAATTTGTCAATCAGGTACATCAGTTCCTGAGGAGTGCCTTGTCGTCCACTGGGCGCATAATAGCCCGTAATCTGATAACCCCAGGAAGGCACGTAGGGGTGTTCCATAACAGGCAGAAACTCCACATGTGTAAATTGCATTCTTTTGACGTAAGCAACCAGTTCTTCTGCCAGTTCAGAATAGGATAGGGAGCGGTTGTGCTCCGCAATTTTCTTTTTCCAGGAGCCCAAATGAACCTCGTAAACGGACATGGGTTGTTTCGGACTATTGTGTTTTCCGCGCTGTGTTGTCCATTTTTCATCCTGCCATTCATACCAGTTATCCCAGACTAACGAAGCGGTACCGGGAGGAGTTTCCCACCTACGGGCGTAGGGGTCGCCCTTCAGCGCTTTCCATTTTTTTTTGCCGACAATACAATACTTGTAATTATCCCCTTTGCCTATTTCTGTGATAAATCCTTCCCAAATTCCGGAGCTGTCCCAGCGAGGCACAAGTGGGTGGCTGTGCTCCTGCCAGCCGTTGAAATCGCCTACCACTGAAACATAGTCTGCATTGGGTGCCCAGACGGCAAAATAGACGCCTTTTTTGCCTTCAGACTCCATTATGTGGCTACCCAGTTTCTCGTAGATCCTGAAGTGCTTACCCGCTTTGAACAGCTGAATATCGAAGTCTGAAAACCGGCTGAGGTGTGGCATTTTGGAAGACGATTTTTACAAAGGTAAATGCCTTTAGGAAAAAAGATGATATCTTTGCGCTTTAAATACCGCTGATGTCAAAAAAACTGTCTGTTGTTATTCCGGCATATAACGAGGCCCGCACCATCCACCTGATTCTGGATAAAATCAGGCTTGCGGAGCTTCCTGACGGGATGCACAAGGAGATCATCATCACCAACGACTGTTCCAAAGATGACACCGAAGGAGCGGTGCAGCGATACGCTTCCGCGCATCCCGAGCTGAATATTCAATATTACAGTCACGAGGTAAACATGGGAAAAGGCGCTGCCCTGCATACCGGTATCAGCAAAGCGAGTGGAGACTATGTCATCATCCAGGACGCCGATCTTGAATACGATCCGCAGGAATACGGGATTTTGCTGAAGCCCATTCTGGATGATTTTGCCGATGTTGTATATGGTTCGAGGTTCATCGGTGGAAAGCCTCACCGCATTCTGTTTTTCTGGCATTCCATCGGAAACAAATTTCTAACCTTTGTCTCCAACATGTTCACAAACTTAAATCTTACCGACATGGAGACTTGCTACAAGGTTTTCCGGAGGGAAATGATTCAGTCACTGGAGTTGAAAGAGAAACGCTTCGGATTTGAGCCGGAGGTGACAGCCAAAATCAGCCGGATTCCGAAAATACGCATTTACGAAGTGGGTATTTCCTACTACGGCCGCACCTATGAAGAGGGCAAAAAGATTGGCTGGAAGGATGCTGTCAGGGCCATTTATTGTATCATCAAGTATAACATTTTCTCCCGATAAACCATGTTTCAACTTTCCTCCGGCACCACACTATTTTACAAAATATTTCTACCCTGCATCTGGCTGGCTTTCTTCAGCACCTTCGTCCTCGCCGTTTTTATGTTGGACGATGATTATATCGGTGGGTACTCAATAGTTTTTTTCAGGATCGGACTGGTTCTTTTTCTTCTGCTGGGTTTTGTCTTCTTCTGGTTTACCGTTTTTAAGCTTAAACGTGTGGATGCAGATGAGGCCTCTGTTTATATTTCAAATTACTTCAGGAATTTTAGGTACCCCACCGACAATATCGAAAGTATCAGAACCAGAGATATCGGTATTGTGGTTGTTGCGACCATGACGCTGGTAGCAGAGGGTAGTTTCGGTAAAAAAATATATTTTCTGATGAGCAAGAGAAATGTGCAGAAGTACCTCTTGGCATACCCCGAGCTTCGTACATTGTTTGCAGAGCTTCCCTGAACAAAAATCAGGACAAAATCCACTTTTTCAATCCTTCAAATTTTGCTTCCCAGGTGAGGTTTTTCACTGCAAATTCATGCAGCGCTGCCGGATATTTGGGATGGTTTTCCAGCAGATTTCGGTAAAAATCCACAGCTGAAGCGATGTCCACCGCACTTTCGTCTGCTGCGATCTGCATTACATATGGAAAATCTGTCGGCAAGTCTCTGTCTAAATAACCATTGATAAATGGTATACCTCGGGCACAATATTCGCGTACCTTCAGGTTGGAAGTTTCTCCGCCGGCCACACCAATCCGGTGCATGCCCAGACTGCTGATTCCAATATGACAGCGATCAAAAAATCCCTGCAAATCGGCTCCGTATTGCGGCCCGTGGAAGATGACGTACTTTTCCAGTCCTGCTTCGATACATTCCTGCCTGAGTGCAGGGATGGCGTCTCCTTTGCCCACGATATGGAAAAAAACGGGAAGTTCATGCTGTCTTGAATACCCTTTCAAACCCCTGATGACGCGGTCAAACCCATGCCAGTGTTGTACGTTGGCAAGGCCAAGAATGTGAAATTCACCATGCAGGGGCGTGAACCGTTTGGGTTCAAGGCCATCTATGTCGACCCCATTAGAGGTCTTAATGGTCGGAATGCCGAAAATGGTGTCAAAGTCGGAGTAGGTCAGTATGCGGTCGACATATTTTTTAAGCTGTGCGCACATACGTTTGTCCAATCCATATCTGATCTTGTCCCTGAGGTCATTTTTCCGTACTTGTTCATGGTAGGGGTAGGAGGCAATCTCCATCACCAATGAGGCATTTGTGTTGACCTGTTTAAGTTTTTTCAGAAGCATCAAAGTTACCGGATTTAAGAAGAAATGCCGGATATAAATGTGACTGTATTGCTTCATATCAATCACTTTCATAAAACCATAAAACTGAAAGAAAAACCGCTTCCACCGCGAACTGTGCTGAAAAATCTGCTCACTTTCGCCGTTGCTGATAACAACACTATTTCCTCTAAAATACAGCAGGTCTGTTTGAATCCCCAACCTACGCAGTGCTTTTGCCTGCGCAAATATTTTTTTACTGATGCCCGAGTGGGCATCATTGCCAAAGTCTAATTTGGTATAGAAAAGAATTTTTGGAGCCATTGCCTTGTGTCAAAAATTATTTGCTGTTGTCCGGTATGCTGTAAATTTTCGGACTGCTTTCCTTTTTGCCTTCGTTGCAGATGTACATGGTTCCATCTGCCGAAAAAGTTATTCCCTCAGGTTGAGCATGTACCTTTTTGTCGAGCTTCAGTAGGTTTATTATACTGCCGTCGTTTTTGCAGACCAGTAGCATTTTGCCCGGCGAAGAAAGAATGTAGTAAAGCCCAGTTTTGGGGTGAACGGCAAAACCTGAACTGCCGAAGTGAAAAGATAGTGCGGTTTCAGATTCGAAATCCGCAAACGTGGACATATCAGCTTGGTGCTCTGTGAGCCAGTTTCTGATTTGCGCGTAGCTGATTTTCAAAACAGGCTCTGTACTGAATTTTTTTGTTTGGAGGTCAAACGACCAAACTTCCCTTTCTGATGCGTTTTCGGCAGGTCCCTTGCAAGCAAGAAGAAGAATCTTCTGCTGTGGGTCGTAAGCCAGTCCCTCTACATCTGCAGCTTTGTTGAGTCCGGAACAGGAAAAGGTTTCCGTGCTTATTTTTTCGGTATGCGCAAAGTTGTGGATGGCGTAGAGTTTCCCCTTGCTTTTGACTGCATATACGGTCTGGCCCACCATTTCGATACCCTCAAAATCACCTCCGTCTGTATCAAAAAGCGTTTCACTCATTACCTCACCGCTGAATCTGTTGATTTTGAAAATTTTACTTTCTTCATCGTTATGGGTCAGTAGCTGCCCGTCTTCTGACATGCCCAGTCCGGAAATTTCTTTCAAGGCAGCCGGCATTTCAAAAGTCTGGGTAGGTTGGTTCACAGAATATGCAAACCCGGGATTTAATTTTTCATTGCTATCCGTTGTGCCCGGGCTCTGACACCTGGCAAGTACTGCCGTTCCAACAAAGAGTGCGATGTACCTTAAAATCATTTCATTATCAACAATTTGAATCTCCTGTCCACGCCTTTACCGAAGATGATGACAGAATAAAATCCGGCCGCAAGATTTTCTGTGTTCAGGCGGTGCTTTGACTCGCCAGCCTTCATTTCGCTGCTGCTGATTATCTGGCCCTGTGCATTTACCACAGTTATTTGTAGCGGTACTATTGTTCCGTTTTCAATGATGACCTCTGCAAATGCAGTAGCCGGATTCGGGAAAAGCCGTATCTCTGCATCATCGTTCGCCTCGGCTATGGATGTAAAGTTGTGCGTTTTCTTGAGCATGCAGCCGTTGGCATCCTGCAAAGCAATCTGGTAGGTACCATTGCTGAGACCCGGAAATACAGAAGACTGCTTATAATTTTTACCATCATCAATGCTGTACAGGTACGGAGCTGTGCCCCCTGTAGCCTCCAGAAATAGACTGTCGCCCGAAGTTCTTGTACTGATGAGCAGTGGTGCAGGTCCTGTGAGTTCGACTTTAATCGCTCTACTGAATCCTGTGGCATCACTAACCGAAAGTAGGTAGGTACCTGCCTGCAGTCTATCAAATACAGAAGTATTCTGAGCCGGATTCTGGTTTAATTTGTAGGAATACGGCGCGGTGCCGGTATCCATATTTACGCTAATTTTTCCATCGGCTGAATTGCTGCAGCTTGGCCTTTGTGTACCATACACTATTCTAAGCGGATTTACACTCAATCTAAAACTGTCGGTATATATGCATCCGCTGCTGTCCCGTATCACGAAGCTATGCAGACCATTTGGT
Source organism: Lewinellaceae bacterium (assembly GCA_947459655.1). GTDB lineage: Bacteria > Bacteroidota > Bacteroidia > Chitinophagales > Saprospiraceae > CANHEE01. The sequence goes on from CANHEE010000020.1 coordinate 25,875, forward strand.
TGGTTGTTCCAGCCATTGTTTGGAGAGAATCCACTGTTGTCGTAATTGATGAGGTAAGGCGGAGTGCCACCTGTAATGAACAGTTTAATATTCGAACTGTCTTTGACTATGCTGGCGGTAATGGGAGCCGGCTCACTTATTTTTAGTGTGAAATAGCTGCTCACACCATCATTGTCTTTTGCGGTTACCTGATAGGTGCCGGCCCTCAGCGAATCGAATACCGGGTAAAAACCAAATGGCTTATCGTCTAATTTGTACTGAACAGGTTCTGCACCTCCGGTGGCGCTCAGGCTGACCTGCGCGTCTCTGTCGCCATGGCAGCGGATCGGCCGCAGCAAGGTGGCAACAATCTTCATCTTGTTTGCGCTGATGCGGATGGGGAAATCGTTGTTTGGAACCCAACCACCGATACTGGTAAGGGTTTCAAACCCAAAGCTGTCCTCCGTAGCACCTTTCCCGGTTTCTGGCAGATAAAACAGGGAGCCGGTATTGATTTGCTGCTGGGTGATGGTACTGCCAATTGTCATTGCGGAAGTTCCCCTCCTCAAGGTCCCGTTGTCGGGCAGGCGCGTGATTTTATAGGTAATTTTATCCGGACCGAGACCAATGCTGGTAGCCGAAATGAGATCGTCACCAATGTTTTTTAATTGTCCTTCAGTTACCCTGAGGGTGTCTGTTTCTACGATGAGGCTCGAGTCGGGTGCGAAATTGCGGCAAACCCTGAGGTTCCAGGCAAGTAGCGTTCCGCCATCGTCCAGCTTTTTGTCTCTGATTTTCAGTGTCCAGGTACCGTTGAATGCATCGTTGTAAAATACAGAAAACGACTCCCTTGGTTTGATTCTGTTCCTAATGGCAGGGCTGCTCAGTGCACAGCTCAGATTATTTCCTGATTCGCTGAAGGTAGCATCAACGTTGTTTCTGTCTGAACACGCTCCGGAAAACAGTGTAACCTGCTCCCCGTTTGGATTTTGAAGTTGTACTTCAAGATCGGAAAGGTATGGATGGTCAATTTTGGTGTAAACTTCAAGGTCGCCAAGAATACCCTTGCGGCTGATATCTATCTTGCTGCTCACTTCAGCGGCTACAATGGGAATGTTCAATGCATTGTTGTTTCTGAGGGTATCACAAAGCAAAACTCCTGTCTGAAAAGAAAATACCTGGCTGCTCGAACCACTATTGCAGGGGTTAATTCCCCTGATTCTCCAATGGTAAATCTGCAGCGTTGTCGTTTTTGTCGCCACATATTGGGTATCGGAAACGGTTGCTGTTTCATCGATGATACTGAAATCGGGGGTCTTACTGATTTCAATAGTGTATCTGTCTGCCGAAGCCATTTTTCTCCATACAAACGGCGATTTTAGTCCAACGCCACGGCTGTACCGCAATGGTCTGAGTTGTTCCGGTGTCTGGGTAATCTGACCGAAAATGATTAGTGGAAAAGAAATCGAATCTGTGATGCTCCCACTTTCACCCATGACGACCGGACTGAAGCTTCCTGCACCCGCATTGCGAAGATTGAAAATGGTCAGCTTTACGCTGCCACCCGGTGTGATGGTATCTTTGGAAAAACTATATCGGGCAGCAGCAGGAAGGGATGATGCCGACAATTTAACCACCTGTTTGTATCCTGCAACGGAGTTGACCGGGAGGTCAATCTGAACGGAGTCTTTGTTTTGCAGACAAATTTTCAGTTCTCCGGGATTTGCGCCGAAGGCAAAAGATGGCACCAATGGTTTTTGTATGACAAAATCGTTGTTGGAGATATCGAAAAAGATATTGTTGACACCTTTAATTTTGATTCTTGCCCTTGAAATATTTTTGAAAGGCACCTTTATTACGGCATTTCCGCTATTTGGGACCGCTTTGGCAAGGGTATCCGGATAAGTGTATCCCCCGTCTGAGGACAGCAGTATCATCACCAGGGCCGTTGATATCGGCGCAACGTTGGTCTGCGCCACATCCCAGGTGACCGTTTCCGACGAACCTGAGGTCCAGGCTATTTTTGTTTCGTCAGGATAGGTGACCTTGAACGGTCCGGAATCGGCTACCGTGACTTTCATGGCATCTAAGCCACTGCGTCCACCATTGATGTCATTGTCCCGAACTGTTAGTCTAAAGTTTATGGTACGTGCCACTTTAGGAGGGGCTTCCCAGGTATTTTTTGTATTTTTTACGACGTTGTTCATTGTCGGAAAAACCCTTACAGCTGATTTTTGAGGTGAAAGGGATCGGAAGAGTGGACCTGTATTGTTGAAGCCGGTTGGAGGCATGGTTACCTGCTCACGGTCATATTGCTCCCAGCAATAGGAAAGGTTAGAAGCCGGACTTTCAACATCTGTGGCAAAACCGGTAAGTTCAAACGGTGTTTCTTTCGGGATGGTAAAGTCGTCGCCTGCATTTACGTCGGGTTCGTTCAGGTTGCTGGTCTGTAACTTTACCGGACAGTTGTTACCTGTTCCGCTTGTGGTGTACTGATTGATCTGGGCGACGGAAATAGCGTGGAAATAGGCATCAGAATTGGGCTGAATACTCGGCGTGCAGACACCTGCGTATCCCATAATGGTGCTTCCGCTACCCGGTTCGTAGGCAGAATTTGCTGAAATATTTCCGCTGCAAGTATTGTTGAAGGTATGCTGTGCACCATACTGGTGTCCCATTTCGTGACAGACGTAGTCTATGTCAAATGGGTCTCCTACGGGGTTGGGGGATCCGGTGACTCCTTTGGCTTTGTTGTTGGTGGTGCAAGGTGAACCTAAATTGGCGATACCTCCACCTCCGGTACTGAATACATGGCCGATGTCATAGTTGGTATTGCCAATTAGGGCATCGCATTTCTGCTGGTTTTCACCCAGCATGGTCGAACCGTTATTGTTGGTGTAGCCGTCTGTAGTGGCGTTCAGAAAAATCAGTTTGGTGTTGTTTGGTACGAGTTCCATGGTGATGGAAAACTCCTTTTCGTAGACACCATTGACGCGCGTCATGGATTTATTCATTGCGGCCAGGACATTTTCTACCTTTCCCCCGTGATATTGTGCGTATTCTCCTGTGCACGCAAGTGCCAGTCGGTATTTCCGCATGAAGCCATCACCTGTCCTGAAAGATTTTTCACTGAAGTCGGGCAAGTGCATTTCCTCATCGTGGTAGAGGGCGCAACTCATCTTTTTATCGCTACTGAAGTCTGTCTTGTCGTATGAAATGTATCCCGAGACCGATCCGTTTTCATAGCTATCAATAAAGGTGCTTCGGTCTGTGTCAAGAACCATTGCAGCCAAACCTTTGTGTGAAACACTTAACCTGATTGTTGAAGAAGGGTTATTGACATCAAAACCCGCGTAGGAGCGGATTCGGGGAAACTGCTTTTGAAGGTCAGGATGCATAACAGATGCTTCCATCATACTGAACGTTCTCGCGGTGCCATCGGGCATCGGAAGAATGATTTTTGGCATTTCTTCCTGACGAAAATCACTGAACCTCATTGGTGCTGTGTTCAGCGTATTCAGCAAGGAACCGTATTCAAGTGTAAATGTGAATGCTTTCGCAGGAATGATCTCCCTTTTTCCCCTCATATTTCTTTCCAGCAACGCAGGGTCGGCTGCTTTCCAGAGTATCGGCGTTTGTTGTGCCCGCAATAGGAATGCGGGAAAAATAAGAAGGACATAAAACAAAAATCTGTGTCGGATTGCATTCATTGAAGTAATTTTTGGAAGCAAAAGTATTAAAGCCGGGTCATTAAGTAATGGTTTTTTTCAAATTAAGTTCGCGGGCTTGCGGATGGTATGATTTTGGTACTACGTTATATTATATTTTCGGGAATGTTTGCAGATTATGAACCACGAAAGTAATTTTGCAGTTTCCTGTAAAAATAATCCAAAAAGCAATAACGAAAACATTGTGTCGTTCTAGTACCGGCATTTTTATAATTTAAACAAAATCACGAATTTGTTGCACAGTCTGACACTATTCTGACAGCAAATCACAAAAATTAGACATGATCAGATCCATATTTTTAGTATCATTTGGTTTTTTGTTGCTGAGCACTTCTGTCAGCGCACAGTGTTTTCTGGACAAGAAAGGCAATGTGATTATAGACGCCAGTGGGAAGCCTTGCGCCAACACGGTTATTTCAGCTGTGCCATTTCTGAGAATAACACCCGATGCCCGAGCTGGAGCAATGGGAGATGTTGGAATTGCGGTTTCCACTGATGCCAACGCAATGCACTACAACACCTCCAAACTGGCTTTCGCAGAGGAGCGTGCCGGTGTTTCTGCGACCTACACTCCCTGGCTGCGCGCACTTGGGCTGAATGATATGTATATTGCGTACTTGTCAGGATACTCCAAAGTCAACGACCGTCAGGCAGTCGGAATCAGCGCCCGCTATTTCTCTCTCGGAGAAATCAACTTTACAGACGACAATGGTACCCCCACAGGAACTGGTTCCCCAAATGAACTGGAACTGAATGGTGGATTTGCCCAGAAACTTACTAATAATTTGTCGGTAGGAATCAACGCCAAATTTATCTACTCCAACCTCGCTTCAGGGGTTGATGTTGGTGGTCAACGTGCAAAAATCGGCTATGCAGGGGCAGCGGATATGTCCCTGAGCTACCGCACGCAGGTTAAAAGAGCAGGACAGAGACTAAAGGACAATTTTAGTCTCGGGCTGTCTGTGACCAACATCGGTTCAAAAATCTCCTACACCAACTCTGCAAATAAGGACTATCTCCCTGCTAATCTCGGCCTTGGTTCTGCTTACCAATTCAATATTGATGATTACAACAGTATTACCATTGCCCTTGATGTCAACAAGCTGATGGTTCCTACGCCTCAGCCCAAAGTAATCAGAAATACCGATGGTACCACATCTACTAATCCCGACTGGGACAACAGCGGACAGGCAGGTATTCCGGACTATAAAGAATATTCACCCATTGGCTCGGTTTTCAAATCCTTCAATGATGCACCCGGAGGTTTTTCTGAGGAGTTGAAGGAGTTTACCTATTCGCTAGGTATGGAATACTGGTACGACAAGCAATTTGCCGTGAGAGCCGGTTATTTCAATGAAAACAAACTGAAAGGCGGACGCAAATACCTCACGTTGGGTCTTGGAATCAAGTACAATATATTTGGCTTGAACTTCTCATACCTTGTCCCGACAACGGCCCAGCGTAACCCTCTGGACAACACCCTGAGGTTCTCACTTTTATTTGACTTTGGTGCTATAGGTGCTGAAAATTAATACCATCCAACACGGATGATTAAGTCCCGGAAGCTCTTTTGAGTTTCCGGGATTTTTTTTTGAAATATAAAATGAAAGCATTGGCTCATTTCCACTTTTATTTTGATAATTTTGCCCTTTTGTATCTTTCTGCAATAAAATTTTAAAAAAACAGCCATTGCTGATATTCCTCTGCACTTGTCATGTTCAGATTATTTGCTTTTTTTTGTCTTTTATCTTTTTGCAATGTTTTGCCGGCAAGTGGACAGACGCCGGTCAGGAGGAGTTCTGCTGAGATTTACGAAGCAATACAGCGACTGAACGTGCTCGGGTCTGTGCTTTATGTTGCTGCACATCCGGACGATGAAAATACCAACCTGCTATCATACCTGTCCAATTACCGGAAATTCGATACCCGGTATCTGTCGCTGACCAGGGGAGATGGTGGTCAAAATTTGATTGGTTCTGAGCAGGCCGAGTTGCTGGGTATTATCCGTACCCAGGAATTGCTGCGCGCGCGGAGCATTGATGGCGCAAAACAGTGTTTTACAAGAGCAAACGACTTTGGTTTTTCCAAAACACCGGATGAAACCCTCCAGAAATGGGACCGGCAGAAAGTGTTGGCAGATGTAGTCTGGGCCATCCGAAAATACCAGCCGGATATTGTCATCAATCGCTTTACCACCTCTACCGAACGGCCCAATCACGGGCATCACACTTCCTCAGCGATAATCAGTCTGGAGGCCTATGATCTTGCTGCTGATCCCACTGCTTTTCCTGAGCAATTGAAATATGTGTCTGTATGGAAACCAAAGCGCTGCCTCACCAATGTTTCGTGGTGGTTTTATGGGGGTAGAGAAAAGTTTGAAAGCGTAGACAAATCAAAATGGCAGAAGCTCGACATTGGCGTCTACTATCCGCTCAAAGGCCGTTCCAATACCGAAATTGCGGCAGAAAGTCGCTCACAGCACCGCTGCCAGGGTATGGGCACTATTTCTGAAAGGGGAGAGTACACGGAGTGGTTTGAATTCATGAAAGGGGAGAAACCGGGAGCCGATCTATTTGACGGCATCGATACCGACTGGTCCAGACTTGAAAGTAGTTCAGCGGTTGGGGCACTTGTCAGCCGATTAATTGCTGAATACCAGTTTGAGCACCCCGAAAACAGTATTCCTTTGTTGCTGGAAACAGCCAAAGCCATAGATGCATTGCCAGAATCCAAATGGAAATCCATCAAAAGGGAAGAACTGAGCGCAGTATTGCAAAGCTGTCTTGGTTTATATCTGGAGGCATCAGCCGCAGATTTCTCAGCCGTGCCGGGTGAGCAACTAAGGGTAAATGTTGAGCTAATCAATCGTTCAAATGCCACTGTGAAATGCAGAGCAATAAAGGTAGCGGCTGCAGAAAAGGACAGCATACTGAACCTAACCATGCAGACTAATAAAACCTATAAGTTTAAACTGAACCTGAATTTGCCTGCTGGATTACCTTTTTCCAACGCATACTGGCTGAACAATGCCCACAATCAGAACATGTTCGTTGTAGAAGAACAACAGCTTATCGGACTGCCGGAGACACCCAAACAACTCAGGGCGAAATTTCTGATGGAAATAGGAGGTCAAACTTTTGAGTTCGAATCCAATATTGCCCACAAATACGAAGATCCAATAAGGGGAGAGATATTCAGACCTCTGGAGATAATCCCACCCGTTTCGGTATCGCTGGAAAACAGAGCATACATGTTCAGTACCGTCGCATCAAAGGATATTCGCGTTACCCTGCGATCTGGTAGCCAGGACAGTCTGCACGGTGTGTTGGGACTGAAATTGCCCGTCGGATGGCATTGCAAACCGGAATTAATTTCATTTAGTACCCGGAAAAAAGGAGAAGAGCAGGTATTTTCATTTGAACTGTTTCCGCCAAAGGGAGCTGCTGAGGGCGAGTTGCTTGCTTATGCAACTGTCAACCAAAAGGAGTACAGTAAAAAAATGACCACGATACAGTACGATCATATTCCCGCACAGATGGTGTATCAGGATTGCCTGGCAAAAGTTACTAGGGCAAACATCAGCACCGGGCAACTAAAAATTGCCTACTTAATGGGTGCGGGGGATGAGATACCACAGAGCCTTCGTCAGATAGGATTTGACGTAACCATTATGGAGGCAAAAGACCTGAATGCGCCCAATCTTCGGAGATTTGATGTACTGATTCTGGGAATCAGGGCCTACAATACTGTCGAGCGATTGAAGGTCTTGCAGCCCCGATTATATGAGTTTGTTGAAGACGGAGGTACCATGATCGTTCAATACAACAACAATTTTGACCTGTTTCTGGAAGAACTGGCACCCTTTAAAATGAAACTTTCACGAGATAGGGTGACTGATGAGGATGCCGAGGTAACTTTTCTCATTAAAGATCACCCGGTCCTCAACTACCCGAATAGTATAAGAAAAGAAGACTTTAATGGCTGGATCCAGGAGCGTGGGTTGTATTTTCCCGTCGAATGGGACAGTATAGCAGAGGCAGTGCTGTCGTGTAATGATGCCGGTGAACCGTCAAGAAAAGGTGGATTGCTCGTTGCAAAGGTAGGGAAGGGCTACTATGTCTACACCGGACTTTCTTTTTTCAGACAGCTCCCTGCAGGCGTTCCGGGTGCCTATCGTCTTTTTGCTAATTTGGTCTGCCTTGGTCAAAAGTCAAAGGCAAGAAGATCAAGATGATCCCTTGCACCTGTCAAAACAGTCCTACTTTCGGGCCTGATTTTACTGTGACAATGGTCAAAATTTGTTTGTTTTAAGCAACATTCAATTAAAACTCTCATATACAGCATGTTGATATTTTTTTGAAATTATTTTTTTTGTAAAATGTTGTCACAGACTTCGGATAATAAACCTACATTTGTAACGTGGAAAGCTGTTGTCTGCAAATTTCTGCATACCCTTGCATATTTTGACAATCAGACATTTTTTAAAAAACAAACTATGAAAGACGGGAAATGCATCCCGGGATTACTTAATTTTTTCCAAATTAAAAAATGAGGCAATTTAAAAGTTTACTATCGGTTGTATTGCTTTTTTGTTTTGCGATAAACCTGAAGGCGCAATTGGTCGAAGGTACGCCCTGTACGGCTACCTGCATTGACGTCAACAAATCATCCATTACAGGTCGTCAGCCGAATCAGAATGGCGTTTCTCCTAATCTAAATCTGCCATGTGGTTCCGGAACTTCGGAAGACAATCCTGCATGGTGGATTATCCGTCCCTCAGGTAATAAACTGACCTTTTCCATTACCACATCCAACTGCGTTGCGGGAGGATGCGGATTGGGCGTTCAGATGACCATCTGGGAAGGTGACAACTGTGGTAGTGTGACAGCTATTGATTGTATCGTTGGTACTTCCGGTATTCTTACCACCTCAGTTAGTCCATGTAAGGTGTACTATCTTCAGATTGACGGTCTCTGTGAATGCCAGTGCAACGTAATCTGTACCTACGATAAAAATCAGATATTGAAGGAGGTTCCTCCTGCGAAGTTGACAGGGCCGATGCAGATATGCAAGGGTGCGAGTGCGAAATTCAACGCCTCCCTTCCTTCTCTTCCGG
>CANHEE010000021.1 GCA_947459655.1 Lewinellaceae bacterium
CAAAAACAACAGAAATCGAAATAAAAATTGATAGAACCAGCAATTGGTATTTTTTGCTCATAGTATTTGTATTATTCTTTTTTAAAAAGCAGTGTAAATCTCTCAAACTTTAGGACAATTTCAAAATATTATAGACAGATAGCAGTAAACCTTCTATCAGGCTCCATTTGCGACGCCGGATTTACTGCAACGGGCATCCGATATTTGATTTATTAAGAAATCTGTGACGGATAATTCGCAAATGAGAAAATACTGCGATTGAATCTGTAAATCAGCATATAATGAACATCTTCAGCGAAACAAACGCAATATTATTAAGTTTATTCCGAAAAAACAAAAGTATGTATTTGCCTGAAAAACACCAATTATTCAGGAGAATCAAACCGTTTCATAAACAAAGAGGCTTTTTTACAATTAAAGTGGGAATATGTTGCTTCTGAGCTATGTTATGATTAATTTTGTATCCGTTTTGCCGGTGCCTGTTCCACACCAGAAAAAGACCGGATTCTGACAAATCGGCTTCTAAATTTTCTCAAATACAAAATGAAAATAATTTCTTACAATGTGAATGGCATTCGCTCTGCCTTGAGCAAAGGCCTTGCGGAATGGATAGCGCAGGGTGATTACGACATCATCTGTTTTCAGGAAACCAAAGCCGAACAGGACCAGATTGACGGTTCGGTCTTTGAGTCGCTTGGTTATCCATACCAATACTGGAATTCAGCAGAAAAGAAAGGCTACAGCGGAACGCTTACACTCAGCAAAAAGCCTGCAGTTTTTGTATCCAAGGACAGTGGTTTACCGCACTACGACAGAGAGGGCAGAATTCTGCGAACCGATTTTTCGTCTTTCACCCTTTTGAACTGCTATTTTCCTTCGGGAACAAGCGGGGACGAGCGCCAGGGTTTTAAGATGTTATTTCTACAGGAATTTCACGAATATATCCAGACGCTGAAAAAAGAAAAATCAAACATCATCATTGTCGGCGACTACAATATCGCACACAACGAAATCGACATCCATGACCCTAAAGGAAACAAAAACAGTACAGGTTTTCTGCCTGAAGAAAGGGAATGGATGACCCAATGGTTTGGCAGCGGATTCATTGATGCATTCCGAATGCTGCATCCAGAACGTATTCAATACAGCTGGTGGAGTTTCCGGGCGGCATCCAGATCAAAAAACAAAGGCTGGAGAATTGATTATCAGTCGGTGAGTGAGCGCCTAAAAGACAGCATCAAAAGTGCTGAGCAACTGAACGATGCTGTGCATTCAGACCACTGTCCGGTTATGGTAGAGTACGACCTTTCTTTCTGAATGCGCTCATTGGGGAATCCGGAAAGCAAACCCAACTTCAGGGAAATTTTTTCGTATGTTTACACTAAGCAACTGAAAAACAGCATATTTTTACAGTATTGATCTGGCAGAATGGTATGGAAAATAAAGTTTTAAAAGAGCTTTACAACGAAAAAGGCGAGAGGCTGAGTCCGGTTCTGGATGCTGGCGTGAAGAACTTCCTGATAGATATTGACGGAACAATCTGCGATGACATTCCCAACGAGGAGCCTGAGCGAATGCTAACCTGTCTGCCCTATCCTGATGCCCTGAAAATTGTCAATAAATGGTACGATGAAGGCCATATCATCACCTTTTTTACATCCCGTACAGAATCTCACAGGGAAGTAACCGAGGCCTGGCTCAAAAAACATGAATTCAGATACCACGGACTGCTGTTCAACAAACCAAGAGGTGGAAATTACCATTGGATAGACAACCATATTGTGAAAGCAACTCGCTTCCGGGGAAAATTTACCGACCTGATTGTCGAAACCCGGGAGGTGGAAGTTTTTCAGGACAAAGAGGAGTAATATTTTTTACTCAAAAACTATATTTTTTATGCTGCCTATCAGCACTTTCTTATAAAGTCCGCAGCGAACCTAAATTACATAAAAATATGTTTGGAAATAAAAAGACAGAAACCATTCAGGGCAAAGGAGCAGGCTCCATGTTGCCTGGAAGTGTCAACCTAAACAGTCTGGTGAAAGGCACAATGATAGAAGGGAATGTCTCCTCAGATAGCGATATCCGAATCGACGGAAGCCTCAAAGGCACTCTCATCTGCAAAGCCAAAGTCATTCTGGGTCCGACGGGAGCAATCGAAGGAGAAATCAAGTGCGTCAATGCCGTCATAGAAGGCAAATTTCAGGGTACCATCCACGTAGATGAATTGCTGCAGATACGGGAAACCGCAGATGTCATCGGAGATGTATTTACCAACAAACTCAATGTGCAACCGGGTGCAAATTTCAATGGTGCGGTAAAAATGGCCTCAGGACCTGCAAAAGCAAACGTCGGTGCGGGTACGTCTGCCCAAAAACAATAGGCCTTGAACCGGGAAAAGCCAAACAACTACGCAAAATACTCCGGGATGGCATTTCAGCTGCTGAGCGCCATCCTTTTAGGTGCGTTTGGCGGACAGTGGATTGATAGAAAAATGGGGAATTCCAAACCTATCGCTACCATCATAGGCTCATTACTAGGCATCTCAACCGGACTATACCTCTCTCTAAAGGATTTCATCAAACCTCCATCAGATTCAGAACAATGAATTTTTCCAGTTTCCTCACCCGTCTTGCTGCCATTGCCCTTTCGCTCATCACCATCCAGTATCTGATGAATGGATTTATCCCGGGCTTGACTGAATATCTGCCCTTGTTCTGGATCAGTCAACTCTTCTTTGGCGTACTCAGTGTTCTGAGTTTTCTGGGAGGACGGCATTTCGCCCGACAAACAAATAAAAATGCATTTTCCCGCTTTGTCATGATGCTGATTCTCGGCAGACTTTTCCTTTCCATCGGTGTCATCATTGGTTATTACAAACTAGTCCACCCCGAGTCAAAATTATTTCTGGTTCCCTTCTTCATGGTATACCTGTTTTACACTATTTTTGAAGTGCTCTTCCTTTCCGCCATCGGCAGGGAGGCCTGAAGACATTACATGGCCCTTAACCGAATCCCCTCCGGTTTTATATGATTGAAAGTTACTTCTCCGGTTTTTTAGCGGGTTTTCTGATGTGCCTCAGCCTGGGGACGGTCTTCTTTGCGATCATTCAGAATAGTCTGGAAAACGGCTACCGCAGTGGTGTGTTGATCTCAGCTGGTGGAATACTAAGTGACTCTATATACATCATGATTGCATTGTTCAGCACTTCCTTTCTTCCGACAATTGGACACTTCGATATGATACTCAATGGCATAGGAGCCTCTTTTTTACTGGTACTTGGAGCGGCAAGTCTGATAAAAAAATCTGCTGGCACAGGAAAAACAAGCTCCCGTGGAGGCGGGATGCTGTATTTTTTTGGTCTCGGATTTATGCTAAATACGCTCAATCCGGTGAATTTCTTTATATGGGCAGCGGCAGCGGCGGCCATCAGCTATTACAATGCCTCGAATACCATCATATTTTTCAGCGGAAGCTTATCAGCGGTATTTGTTACCCAGTTTGCCTTTTCGTACTATGCCGATTATTTCCAAAGGTATTTTACCCCAAAGCTGATCAACTACGTCAACAGGGTCGCGGGAGCCGTTTTTCTGCTGACCGGCATCTGGTTGGCCGGAAAAGTCGTTGTCTTTCTCACAGGCTACTGAAACCGCTGAACTGTCTTGAGGCATTTACTCCCGTCAGTTAACCGCATACCACCTTCCATTCTTCATTACTTCTGATCCGGACTTCTGATAGAGCTCTGAACCCGCGGGAAAAATCATCAGTTCGTCAAGGTGCAGCGTTGAGGTCTTGAATTCCTTGTTGTGCAACACAAATTCAAATTCTGTACTGTCAGACTGTGGTACAAACTCAAAGGCTACAAATGCCCACTCGCCGTCTAGGGTTAGGATATTGTGTTGACACCCATGATGCCAAAAATATTTCTGCGAACCCTGGTTGTCGAGTTCCTTGATGAAAAGTTCGGTGTTGGCGTGATTGCCTTTTTTGACATTGAGCCAGAACTGAAAAATATACTTATCACCAACCCTGACATTCGGCATCTTGCCCCTGTACAACTGTCTGTGCTCGTTCGAGGCAAAGGATAGTGATCCCGCACCCCGATAATTAACTGCATCTGCATTTTCATCGAAATTCAGGTAGATAAAATTGTTCACGGTGTCCTTTCCCAGTAGTCCCCCTACCGGACGGAGGGCGGTATTTTCGGCTTCGGTCCTGATTTCGGCATTCTTTTCCTGAATCAATTCCCTGTATGCTGTCAATGGCAATTCGTAGAGTACAAAACCATTGTTTTCGTGTATTTTTTTGCCTTTACCGCATAAGGATGAGTATCGGTTGCCCGTAGCCTTGTGCCATTCCTTGTTTTCAAGCAACATCAGTGGTCGCTGATCGGGTAACCGGTTCAGCACCGGTGGTTCGCGGTATAATTCCAATCCGAGTGGAATACTGCTGAGCGTCTGCTGCCATGAGGTGCGGCTCATCATCACACCCATTGTGGGAATACCGCTGTAATAAGAGGCAAGTAAATCGTAGGCCGGACTTGGATAACCGGCTTCAATGCTCATGTTTTCTGAGCCAAGATGAAAATAGGGCACAGGCAATATGGCTTGGAATTTCGTTTTGTCCATGTACGGCAACCAATCGGGGATAGACTCCCCGGTAGAAGTCAGTATTTCGTACATATTGCTGGTTTTGTTTACTTTCTCTGCATTTTGTTTGGCTTCGAAAACGCCAACTGCCAGAAAAAGCACCCAGAAAAGTCTGCGGAATTCTACACTTCTGATCTGCCGTCCCCAGTGGTAAACCGAGTAGAAGCCAAGAATATTGACCACAAAAAAGAACATCCAGGAGAATCGACCCAGGCCCCTAAACTGTTTCAGCGGACCGGTATAAGCCAGTAAAAAATCAAGTTTTTCAATTTTGAAAGGAAAACCCGTTGAAAAAAGGAACAACAACAGGGAAGCTATGAATGCCGTTTGAAAAAATGATTTTTCCTTCAGCTTGTCGCCCGGCTCAGCAACACTCAATTTGTTTCCAAAAAGCCAGGAAAGCAACCTAACCAATAAGTACAAGGTAGCAACGAAACCGATGTAGTTGAGGGATTCAAACTCTTTCTGTGGGTTAATCTTTACAACATACTGATTGAGGAAGTCAAATATAAAATTGCCCTCTTTCAGAAATGTTCCATTGGGCTTGCTGACATAGTGCAAAAAACCCCACGGATTGTCGGGTCTGTCGCTCACGTCATTCCCTATTTTCAGCCAGATAAAATTGAAAAAAACAAAAGGCAAAACAAGTTGCAGCGACCAGTGCTTCAGGTAAAAAAACCAATCCTTGCGATCTTTCAGCACCTTTAGAAAATAAAAAGTACTCAGAAAAAGAGCCGAAATGCCGTAATAATAGAAGTGAAGTTGTGGGGCCAATAGCAACAAAAGCATTATTCGGCAGCTCCATTTCGATGCTCTGCTTTCGAATTGCATCAAAAAGTACAACAGCAGCAACAGGATAAACATGTAACCCAGCGCATAATGACAGCCGAAACGAAGCAATTGCGGCGATAGCCATGCCACAACGACTGCGCTCACGAGACTGTACCAATGGGGCAATTCCATCCTTCTGAAAAAGTAATACAGCATGCAACCCGACAACAACAAGGATAACAGCAGCGCGAAATTGAGAACGCCAGTGGTATGGTAGGAAATTTCACCGAAGTTAACCTCAAAAAACCGCAGAATATTACTGATCAGCGGCTGATTGTCCGTAAACAGCACATGCTCCCCGTACGGATAATTCATGCTGTCAAAATGATGATAGGTAGCGCTATTTTTCACGTGTAGTAGCGGCGTGAGGTAGTTTTTCAGTCCATCACCGCCTGCCGACAACATCGTAGTGTCCGGACTAATAAAAATCGTCCGGAAGTTGGCAAATATTGTCAGAAGCATAACCGCTGTAGTCAGCAGCCAATGCTTCCATGAAATTTCTACGTTCATTAATTGATCTATTTTTTGGAATAATTTGCCCGAGTGATCAAAAAAAAGGCCGTTTCTTGGTCGAAACAGCCTTTTCAGATTTTAATTCAATTTGCTGTGATGCCTGCTGTAACCGAAGTAGATACATAGGCCCGCTATCATCCAACCAATCGCCACCTGCAAGGTGAATACGTCTATTGCTACAATCATACCCAGACAAATGATGGCGCCCAAAGGAGCCACCAACCATGCCATCGGTGTACTGAAAGGTCTGACCATATGCGGCAGATTTTTACGCATAATCAAGACACCCAGACAAACCAGCACGAATGCCAGAAGGGTACCGAAAGAGGTCAGATCGCCCGCCATGTGGCCCGGAATAAATGCTGCGAAGGCAGCAACAAAAGCAAATACAATCCAGTTGGATTTGTGTGGTGTATGATACTTGTCGTGCACATGTGAGAAAATTTCAGGCAACAAGCCGTCTTTTGACATCGAGAAAAATACCCGCGATTGCCCTAACAACATCACCAGAATCACTGATGAAAAACCGGCAAGAATAGCAATCGTCACAAGGGTCGAAAGCCACTCATAACCCGGCATATGTGCCGATATTGCATAGGCCACAGAAGCTTCTTTCCCTTTTGAAGGGTCTGCAAACTCACTCCAGTTGGCAACACCGGTTAAAACATGCCCGAACAAAATATAAAGGATGGTACAAACCAGCAGTGATCCAAGGATCCCAATCGGCATGTCTCTCCCCGGATTTTTTGCCTCCTGCGCCGTAGTGGATACAGCATCAAAACCGATGAATGCAAAAAAAACGATGGCGGCACCACCCAGAACACCACCATAGCCGTGCTTGAAAAACCCGGTGTAGCTAAGTACAGTATGACCTTCAGCATCTATGACCGGAACTGTATCTGCCGGAATGAAATATGGACTGTAGTTTGCCGGATTGATAAACTGCCAGCCGATAAAAATGAACACCAGTACAATGGCAACCTTTAGGAAAACAATAATAGCATTGACCAATGCCGATTTATCAGTGCCGCGAATGAGCAACATGGTCATAATCAGTAGAATAAAAAGTGCAGGAAGATTCATGTACCCGTGCAAAATCTGACCATTTTCACCAATCATGGTTTCCATAGGTGAGTGACACCATTCGTAGGGTATAGCACCACCCAATAATTTATTCAGATACTCGCTCCAGGCAATGGCAACGGTTGCTGCACCAAGTGCGTATTCCATAATAAGTGCCCAGCCGATAATCCAGGCAATCAGCTCACCCATGGTGATGTAGGCATAAGCATAAGCAGAACCTGAAATGGGAACGGAAGCGGCGAATTCAGCGTAACACAATCCGGCCAGCGCGCAACCAACGGCTGCAACGATAAAAGACAAGGTCACGGCCGGTCCGGCTGCCTGGGCAGCTGCACTTGCTGTGCGAACAAACAAACCGGCACCGATAATTGCCCCAATACCCAAAGCCACCAAATTGGTAGCTGTGAGCGTCCTCTTTAACCCCTTTTCAGTATCTGCAGCGTGTTCCAGTATGGCTGCCAGCGATTTTCTTGCCCAAATGTTCGACATAAAATGAATTTGTTTGACTGATTCTAAATGATTTAGCTAAATTTTATTCTTAAAAAAAAACAAAACAAGTGAAATAAAACGGGATTGCAAATAAATTTGAAATTAAATTTTAAATATGTCAGGCAAAACGCACTTACGTCAACGGAGTGTTAAGTTTTTTGTCCAAATCCCCGTACAATCAGCACCTTTTTTACTACCTTTGCTCCCGTATCTGACGGATCATATACTGAAAATGAAACAGCAAACAATCAAAAATGCAGTCTCGGCCCAAGGGATTGGACTACATACCGGTGCCACTGTTAAGCTGACGCTGCATCCCGCCGAAGCAAATCACGGCATCAAATTCAGGAGGAGCGACCTCGATGGCGAACTTACCCTCATCGCTGATGCCGCAAAGGTTGTGGCGAGCAACAGAGGGACAGTCATTAAAGTTGGGGAACACTCCGTCAGCACCGTTGAACACCTCCTTTCCGCTCTGACGGGTATGGAAATAGATAATGTGCTGGTTGAAATTGACGGGCCGGAAGTACCCATACTGGAAGGAAGCGCAAGCCCCTTCGTTGCACTGATTGAATCAGCCGGTACTATAGTGCAGGAAGCAGACTGCGATTACCTCTGCATCAATGAGCCCCTTCACTTCAAGGATGAAAAAACCGGAGCCGAGTATTACGCCCATCCCTCCGACGAATTTCAGGTGACCGGCATCATCGACTTCCCTTCAAAATATGTGGGTCAGCAGATTGCCATTCTGGACGACATCAAAAATTACAAGTCAGCCATCGCGCCAGCCAGAACCTTTGTTTTTCTGCACGAAATCTCCGGGTTACTCGAACAAAATCTGATCAAAGGCGGCGATCTGGACAATGCAATCGTCATCGTAAATGAGGTCCCGGATAACGCTACACTTCAGATGCTCGCAGCCAGACTGAACAAACCGGGAATAGCGGTCACCGAAGCGGGAATTCTGAACCACAATGACCTTAGATTTCCCAACGAGCTTGCCAGACACAAGACGCTCGATGTCATTGGAGATCTCGCACTCGTTGGAAAAAAAATCAAGGGCAAAATTACGGCCATCAGACCGGGGCATACTTCAAATGTAGAGTTTGCTAAGTTTTTGAAAAAATACCACCAGGAGCAGCTGAAAGACATTCCAAAATACGACCCGAATACTCCCCCTGTATACGATGTTACAGGTATTTCAAAACTGTTGCCACACAGATACCCGTTTCTTCTTGTGGATAAAATTATTGAACTGGGACCGGAAAGGGTTGTAGGAGTCAAAAATGTAACATTCAACGAGCAGTTTTTTCAGGGTCATTTCCCAAACAATCCCGTGATGCCGGGTGTTTTGCAGATTGAAGCAATGGCGCAGGTAGGAGGTATTCTCGCGCTGCTCACCGTTGACGACCCGGGTTCCTGGGATACTTATTTTTTGAAAATTGATGACACAAAATTCAAACAGAAGGTAGTTCCGGGTGATACCCTGATTTTCAAACTTGAACTCCTAGAGCCTATCCGCCGGGGTATCGTTGTCATGAAAGGATCGGCGTACGTCGGCAATAAACTTGTATCAGAAGCGCATCTTACCGCTCAAATCGTAAGAAGACCATCAAATGAAGCAACATCAGTTTAGTGTTATACACCCGAATGCCAAAATCGGTAATAACGTAGAGATCGGACCGTTCACATACATCGAAGAAGATGTGGTTATCGGGGACGGAACCTGGATAGGTCCGAATGTCTCGATCATGAATGGTACGCGAATGGGTGAAAACTGCAAGGTTTTCCAGGGTGCCATCATTGGCAGTATCCCCCAGGATCTGAAATTCAACAATGAAATAACATACCTGGAAATCGGCAACAACGTCATCATCCGTGAATACTGTACCCTTAACAGAGGAACATCTGCCTCCGGAAGAACAGTCATCATGGACAACTGTCTGCTTATGGCTTATGTCCATGTCGCACATGATTGCGTCATCCATGAAAATTGCATACTCGCCAACAACACCAATCTGGCCGGACACATCGAGGTGGGAGAGTATGCCATACTAGGCGGATTGACTGCAGTACATCAGTTTGTCAACATCGGTGCACATGCTTTTGTAGGCGGTGGTTCACTGGTGAGCGTAGATGTTCCACCTTATGTTCGGGTGGCACGTTCCCCATTATCCTATGTGGGTGTCAATTCCGTTGGCCTCAGAAGAAGGGGTTTTTCCAATGAGCAAATCAACAATATCACCGATATTTACAGAGTGCTTTTTGTCAAAGGTTTCAACCACAAAACCGCCATGCAAATCATCAAAGACGAAAAGGAACCCTCTGTTGAAAAAGAACTAATTATTGATTTTATTGAAAACCAGTCCAAACGAGGAATCATAAAGGGCTTCCGGAGCGTCACCAGCACCAAGATTTTATCCAATGGAAATACAGTTGCGTGATGTCGGCAAGCGATTTCGACTGGAGTGGATTTTCAGAAACTTCAGCCACGATTTCACACCCAATCAACATACCGCCCTACTGGGTCCTAATGGCTCGGGTAAGTCTACACTGATGAAAGTCATTTCGGGGCATCTCAGTCCCTCAGCCGGGAAGGTGCATTACCTGAAAAGTGAAACCGTACAAGCCATCGAAACGGACAATATTTACAGGCACATCAGCTTTGCAGCACCATACATTGAACTCATCGAAGAATTTACCCTCACGGAAATGTTGGATTTTCACCGCAGATTCAAGAGCTTTCAGCATAATCTCGACAACAAAGCACTGATAGAAATACTGGGCTTCGAAAAATCAAAAAGCAAGGAGCTCCGCTTTTTTTCCTCCGGTATGAAACAGAGATTAAAACTTGCTCTGGCTATCTGCTCTGCTTCTCCCGTTCTATTGCTCGATGAACCAACCACCAATCTTGATGCTCAGGGTGCTGCCTGGTACCGTGAAATTCTGCTGCAGTTCTGCCAGAACCGCACAATCGTCGTCGCAACCAATGCAGAATCGGATTTTTCTTTTTTCTGCGAGACACAAATAAATGTATTTGACTACAAATAAATTCGCCTATTTTTACGTCTGTACTGCACAAAAAATGTAATGATGAAATTTCGCATATTGTTTTTTCTCTTCTCATTGGTCTACTTTTTTGCAAATGCACAAAACAGTTCTCCAGTGAGTGATGGCAGCTATGCTCCATGGCACAGCAGTGATCCTGCTGCAGAACATTACTGCTATACTCTGCCTGCGACTACCGTAGTATATTCAAAACCAAATCTGAATTCGAAGGTCATTTCCCGGTTGCCTGTGGCTACAATGGTCAGAATAGAGCAGGTTACGATTGATACCATGAAAAACAGCGGATTTTCAGCTCCCTGGTGCGTGGTAAGTTATGAACAGTATGGGAAAACACACAGTGGTTACCTTTGGGGTGGAGACCTGGCATTTGTAACATTTGAAGTCAACGAGAAAAGCGATAGCATCAGAAATGGACTGGTTTACCTTGCAGGTGTTCTGAAAGCGGAAACCGAAAAAAACATGTGGACGCTGCTGGTTAAAGTAGCAAGAAACAATACCGAAATCGCACAAACAGAAATTGTAACTGAAGCAGAGCCAAACTATTTCGCCAGCTTATACCACTATGGCAATCTCGACTATGATAATGTCGTCGATGTCTTGGAATTCAAGAGCTATTTTCCTTCAAATGGTTACCCATCCAGTGAAAATCTGCTGTTTTTTACAGGAAACGCCCTGAACCGGGTGCTGGAAACTTCAGACGTCTCCGATGTTAACATCTACGATTCCCAGGATTACCTGCTTTCATGCGACAAAGGAGGTATCCGCAATCACGTTATTGTCGCTAATAACGCATTTACAGTAGAGGAAGTAGAAAAATCAAATGGGAAAACCGAGCGGGTGACCACAAGACATAAGTTTAACATCGAACTGTATAAATGGGATGGAAAGACGCTGATTAAAAAGGATGAAATGAATTGATTCCTACTCCTACCCGGAAACATAAGAAAAAGCCATGCAGTTGTGCGTGGCTTTTTCTATTTTACTCGGAAGCAAACACCCACCGCAGGCCGCATACTCATTACATCGATCGTGGGTTTGACACTCATCGTGAGGTTGTCACTGACATCAAAGGATTTCAGATGTGCAGTGACAAATGCATCGGCTACGGCGAACAGGTGGGCTGCCCCCATCCAGATAAATGAGCGCTCATAGTTGTTGCGGTAGTTGTTTTTCTGCCGAAAAAAAGCACTGATATCAGTGGTTTTGTAGGATTCAGGTACCTTATATCGGTAAAGTGTGGCTGGCAGTGGCTGGTTTTTTACCCTAAGTTCGTAAATGTCTTTGTAAAAAAAATAGATTCTTCTCGACTGAAGATGCGTGTAAACGGTGAAACCGTAGGCACCATAACACAGAGGAAGTTTCCACCACACGCCTTTTTTATTGTATATCTGACCCGCGCCCGGAATAAATACCGACAACAATGCGGCTTTTTTAGGCTCACTCCACCGGTAAACGGGAGCAAATATGCTTTTTTTTCCGGTACTGTCAATCGGTTTTTTAGTTGACTGAATAGCGGGTGGAATGCTGTCAGCAGCGCTCTCTAAGGGCGATACGGCTCCACTTTTCTGCAAAGCAGTGAGGAGGAGAAAGACGAAGAGCGCGTACCTCATTTTATCCAAAGATGTCTTTCATTTTTTCAAAGAACCCGCGTTCTGCCTTTGCACCTGCCGCAGTCGGATTGAAGTTTGGCATGTTTTTCAGCTTTTCCAGTAAAATGCGTTCCTCATCTGTAACGTGCTTTGGAGTCCAGATATTGACATGTACCAGCAGATCGCCGGTTTCGTAACTCTGTACTGCAGGAACGCCTTTCCCTTGCAATCTGAATATCTTACCGCTCTGCGTCCCGGCAGGAATCTTGATTCGCACCTTTCCGTCGAGTGTAGGCACCTCAAGTTGTGTACCCAGCGCTGCATCTGCTATATTGATGAACAGCTCATACATGATGTTGTTGCCATCCCGCTGAAAGTGCTCGTGTGGCTCTTCTTCAATATACACCCTCAGGTTGCCTGCAGGACCACCGCGCTTACCGGCATTTCCCTTCCCACTGACCTGCAATTCCATGCCTTGGGCAACGCCAGCGGGAATCCGGATTTCTACCAGCTCTTCTCCAACCACATAGCCATCGCCCCGGCAAGTTGAGCAATGGGATGTAATCTGCTGTCCGGAGCCGTTACATGTCGGACAGGCTGATGTGGTCTGCATCTGGCCAAGAAAGGTGTTCCTCACCTGACGCACATATCCCGAACCCTGACAGTTCTTACAGGTGCTGACGGAATTGCGGTCCTTGGCACCCGAGCCGGCACAGGAGTTACAGGTAACCTGTTTTTTTACTTTTATCTTTTTGGTTACACCTTTGGCAACCTCTTCAAGCGTCATTTTTACTTTGATTCTGAGATCAGTACCGCGCTCTCCCTGTTGCCGCTGGCCACCACCGTTTCTGCGACCGCCACCGAAAAACTGCTCGAAAGGACTTCCGCCATCACCGAAAATATCTCCGAACTGGGCGAAAATGTCCTCCATGTTACCGCCCTGGAAACCGCCGCCACCCATATTCGGATCGACACCTGCATGACCGAGCCTGTCGTACCTGGAGCGCTTGTCCTTATCGCTCAATACCTCATATGCCTCAGCCGCTTCCTTGAATTTTTCTTCGGCAGCCTTGTTGTCCGGATTTCTGTCCGGGTGGTACTGCATGGCAAGTTTGCGGTACGCTTTTTTCAGTGTATCGTCATCAGCAGTTTTGGGAACGCCCAAAACCTCATAATAATCTCTTTTTGATGCCATTGTTAAGCTCCAACCACTACTTTGGCGTAGCGGATTATTTTATCATTTAGAATATAGCCTTTCTCGACAGTATCGATAACCTTTCCTTTCATTTCTTCGCCCATCGCCACCTCGGTAATTGCTTCGTGGAGATCCGCGTCGAACGCACTGCCGGTAGACTCCATTGGTTTTAGTCCTTTCTGCTGCATTATCGTCTGTAATTTATGGAATATCAACTGCATCCCCTCATTTACTGCTCCGGCGCTGTCCGCTCTTTCGAAATCATCCAGTATTGGCAAAAGCGCCGTTATCATTTCCCTTGAAGCACCGCTGATGTAATCCATGCGCTCTTTGCTGCTACGTCGCTTGAAATTTTCAAATTCTGCGAGCAGGCGAAGGTATTTGTCTTTCATTGCTGCCAGTTCATCTGCACCGCCGGCATTATTTTCAGCCGCCTCTTCTGTCGTATTTTCTGCGGTTTCAGTGTCATTTTGTTCTACCAGCGTATCTTCTGAATTGTCCATTTCCTCCGGATTCAGCTTTTCGTGATTACTTGTCATACCTCTAAATTTTTTAAAATAATTTTTCAAAACTGCATACAAATTAACATACGACGTGTCCAAACCAAACACACCATCTTGCCTCGCAAATCAATTCTCAAATATACTGCCATCTGCTTTTTTATGTCAGTTTGGCAGATTTTTCAGCATCTGGCAGGACAGTGCGGCACATTTTTATTGATGAACACGCTTTCAATGCGCTTTCAATCCTGATTTGTTTCCCTGAGCACTTGCGAAATCAGTTCAGATTCATAACCCTTTTGCAGCGCATACTGAAATAGCTTTTGATTTTTCCGGAAAGCATCTTCCTCCGCTCCAAGCGTCCTGCTTTTTTTCAGTAAAAGTTGCTTAAGATTATCCAAATAAACCTCATTGTCAATCTCTTTCATCGCCTTTCGAATACAATAGGCAGAGACCTTTCTGACTTTGAGTTCATTCTCAATTTTTATTCGCCCCCACTTCCTGATATGACATTTTCCACGCGTAAAGGCACAGGCAAAACGGTCTTCGTTAAGAAAGTTTTCCTCTATCAAAGCGCTAATTACCTGCTCCAGGGTCTCGCCGTACACGCCCATATCCAACAATCGGGAACGAACCTCAGCATGCGACCTTTCCTGATAAGCGCAAAAGCGTTGCATGCCGCTTAGCGCTGTAGCATAGTCTGTGTACTTTTTCTTGTGATTCACCGGGAGAGCATTAGAGGGCGAATGTCGCAAATTTCCTGCAAACAGGAACGGCATTTTTTGTTCGTATGGCCAAATCTAAATGGTCCGGACACTTTTATTCCTTTGCCCGTTGAAGGAGTTGCCGTTCTTGCATGGTCATTTCTTTTTATCGGTCTGTTCCTCCCTGAAAATGAGGTCATCACTTTTCAGTTTTCTGGAAACCGCTTCATAGGGACCACTCACGACCTCCTGTCCTTCGTTAAGGCCTGAAATAATCTGAATGTAATTGTCGTCCTGAATACCTGTTTTCACTTCCACCATTTTTACGATGTTGCCTTCCGTTACAAAAACCACTTCACGGAAGTCGTTGCTGACGGTGGTTTTTTCCTCGCGCTGCATCTGCCAGTCTTCCTTTTTGTCCTTTTCTGCGATTTCCCTGTCGCGGGTGGTGACAGATTGTATTGGAACGCTGAGTACGTCGTTGACCTCATCGGTGGCAATTTCTACAGCAGCGGACATGCCCGGACGGAAAGGATGGATTCTGCCCTGGTTGATCAAATCGGCATACGAGGAAGGATCTATCCTGATTTTTACAATAAAATTGGTAACCTGATCGGAAGAAAGTGTCGCTCCGGTAACGCCGGTATTGCTGGCAGAATTCGCAATCTGATAGACTTTACCGGTAAACTTGCGGTTGGAGTAGGCATCGATTTCAATTTCCACCACATCACCAAGACTCACTCTCGGGATGTCGTTTTCACTTACATCAACCTGTACCTCCATGCTTTTGAAATCGGCAATGCGCATGATTTCGGTACCGGTCATCTGTATGGTGCCGACCACGCGCTCTCCTTTTTCGACATTCAGTTTGGAAACGATTCCCGATGAGGGTGCATAGATGGATGTTCGCTTCAGATTGGTTTGCAGTTCTTTCAATCCTGCAGCGTTGCTCTGAACATTGAATTCCGCTGCCTTTGCGGTTTCCTGGGTTGCTGCATAATCTGCCTCTGCTGCCTGCAGAGTTGCCTCAGCTACCTTGAGGTTGTTGGCGATATTGTCAAAAGCCTCCTGCGAAATGACGCCCTCAGCCAGCAATTTTTTGTTTCGCTCGTAGATGGTACGGCTGTTGCTTAGATTGGCTTCTGCCTGCGTTTTTCTGGCCAGCGCGTTCTTGATCTGTGTCCTGGTCTGCATCGCACTTGCCTTGGACGAGTTGAGTCCGGCAACGCCTCTTTCCACACTTGATACGTAGTTGTCGGGATTGATGCGGCACAGTAGTTGTCCTTTTTGTACTGAATCACCTTCCTGCACAAGCATTTCTACAACCTCGCCCGACACATCAGAGCTGATTTTTACCTCTACTTCGGGAAAAACCTTTCCACTGCCGGAAACCCGTTCACGAATGGTTCTTTTCTGGACCAACTCAGTTGTTACCTTCTCTCCTTTGGGTTTTGATCTGACTTTCCAGCCCGCATAACCCAGCAGCAGTACGACCACTGCCACCAATCCCCATATCCAGCGTTTTTTTATTTTATCCATGATTCAATGCTTGCTTGATTTACTCAATTTTTAAACAAAAATAGGTTAATAATTTGCGTTTTTGACCTTTTTATCGCTTTAATCTCAAAAATTAACGACCAAAATTGAAAATAGACAACTTTAGACATTGCTAATCACAAACTGGCAGTTGACAAGGCCGGATAAACAAAGAGAATATAAATTTTGATTAGTCTAAATCTATTTTTATATTTGCCTTATTATATATTTTATAGCAATTAAAAAGTAATAGCGGATGACGCTTTCGCAAACAGAGGAAAACTACCTCAAGACCATCTACATGCTTACTGAAGCAGAAAGCAGGACTGTCTCCACAAATGGAATCGCCGCCCAGATGAACACGGCTGCTGCCTCTGTAACCGATATGATCAAAAGGTTGGCTGAAAAGGGTCTGATCCACTATGAAAAGTACCGTGGGGTTTCATTGACCGATGCTGGCGATCAGAAAGCGCGCTCCCTGGTGAGAAAGCATCGACTCTGGGAAGTTTTTCTGGTTCAGTGGCTGCATTTTTCTTGGGATGAGGTTCACGATCTGGCCGAACAGCTCGAACACATTCAGTCAGAAGAACTGGTCGAACGCCTGGATATTTTCCTGAACTACCCAAAATTTGATCCCCATGGCGATCCAATTCCCGATAATGAAGGCAACATCACCGAAAGGAGGCAAATTCTGCTCTCCAACATCGAAACGGGCAACGGAGGCGTTACCGTAGGTGTGAATGAGCACAGTCCACCTTTTCTGCAATACCTTGACCGCCTGGGTATCAACATCGGCACGCGAATAGACGTCATTGAGGTTTTTGAATTCGACGGATCCAGGAAGGTGATGCTGAACAACGAAACCGAAACTATGCTTTCGGGGAAAATCTGCGAGAATATCTATTTAAAAACCTTAAATCCTAGATAATATGGGCGACCACAAACATGCCTCACTAAGTGAAGTCCACGAGTCTGTAGAAACGTCCGATAAAAGAGGCTTCTGGAAAAGGCTGCTTGCATTTATGGGACCGGCCTACCTCGTGAGTGTCGGTTATATGGATCCCGGCAACTGGGCCACCGATTTGGCGGGTGGAAGCCAATTTGGCTACCAACTCATCTGGGTTCTCCTGATGTCCAATCTGATTGCCCTGCTTTTACAGAGTTTTTGTGCTCGACTCGGCATCGTCAGGGGACTGGACCTTGCACAGGCATCGCGGGCCACCTATCCAAAGTTTATCAACATCAGTCTGTATATTCTCGCCGAAGTGGCAATTGCGGCATGTGATCTTGCCGAAGTGGTGGGAATGGCCATCGGACTCCAACTGCTTTTCGGTTTTCCACTGCTGCTGGGCATTTGCATTTCAGTACTCGACACCTTCATCATCCTTTTTCTTTTGCACTACGGCATCCGAAAAATGGAAGCCTTTATCCTGTCATTAGTGGCCATTATCGGATTGTGTTTTTTGGGTGAACTGATTTTTGCAGCCCCTAAAATGAGTGAAATTGCTACCGGCTTTATTCCCTCAATACCTGGACATGATGCACTCTACATAGCGATAGGTATCATCGGTGCGACTGTTATGCCACATAATCTTTACCTACATTCTTCACTGGTACAGACCAGAAAATTCCAGAAAACCAAAGAGGAAATCGGAAAGGCCATCAGGTTCAATATCATTGATTCTGCCATCGCACTGAATTTCGCGTTCTTCGTTAATGCATCGATACTGATTCTTGCCGCCACAGCCTTCTACAAAAACGGAATGTTTGAAGTGGCAGAAATCCAGGACGCCTACCGCTTGCTTGAGCCAGCACTGGGCAGCAAATGGGCACCGATTTTGTTTGCGGTTGCACTGATTGCTGCCGGACAAAGTTCTACCATCACCGGTACCCTGGCGGGTCAAATTGTGATGGAAGGCTACCTGAATTTGCGTATCCAACCTTGGCTGCGACGCATCATTACAAGGATGATTGCCATCGTTCCCGCCTTTCTGATCATCTATTTTTCAGGTGAAACAGCTACAGGAAAATTACTGGTAGGCAGTCAGGTCATTCTCAGTATGCAGCTCGGTTTTGCAGTAATTCCATTGATTCACTTCGTGAGTGACAAACGAAAAATGGGAGAATTTGCCATCAGCAATACCCTCAAGGCGCTGGCATGGTCGAGCGCAATAGTCATCATCGGACTCAACATCAAGCTGGTTTACGAAGTATTGTCCGCCTTTATTAGCATTGATTCACCGAATCAGTGGATTTTCAAGTTCACACTTGTTCCACTGGCTATTTTAGCCTTGCTACTGATGGTCTTTGTATTTCTGGAACCATGGCTCATTACCATTAGGAAAGAAAAATTTACCCAGCTGCACAGCGGATTTTTGCCATTGGATATTCCACAAAAAATTGATATTTCGTTCAGAAAAATTGCAGTCTCCGTCGATTTTTCTTCCGTAGATTCCAAAACCATTCAGAACGCCCTGGCCCAGGGAGGAAGAGATGCCGAGTATCTGATTGTCCACGTAGTGGAAACAGCAGGCGCACGGTGGTTGGGCGATGAAATAAAAGACCACGAAACGGAAACGGACAGGGAATTTCTGAAAAAATACGCAGACGACCTGAACACTGCCGGATACCGCTGCACCTACGAAATTGGTTACGGAAACAGGAAAATGGAAATTCCAAAAATCGTCAATCGCTTCGGTGCCGATCTGATGATAATGGGTGGACACGGTCATCAGACTGTAATGGATTGGATTTTCGGAACCACCATTAGCGAGGTGAGGCACCAGCTCAATATTCCCGTATTGATTGTCCGCTAATGTCATTCAGAAGGGTGGAAAAGACCATATATCTTGCCATGCAGGGTCTTTTTTTCCATCAATTTTGGAAAAAAATTTGGTTCTGTCGCAAAACCCGTTTACCTTTGCATCGCTTTTTGAAAAAGCAGGGTTTGGTGCGGTAGCTCAGTTGGTAGAGCAAAGGACTGAAAATCCTTGTGTCGGGGGTTCGATTCCCTCCCACACCACAAAAAAGAGAGAGTTAGTGTCCAGTACATTAACTCTTTTTTTTGTTTGCATCAAAATCCTCCATTTTCCGTTATAGGTGCTATGGATGTTACAATTGTCATACCGCTGTTCAATGAGGAAGAGTCCCTGCCCGAACTGCTCTCCTGGATAGAGCGGGTTACAGCAGAGAATCACCTCAGCTATGAAGTCATCATGGTAGATGACGGAAGCACCGACAAGTCTTGGGAAATTATCCGGCATTTGAGTGCTCAAAATCCACATGTCAGGGGAATAAAGTTCCGCAGAAACTACGGCAAATCTGCCGCGCTGCATGTGGGATTTCAAGCTGCCCAGGGAGAAGTAGTAATCACCATGGACGCCGACCTGCAGGACAGTCCCGATGAAATACCCGGATTGGTCAAAATGATTAGGGAAGAAGACTACCACCTCGTCAGCGGATGGAAGCAAAAACGCTACGATCCGATTTCGAAAACAATTCCGACGAAATTGTACAACTGGGCCACCCGCGCACTCCATGGTGTTCACCTTCACGACATCAATTGCGGACTCAAAGCATACAAAAAGGAAGTAGTTAAAAACATAGAGGTATATGGCGAAATGCACCGCTACATACCAGTCATCGCCAAGTGGGCCGGCTTCAATAGGATAGGAGAGAAAGTCGTTCAGCACCAGGCCAGAAAATATGGGGTCACCAAATTCGGACTGGAGCGTTTCGTTTTCGGACTGCTTGATCTGCTATCAATAACCGTGGTCGCTCGCTTCGGAAAGAGACCCATGCACTTTTTCGGAACCATCGGTGTAGCAATGTTTGTAATCGGACTCATCTCGGTGACTTTTCTCGGTGTGGATAAAATGGTCAGCTTGTACATGGGAGTAAAGGCGCCGCTCGTCACGACCCGTCCATGGTTTTACATCGCACTGACTACCATGATTATGGGTACCCAGCTGTTTTTGGCGGGCTTCCTTGCCGAACTGATTGCGCGGCAAAATCCAGATAAAAATAGGTACGAAGTAGAGGAGAGGATGTAGGCCGCAAAAACGCCTGAAATTCCATACTGTCCGGCATCCGGCAAGATAATTTGCTTACCTTTGCCAACAGAATTTGAACTAAAAAATCTAAATTTCTTAAAATGAAAATGCACGAATTGGTCAGCCGCTTTCCTTCCCAGCTCGAAGAGGCGCTCGAAATAGGAAAAAAAGCCGTCATAAACAAACCGAAAGGCACCATACGAAATGTATACGTTTCGGGATTGGGAGGCTCCGGTATCGGTGGAAATTTTGCACAGGAATTCATCCGAAACGAGGCAAAAATTCCCTATGTGGTCGGAAAATCATATGATATCCCGAAATGGGTAGGCAAAAATACATTGGCCATAGCATCTTCTTATTCCGGCAATACAGAGGAAACACTGGCGGCATTTGACGATATGCTCAAAACCGGTGCGAAAATCATCTGCGTATCCTCTGGAGGGAAATTGATTGAATTGGCCAAAAAACATGGACTGGACTATATTCAGGTGCCCTCCAATTGGCCATCACCAAGAGCATGTCTGGGTTATTCCGTAGTAATGCAATTGAGCATTCTGAACAAGCTTCGCCTGATTTCCGCCAAATCACTCAAGCAGATGACATCTTCCATCGCTCTGCTGAAAAGAGAAGAAGAGGATATCAAAAAACGTGCGATGAAAGTTGCTGCACAACTTGAAAACAAAATACCAATCATATACACTACTGATAGGATGGAGTCTGTAGCAGTACGATTCCGACAGCAAGTCAACGAAAATGCCAAAATGCTGTGCTGGCACCATGTCGTACCTGAAATGAACCACAACGAGCTGGTAGGCTGGAAAATACCGAACAACGACCTGGCTGTGGTCTATTTCCGCAACAAGGACGATTATGAACGCAATGCGGTGCGGATAGAGATCAACAAAACCATCATCAAAAAATGCACCGGCAACATCATTGAACTCAACTCAAAGGGTAGGAATCTGATTGAAAGGGCAATGTACTTTGTCCACCTCGGTGACTGGATTTCCTGCTACCTCGCTGACCTCCGCAAGGAAGACAGCATAGAGGTCAAAGCCATTGATTTCCTCAAAGGGGAACTGGGGAAGATATAGTTTTCACAAAAAGAGCGCTGTTTTTAACAACGCTCTTTTTTTACCCCAGCAATCCCGCTTTGGCCGATATTTCCATCATGCGGTCGATGGAGGCTATTCCCTCGCGAATGACACTTTCCGCTAATAGTATTTCTGGCATTTCGTACTTCAGACAGAGGTACAGCTTTTCCATCGTGTTGCGTTTCATGTGCGGACATTCATTGCAGGCACAGTTGTTTTCCGGCGGGGCGGGAATAAAGGTCTTGTCCGGTGATGCCTTTTCCATCTGGTGTAGGATTCCTGCCTCTGTTGCTACGATAAAGGTCTTGGAAGGACTTTTCATCGTGTACTTCAGCAAACCGGTAGTGGATCCGATGTAGTCTGCCATTTCCAGCAGGGGAGCCTCGCACTCCGGATGGGCAATGAACTCCGCATCTGGATATCTTTCCCTGAGTTTTACGATTTTTTCGCGGGAAAATATTTCGTGTACCATGCAGGCTCCATTCCATAGCACCATGTCTCTTCCCGTTTTTTTCATCAGGTAGGCTCCTAGGTTTTTATCCGGAGCAAAAATAATCTTCCGGTCTCTGGGGATACTTTCAATGATCTGGACAGCATTGGTGGAAGTACAGCAGATATCCGTCAGCGTTTTCAGCTCTGCGGTGCAATTGATGTAACTCACCACAATATGGTCGGGATATTTCTCTTTAAACTTACGGAAAAGTTCGGGCGGACAGGAATCGGCCAGTGAGCAACCCGCTTTCAGGTCGGGAAGCAGCACCTTTTTTTGAGGAGAAAGCATCTTGGCGGTTTCTGCCATAAAATGCACACCCGCAAAAACGATAATGTCGGCAGCGGTTTCGGCGGCCTGCTGCGAAAGTCCGAGACTGTCTCCGATGTAGTCTGCGATATCCTGAATCTCGCTTTCTTGGTAATAATGCGCAAGAATAACCGCATTTTTTGATTTTTTGAGTGCGTTGATTTCCGCAACTAGATCCAGTTGCGGATCAATTTCAAGATCCAGAAATCCGTTTTTTGTGAGTTGCTCCCTGGCCTGCTGTAATTCCATGATGTAAGTTTTTTTACTGTTTTGGTGGATTCAGGAATGCTGATTTCAACAATCGCTCAAGATCTTCAGCTTTGATGTTTTTTCCAATGATCTTTCTATTTTCATCGAGAATATAGATGACAGGTAACTCAGTGACGGCATATTTACTCTTTACTAATTTACTGTTTTTTTCATCCAGAAACAGGTGTTTCCACCCGAAATCAATGGTACCTACCTCATCTTTCCATTCCTGATATTTCATGTTTGTGGCAATGGCAAAAATATCGACCCCTTTGTCCAGGTAGATTTTCATGGCATCGGCAACGATTGGCGTCCTGGCCGTACAGGCACTATCTGTGGTGTTGTAAAAATACAATACAGCATACTTGTTTTTGAAAGTGCTTAGGGCAACCAGACTATCTTTTTGATTTTTAAGGCTGAAGTCGGGTGCAATTTTGTTCAGCAGGTTGGGACGGTACAATGTTGCCTTCTTTTTCAGTCGTGCTATTGTAGCTTTGTCGGCCAGCGACTTGTCTTTTTTATAGTAGCTGTCTACCAGGTGGACCAGGATGTTGTCTGAGCCACCGGTTTTTCTGATTTCCGCCTGCTTGGCCATCCACTCAACACCCATTCTGTACAGTTCCCTGTTGGGCTTGCAGAGGATCATCAGTCTGTCGAATGCCTGTACGATTGAATCGGGACGCACGCTGGTATACTGTTCAAAATAATTGGAAAATTTGGACGGCATCACCCTGGTATAGACCAATCTCTGGTCTTTGAAATCAAAGTCGTCCCAATAATGCCGATTGAGCCATACGAAATATGGGATATTGGGCTTGCCTTCATAGGTCATTTTACTTAGGGTAGCAGGCGGCTGCGGAACAATCTTGGTTTTGATGATCTTGGTGATGAACAGATCAGGATATTTTTTGTAAAATTCCGTTTCATATTCTTTTGCAATTTTGCTGGATTCCACCATACTTTTTTCAAGTTCCTTCAGCTCCTCCTTCTTGTTGTCTCCACGACGAATGGTTTCCAACATGGATTTGAATTTCTGCTGTTCGGACTGCTGTCTTTTGTTGAATTTCTGATACTCCAGATAAGCTGTATTCTCAATCGACCCCTCGACCACCGTACTATCCAGCAACGCGTAAGCGTGGGTCCGGAAATTTTGTCTGTACTCTTTGTTGATGATGAAATCAATCATGCCTATCCCTTTGATGTAGAAATAGTACTGACCATCATGTAGTTTTTTATCTCCCCTAAAGGTTACCTTTCCCACTGCAGAATCCATCCTGACAGTATCCAGAATAATAGTAGATTCTCCCTTGTAGTAACCGAACTCGCAGATTTTGGAAGGACATCTTTTTACATAAAAATTCAGTTCATAACCCTGGGCGAGAACTCTTCCTGCTGTGAAAAAAAGGATTAAAAAAAGCAGATTTTTCATTTTTCGGAATATAAAATTAGTTAATCAAATACAAATTAAAAACGGAGGTGACGAACAGTCTGAGCCTTGTTGATCAGCTGGTTTAGTGAGTCTATTCCAATCTTTATGTGGTTCTCCACATAATTTGACGTGACTTTTTTGTCGCTCTCATCGGTCTTGACTCCCTCAGGTATCATCGGAATATCGGAGACCAGCAGCAACGCTCCGGCCGGGATATGGTTTTTGAAAGCACACACAAAAAGTGTAGCCGTTTCCATATCTACGGCCAGACATCTGATGTCTCTGAGATATTGTTTAAAGTCTTCTTTATGTTCCCAGACTCGGCGATTGGTGGTGTAGACTGTGCCGGTCCAATAGTCAAGATCATAATCTCTGATGGTGGTAGAAATGGCTTTCTGCAATGCGAAGGCAGGAAGTGCGGGAACTTCCGGTGGCATGTAGTCATTGGAGGTACCTTCCCCCCTAATAGCAGCAATCGGCAGGATTAAATCACCTACCTTGTTTTTGTCGGCGCGTATCCCACCGCATTTTCCCAAAAACAGCACTGCTTTGGGCATGATCGAAGTCAGCAAATCCATAATGGTAGCAGCATTGGGACTACCCATACCGAAATTGATCATGGTGATGTCGCCTGCTGTGGCACACTGCATGGAACGGTCCTTACCTTTGATCTCCACATCATACCACTCCGCGAACATGGTCACGTAGTTGCTAAAATTGGTCAGTAAAATGTAGGATCCGAACTCGTTCAGCTGCATCCCGGTGTAGCGGGGTAGCCAGTTCTCAACTATTTCCTGTTTCGTTTTCATTTGTCAGTTCATTTTATTGAAAACCCTTTTAGTTCTGCAGATTATTCCTCTTTTGGCATCTGGACTTCATCGTCTGAGAGGTCGATGCCATCAATCCAGTACCGCATCTGGTGCACAATCCACTGCTGTTTCTTTGCAATATAGGGTCCCGGATTGACCGGCGACCACTTTCTCGGATTGGGCAGAATGGATGCGATGCCGGCCGCCTCCTGTCTACTCAAGTCGGCAGCGTGTTTTCGGTAGTAATGCAAAGAAGCAGCCTCAGCACCGTAGACACCATCTCCCATTTCAATGACATTCAGATATACCTCCATGATGCGTCGTTTCGACCAGAAAGTTTCGATCATGAAAGTAAAATACACTTCAAAACCTTTTCTGACCCAGCTTCTTCCCTGCCAGAGAAACACGTTTTTGGCAACTTGCTGGCTGATGGTACTGGCGCCCTGAACAGGTCTGCCCTTGCGTTTGCGTTTTTTATTATTTTCAATAGCTTTTTGAATGGCTTCAATGTCAAATCCGTTGTGTTCCTCAAAATGCTGGTCTTCAGAACAGATTACAGCAAGCACCAGATTATCGGATATTTCCTCCAGGGGCACCCAATCTTTTCTAAAAAAAATGGGCTTTCCGGCGCTTTTTTGTTCGACCATTCTCACCACCATCAAAGGTGTAAAAAAGACGGGAACAAGGCCGGTCAGCAAAACCCAGACAAAGGTGATTCCCAAAAACCACAGGGCAACTTTCAGTACCAGCGCACCGATGCTTTTGCGAATTTTCCTGAAATCAATTGCCATAATGACTTGCCTGTTTTCCTGACGATAAATAGGGATGCAAGATACGAAAGGCTGCAGATATCCTGTTGCTTTTAACCATTTTATAACGAAAACAGAAAATCCCGGGATTTCCGAAAAGGCAAACCCGGGATTTGTGAAACCTGTCTACCGATAGGCTTATTTTTCCTTTTTCACATAAGTTTTGTTACCATTGGCGTTGATGTAGTACACACCGCCTTTTGCTCCCTGATAAAGTGTTCTTCCTTTCTCATCTTTCCCGAACACCTTGTCCGACTTGGCTACTTCTTTTTCGGTAGCGGGTGTCGCTTTTTCAGCCTTTACTTTGGTCTCCTTGGCGGGAGCAGCAGCTTTTTCCTTCACTGTCTTTGTGTCTTTGGCAGGTTTTGCCTCCGCTTTAGCAGCAGGTGCTTTTGTCTCCTTGGTTGAAGGCTTATCTTTCTTAGCATCGGCCGCAGACTTGTCCTTAGCAGCTTTTGGCGCTTTCGAATCGGTAACCTTTGCCTCTTTAGCGGGTTTTGATTCCGCTTTGGCCGCAGGTATCTTGGTTTCTTTTGTTGCAGGCTTATCGGCCTTGGTAGCTTTGGTTTCCTTCGCAGCTTTCGCCTTTGGCGCTGCGGGTTCCTTCTGAGCCTGTGCACTGAAAGTCGTAAAAAGGAAAGCAATAAATGTCAGAACGATAATTTGTTTAATGGATTTCATTTTAAGAAAATTAATAAATTAACAATGATAATTCTAAATGGACAAAACCAGTAATCTAATGAAATAACAAAATGGACTATCATCAACCATTTTCAAGCGTATGCCAGAGCAGATCTTTCAGTTCCTGTATCCCCTGTTCGGCAATGGCAGAAATAAAAATGTGTGGGATGTCTTTTGGCAATTCCGGCTCAATCAGGTCTTGAATCAGTTCGTCATCAACAAGATCGCATTTGGTAATGGCGATGATGCGCGGCTTGTCCAGCAATTCCGGATTGAACATCTCCAACTCCTTGAGCAAAATATGGTACTCTTTCACGATATCATCGGCGTTGGAGGGTATCATAAACAACAACACAGCATTGCGTTCAATATGCCTCAGGAAGCGGTGCCCGAGTCCTTTACCCTCATGGGCGTTCTCGATAATTCCCGGGATATCGGCCATGATGAAGGAGCGGTGTCCCCGGTAACTGACAATTCCAAGATTGGGGACAAGGGTTGTAAAAGGGTAGTCGGCAATCTGTGGTTTTGCGGCAGACATCACAGACAAAAGTGTAGACTTTCCGGCATTGGGAAATCCTACCAGGCCGACATCGGCAAGCACCTTCAATTCGAGGGTGACCCAGCCTTCGCGGCCTTGCTCACCGGGTTGAGCATACTGTGGCACCTGATTGGTGGGAGATACAAAATGCTGGTTTCCACGGCCGCCACGGCCACCTGCAAACAACACTCCGGTTTGTCCGTGTTCAGTAATCTCGCCCAGTTTCTCTCCGGTTTCCTCATCGACGATGATGGTCCCGAGCGGCACATCGACCACTACATCTTCACCATCTGCACCGGTACAGTTTTTCCCGGAACCGTTTACGCCATCCTTGGCGAGGAGGTGTTTGCGGTAGCGCAGATGCAGCAATGTCCACAGATTTTCATTGCCCCTGACAATTACTGAACCCCCTTTTCCGCCGTCACCACCATCCGGACCGCCCATTGCGGTCATGCCATCACGATAAAAGTGAACGGAACCGGCTCCGCCCTTGCCTGACCGGCAAAAGACCCGGATGTAATCGATAAAATTCTGTTCTGCCAAAGTTTTTTATTGCTGTTTTCTGATGTTCTTAAGTGCTGCAAAAATAAGCAATTTTGCACATATATGCGCTGATTCGGGCATTATTGTCAAATTTACCGGATTGACCATAAAATGTGTAATTTGCAGCACCGAAGCAGATTTGCGTTTCCGGACTTGATTTCAATTTCGTGCAATTCGAGTCGTTCGCGAATAAAAATAAAAACTGACGCCATCCCAAAAGTACCGTCATTTCAGGCAGAAATTACTGTCATTCCGGTCTGAAAATGAATATACTTGCATTTCTTTACACTTAACGATATATTTGTATATCAAACAACATACAAACTATGGGAATACAGAAAGCTGGAGTGATGGAAGGTGAAGCCTTACAACATTTCGTAACACACCTACTGAAAGATGTAAAGGCACTAGAATACATGCTGGAGCACGATATGTTTGAAACCGATACCATGCGTATCGGTGCCGAGCAGGAAATGTGTCTGGTCGACAACAGAACATACAGGCCGGCATCCATCAACATGGAGGTACTCGACAAAATGAAGCAATACCCATGGTGTGTCACTGAACTGGCCAGATTCAATTTGGAGACCAACCTTTCACCCCAGGTTTTTTCCGGAAAAGCCCTCAGCCTAATGGAGGAGGAAAACCGACGGAACCTGGAAATCATTCAGGAACACCTCAACGATTTTGATGCGCGCATCATACTTACAGGCATTCTTCCTACACTCCGGAAATCAGATCTCGGACTCCACAACCTCACACCCAAAGAGCGCTATTTTGCTTTGGTCGAGGCCATCAACAGTAGTTTGCAGAAAAGAGCCATAGAATTCAAACTGGATGGCATTGATGAATTGTCCATCTCCCACGATTCTCCGCTGATTGAGGCCTGTAACACAAGCTATCAGGTTCACCTGCAGGTCTGTCCCAACGATTTTGCAGCCATGTACAATATTTCACAGACACTCGCCGCACCGGTGATTGCCATTGCAGCCAATTCTCCGATGGTGTTCGGAAAAAGGTTGTGGCATGAGTCGCGAATTGCGTTGTTCCAGCAGGCGCTTGACACACGCTCGTCCAACGACCACATGCGCGAACGCAGTCCGAGGGTAAATTTCGGAAAAGGCTGGCTGCAAAACTCGATACTCGAAATATACCGCGAGGATATCTCAAGATTCCGCGTTTTACTTGGCGGTGATGTAGATGAAGATTCCATAGAAACCATTCGAAAGGGTAAAATCCCCAAACTGCGTGCCCTGCAGCTGCACAACTCATCTGTGTATCGCTGGAACAGACCTTGCTACGGCATCAGCGACAACGGCAAACCACACCTCAGAATCGAAAACAGAATTCTGGCCGCCGGTCCGACCGTCGTGGATGAAATTGCCAACGCAGCTTTCTGGCTTGGAGCGATGGTCGGAATGAAAGAGGCGTACGGCGACGTGACCAAATTGCTCTCCTACGAAGACATCCGAGATAATTTCGACAAAGCCTGCAAATTTGGGATAGACTCTAAATTCAACTGGATCAACGACACCAAAATCTCCGCAGTTGATCTCATCAAAGAGGAACTCGTCCCACTGGCGATAAAAGGGCTGGAAATGCAGGGAATTGATAGGGATGATATCAGTAAATACATCGGCATCATAGAAGGCAGGGCAAAAAAACAAATGAATGGCGCCCGCTGGATGCTCAGAACATTCACCAAACTGAAAAAAGAAACATCCGTCGATGAGGCCATCACCATCATGACGGCAACAATGATTAAAAACCAAAACCTGTCCAAACCTGTGCATACCTGGGAAGAACCAAGCGAAGGCGATATTGAGGAATATCGTCCAAACCACCTTCATGTGGAAGAATTTATGGAAACCGACCTGTTTACAGTCCACAAAGACGATATCATCGATCTGGTTGCAGAAATGATGAACTGGCGCAAAATCAGGTACATGCCTGTGGAGGACAACAAAGGACAGCTTATCGGACTCGTTACTTCAAGAATTCTTCTGCGACACTATACACAGAAGGAAAATGCACTCGCTGATAAAAAACAAACGGTAGATGACATCATGATCCGGCAACCAATCACCGTAAGTCCCGGCGCCACCATACTCGAAGCACTGAACATCATGCGAACCAACAAAATAGGTTGCCTTCCTGTGGTCAAAAACAAGGAACTTATTGGCATCATCACTGAGGTGGATTTTCTGCGGATTACGGGACGGCTCCTCAACAGGGTTGCAGGCAAGAAAAAATGAGCAAATACTGAAATTTCCTCCCCCGAATCGTTTACCTTTGCG
Organism: Lewinellaceae bacterium; assembly: GCA_947459655.1. Lineage (GTDB taxonomy): Bacteria > Bacteroidota > Bacteroidia > Chitinophagales > Saprospiraceae > CANHEE01. The sequence continues at coordinate 29,459 of CANHEE010000021.1, forward strand.
GCTTAATCGTACAAAATTTACATTTTAATGGCTAAGCTCAGCGATTTGATAAATATCGCCTCACAGGTGAGAAGAGACATCGTAAGAATGGTTTACTATGTCAATTCAGGTCACCCGGGAGGCTCACTCGGATGTGCAGACTTTCTCACCGCGCTTTACTTCGATACCATGAAACGCAAAAAGCGTTTCAATATGGACGGCAGCGGCGAAGATGTCTTTTTCCTCTCCAATGGACACATTTCTCCGCTTTTCTACAGCGTTCTGGCTCATGCCGGATATTTCAAAGTGAATGAGCTGAACACCTTCCGAAAAATTAACTCCCGATTACAGGGGCATCCCACCACACATGAGGGATTACCGGGCGTAAGGGTAGCATCGGGTTCCCTTGGACAGGGTGTTTCCGTGGCCTGCGGAGTAGCCATCGCCAAAAAAATGAACAATGATTCCAGCGTAGTTTTTGCACTCACCGGAGATGGCGAATTGCAGGAAGGCCAAATATGGGAAGCACTGATGTTTGCCGCCCATAAAAAACTGGACAACCTCATTGTAACGGTAGACTGGAACGGACAGCAAATAGATGGTTCAAACGACAAAGTTTTGTCACTGGGCGATCTCCCTGCAAAATTCAAAGCATTCGGGTGGCAGGTCATCCGCCTGCAAGAAGGCAACAACATGGAGGCGGTACAAAAAACGCTCAGAAGTGCCAGGAGAAAAACCGGAAAAGGTAAGCCCATAGCCATACTCATGAATACCGAAATGGGATATGGTGTCGATTTTATGATGGGTTCACACGAATGGCATGGAGTGGCTCCAAACAAAGAGCAGACCCACAAAGCACTTGCTCAACTGCCGGAAACACTCGGCGATTACGAATATCCCTCAGATCCGCTGAAAAACTGATTTAATAAAAATATGTACAAAGCACCAGCGATTTCAAAACGTCATTGGTGCTTTTTTTATGTCAAAGTAACAAATTTGTTGAATTTTACTACTTTTGAAGCGACCGGCAGACGCAAAGACACTTCCGTTGAATCCGCCAGTTTTCTTTTCAGCCACGAACGCAATAATGGTTTACAATGCGAAACTGTAAATTGTTGAAAAGAAATCATCATACTGATTAAGATGGACTACAGAGCCGTAAAAAAATATGTGCTGAAGAAGATGGAAAAGGAACTGCTTCCTTTGTACACTTATCACGGAATCCATCATACACTCGATGTGCTGAGGGTCTGTAGGCGTTTATGTAAAACAGAGAACATTGGAGAAAAAGATGCAATGTTATTGCAGACTGCCGTTTTGCCACACGATATTGGCTTTACAGTTTCACCAACAGAGCACGAACGCAGCGGTTGTTTGATTGCAAAGGAAATCCTCCCGCAATTTGGTTACCACGATGGCGATATCGAGGCCATCTGCTCAATGATTATGGCGACTAAAATACCTCAGACACCACGATCCTTGCCGGAAAAAGTCATGTGTGACGCCGATTTGGATTATCTCGGAAGAAACGATTTTTTCACTATAGGTCAAACACTTTTTGAGGAACTGAAGTCACTGGGTGTTATCGAGACCGAGCAGCAATGGAATACCATGCAGCAACAATTTCTGGAACAACACCGGTACCACACCCAAACCACCATCAGGCTCCGCGAAGCCCAAAAGCAAAAACACCTGAAATTCATCAAAGAACTTTTATAGATACACTATGTCAGGACACCATCATCATCACGAAGAACACCTCGAAAGCTCAGACATCATCAAGGACGTCGTTATTGGAATGTCTGACGGCCTTACCGTTCCTTTTGCCCTGGCTGCCGGTTTGAGCGGTGCGGTCACAGACAATCACCTCATCATTGTTGCCGGCATTGCGGAAATTGCAGCGGGTGCGATTGCAATGGGTCTTGGCGGTTATCTGTCCGGACAAACCGAATTACATCATTACCAATCCGAACTTAAACGAGAATACTGGGAAATTGAACACAAACGCGACTGGGAAATCAAGGAGGTCAAAGACATTTTTCTGGAGATGGGGCTGAGCGAGACAATTGCCGATGAGGCTACTGCGGAGCTCATCAAAGACGAAAAGAAATGGGTCGACTTTATGATGCGGCATGAGCTTGGTTTGGAAGAACCGGATGAAAAGCGTGCTACCAAAAGCGCATTCAATATCGGTATTTCCTATATCATCGGGGGTATTATTCCCCTAACAGCTTACTTTTTGACAGATACACCGCATCAGGGATTGCTGTATTCGACGGCCATCACACTTGTTTGTCTTTTCATTTTCGGTTACTACAGAAGTAAAATGACCGGACAGCCACTTTGGGAGGGTGCCACAAAAACCATGATTATCGGAGCCATAGCTGCTGCGACTGCATATGCGGTAGCCAAAACTTTTGGCGCAGCCTGAGTATTAAATCACTTCACTCCCTCCACTTGATGTTGCACCCCATACTTGGATACTGCGCGGAGGAGACCTGCTGACCTGCAAGAATAGCATCCAGGGCATCAGACAAATCTTTTCCGGTAGGCTGTATGGCATTTCCCGGCCTTGAGTTATCCAGTCTGCCGCGATAGGCAAGTTTTAGTTCGCCGTCAAAAACGTAAAAATCAGGAGTGCAGGCAGCATCGTATGCTAATGCTACCTCCTGTTTTTCATCATACAAATATGGAAAAGTATAACCACACTTTTCGGCATGAAGCTTCATCAATTCTGGTCCGTCTTCCGGAACCGTGCCAACGTCGTTGGAGGAGATGGCTATAAATGAAACTCCCTTACTCTGGTACCGTTTTGCAAGGGCAACCATGCACTCGTTAAGGTGAATGACATAAGGACAGTGATTGCAGATGAACATGATAACTGTCGCTTTATCAGACTTCATTTTTGCAAGCGAAAGCGGAGAACCACTGATGGTATCTGTCAATGTAAAATCTGGTGCCTTCGTTCCCAAGGGCATCATATTGGAGGGGGTTAAAGCCATTTTGTGTTATTTTCTTTTGCCGATCTGCGCCTGAAGGTACAGGTTGAAAAAATAAGGTCGGTTTTGATTGTTTGCCACCATGATGGGCACATTGCGGGCATACAAATCAGCCGCCAGTCCGACCTCTATGGAGCGAACAAATTCCTCGTACGCACCCCAGTCAAGGTGAACTCCTACATTTACATGGGCGCCGGGAACGAATCTCATCTCACCAAGTCCCGTAAAAAAAGGAGCCGCACCTGCAATTTTTTCCTTGTTCAGAAAAAGATTGGCAGTCTCGGGACTGTATTTGATATAGTTGTCAACAACTTTCGTGGTAGAATTTTCGGAGGACCGCAGTTGCAGATAATATGGTTTCAGCATGCCCAGTACGGGACCGAAACTGTAACTCATTCCCACAGCAACTCCATGGGCAGCATCCTTCTCAGACAGATAGCGCTTCTCACCCCAACACCCGCGAAGTTGCCAAAAACTGTTCCGCTTCGCATACATATAGGAATTGGAGGTCTGAATTGTGATGCCCGGTGGACTCACCCTGCTTTCTTTGGGATTGCGCGAATAGCCGAAATCAATCTTACAAAAAGTAGTTTTATAATAGGTTTTTAGGTCACCCCAGAGGTAACCCACCGACATTCCGTTTGTTTTTCCATCAATCAGAACCGCATTTTCCTTGTTGTACACAAGACCCTTACTCTGTGGAGATGCCTGACGAATCTGAAAATTCGCTTGGGCACTCACAGCGCTTACAGTCAGTAAACAACAAAAAATATGTACAATTCTTTTCATAAATAACAGACGGAAAACCACTTATAAAAACAAAATATTTAGTGTAAAAGTTTGCCTTTACGCACTTTTTCAGTCGCAAGAAAGCATAAATATACAATGACCCCAGAAAAAAAGCAAATCTTTTTCGAATTTACTATTGTCCCAAATATATTTTGGCAGACAAAGCAATTTTGCATATTATAGAGAAATATATATCTTTCGCACCTCGCAGACTTCAATAGCGTACTGGGTAATTTCACTCCTCCGGGGCTCCTGCATGAGCATCTGTGCGAAGTTATTATCGGCTATCTTTTCACTTTTATCACCTTTGTATACCGCTGACCATAAAATCGCACTTCTTGTCGTTTGTATGTTTTATCTTTGAATTAAATTAAAAAATGGCATTATGAAAAATATCGGTGTGTTTACATCCGGGGGTGATTCACCTGGAATGAATGCCTGTATCAGAGCGGTGGTACGCACTAGCA
>CANHEE010000022.1 GCA_947459655.1 Lewinellaceae bacterium
ACCCATCAAAACCGCTTGTATGTCTTTTGGCGAAACTTTCAATTCTTCAGCCAGGAAAGCTCTGTACCTAGCAGTGTCCAAAATACCGGCCATACCAAAAACACGTTTTGAAGAAAGTCCGGATTTCTTGTGTGCAACATAAGTCATTACATCCAAAGGATTGGAAACCACAATGATAATTGGATTCTCTGAATATTTTAGGATGTTCTCAGTACAGGAAGAAACAATTCCTGCGTTGATGGAAATCAAATCATCTCTCGTCATTCCAGGTTTTCTTGGGACACCGGCTGTAATGACTACAATATCAGATCCTGCAGTATCCGCGTAATCAGATGTACCCATAAGGTGTGTACTATAGTGGTCAATGGGTGCCTGTTGCCACATATCCAATGCTTTTCCCTTTGCCATATCGGCCTGTATGTCAAGTAGTACTACCTGATTAACCAGATCTTTATGTGCGAGTACGTTGGCAACTGTCGCTCCAACATTTCCTGAACCTATAACGGTAACTTTACTCATAATGTATAGAAATATTTAGATGAAATAGTATGGTTTGCTTCGTTAGGGTGAATTGAAGTATCAATTGAAACTTAAAACATGATTTCGCAGACTAACATACCTTTGAAAGTAACTCGATGGGAGTTATAACGTGATTTGTCCTAGCTTGCTTAACCGGCTTTCAAATTTTGCTGCAAAATTACATTTTTTTGACTTAGTGTAAGAAATTATGGGAAGAAATGAGTGTTAAATAAATGATTAGAAAATTTATTTTCGCCTATCTTTGCTATCTGTACGATTTAAAAACATCAAGTTAAATAATCTCTATTTTTTATGAAGCAATTATTCCTCATGTTAATGGCCTGCTGCGCACTTTCTTTTGCTGCAAATGCCCAGAATATGTCTGAACTCTGTGGTACGAACGATTGGAAAACGCTGTCAGAAAGGTTGATTGAAAACAGAAGATTCATGGAAGCCGGTCATTACAATATTGACAGGAGTATCGTGAAATACGTGCCAATCAAGTTCCACCTGATAGCGAGAAAGGATGGCACAAATAGGTTGTCTGAGGCTAGAGTATTTGAAAATTTATGCCAGTTAAATAAAGACTATGCAGACCAGAATATGGTTTTTTACATCGCTGACGGCAAGATGAGCTATATCAACGACAACAATGCGTATACCAATCAGAGTAATACGTTTGGGGCGGCTGCACTGAATGCTGCAAAAGTAAAAAACGCAATCAATATCTACTTCGCCGCTGAAACCCCATCACAGAGCGGTCTCGGTGGAACCACATTGGGCTATTATTCAACGCAGAATGATTGGTTGGTCATCAGGAATGACCAGGTAAACAACGTATCCGGAACATTGAGTCACGAATTGGGACACTGTTTCAGTCTCAAACATCCTTTTTCTGGGTGGGACCAGGAATCGTTCCTTCAATGGTATGCAAAAAAATTCAGTAAAGCAGAGAATTGGGGGCAGGTGCCTACATGGTTTAAGCTCTCTGTAGTAAATAATCTCGCTCCAGATGGTTTTACCAAAATTGAGTGTTTTAACGGCAGTAATTGTGCTACTTCAGGTGATTTTGTATGTGACACACCGGCAGACTACAATTTCGGTTTTGGATGGTCGGGCTGTTCTCCATTCAACAGGAGGCTAATTGGCCCTTGTGACAAAGACAGCATTAAGGATACTATGGAGGACAACTTTATGGCCTATTTCATTGGTTGTTCAAAATACAAATTTACCACTGAACAAAAAGCATTGATACAGGCCGACTACTATAGTGCAAGAAGAGCATACATCCGATCTAATTACGTTCCCAAAATTGATGTTATCAGTCAGCAGGCGGCAAATTTATCTCCCAATGGACCGATTATAGTTCAGTTTTACGACAATGTATCCCTAAAGTGGGATGATGTTCCCGGAGCTGATGCATACCTCGTGGAAGTTGACAGAACCAGTTCTTTTAATTCTTCTTCTCTATTGCGTTATGTAGTTGGCAGTAGCAGTTTGACGGTTTTTAAACTTGAACCGAGCAAGACCTATTACTGGCGTGTAATACCTTTCGATGCAGAAGGGGGGACTTGTCTCAATCTTAACGATGCTGTAAAAGCCAGGTTTTCAACATCGGCTTTCACCATCGGAACCAGCGATATTGCTGCAATGAACCAGTGGAGTGTGTCTCCCAATCCGGTTGTTTCGGGTAGTCCGCTTTGGCTGAATATGGATGTACATTCAGGCTTTACTGCGGACATCATTTTGTATAATGCCGTAGGCCAGGAAATCAGAACCCTTGGACAGCAACAGATTGGAGAAGGTGAAGTGCAGCTTTCAATTGATACGCAAGGTTTAAGCAAGGGTATCTATTATGTACAGCTTCGAAGCACTTCTGGGACAGAGAGTAAAAGGGTAATCATTGCAGATTAGTTTAGGGAAATTATACGAACAACCGCAAAAGGGAAGCTTTTTGCGGTTTTCTTATTTATATTGTAATATCAACTATTTTGCTTTGCGGTCTTGAGGATAATCTCGGACTTACTTTTTTGTAATATCGATGAGTTTACAAGCCGTGGTGATGGCGAAAAAAAAAGAAAGAATTTAGATGAGCTTTTTAGATAGGACAGGAAATTTTGAAGTGCTTATTATCGGTGATGTCATGATTGACACTTACCTGAACGGAAGGGTGACGAGAATTTCTCCCGAAGCACCAGTTCCGGTAGTAGAATTTCGGTCTAGGGTAGAGCGTCTGGGTGGTGCAGCAAACGTCGCATTAAACATCAAGGCGCTGGATGCTGTTCCGGTTTTGCTCAGCATCGTCGGAAGTGATGAAAATGCAGGACTTTTCAGGCATTTGCTTCAGAGAGAAAAAATTGACAGCAGTTACATCATAGAAATTCCAGGTAGGCAGACCACTATAAAAACTCGGATAATGTCGGGAAACCAGCAGTTGCTGAGAATAGACATGGAAGATACACATGATATTTCAGAAGAGGAGTCAGCACTTGTACTGGGTCACCTTGAAGAAATATTGCTTTCTCGTAAAATAAAAGTAATCATCATCCAGGATTACAACAAAGGATTACTGACTGCTGATTTGATTCAAAAGATCATCCGCTCAGCAAACTCCCAAAATATTCCAATAGCAGTAGACCCGAAGCGGAAAAATTTCTTTGCGTACAGTAATGTTTCCCTTTTCAAACCCAATCTTAAAGAGATTTCTGAAGCCCTGTCCATGCGTGCAGTACCCCAGATTGACGACTTGTTGCAACTGACAAAAGAGTTGAACAACCGCATGCCACATTCAATGACCATGATTACCCTTTCTGACAAAGGTATTTTTACATCCGATGGCATAGAAGCAAGTTTGCGACCCACTCAGCCAAGAGACATCGCCGATGTCTGCGGAGCAGGGGACTCTGTCATTTCGGTGGCCGCTCTTGGGATTGCTGCTGGAGAGGATATTTCAGAAATTGCTAGGGTAGCAAATGTTGCTGGAGGACAAGTGTGTGAGGAAATAGGAGTGGTTCCGGTCAACAAAACCAAATTGCTGAGAGAGATATGAGCAGGAAAAAAATGACCAAACCTGAAAATATCGTTGCCATATTGGAGGAGCTTTACCCGGAGACACCCATTCCCCTAGATTTTCAAAATGCCTTTACGCTGCTGGTTGCAGTGTTGCTTTCTGCGCAGTGCACGGATGAAAGGGTGAATAAGGTTACTCCTGCACTCTTCGCGCTTGCCAATAACCCACACGATATGGCCAAATTGGATGTGGCGCAAATCAGAGACATCATCAGGCCCTGCGGACTTTCTCCACGCAAGTCGCAGGCTATAAAAGATTTATCGGTCATTTTGATTGAAAGATACAATGGCGAGGTTCCCCGCTCCTTCGATGCCCTTGAGTCGCTACCCGGGGTAGGTCACAAGACGGCATCGGTGGTGATGTCACAATGGTTTGGTGAGCCTGCATTTCCTGTCGATACGCATATTCACCGCCTTGCTCGTCGCTGGGGTTTAAGTGAAGCCCGCAACGTGGAGCAGACAGAAGCCGACCTGAAAAAGGTTTTCCCAAAAACATTGTGGAATAAACTGCATCTTCAGATTATATTTTACGGTAGGGAATATTGTAAGGCCCGCGGCCACCAATTTGAGAAATGTCCCATATGCACGCTTTATGGTAATGAGGCCAATTCCTGATGTAATGTGGTACTCATTTTCACAATTCAAAGTGCAGAGAGCAACTAAGGAGCTAATTTATTCGTAATGACAAAATAACACCTGTGTGGTTTTTCTTTTGTGAAAAATCGAATTACTTTTTAAATTTTCAAAAAACAATTTAAAATGAAAATCTTAGTAGTATTTACTGTGCTATTGCTCGTTTTTTCATCATGTCTGTACAAGAATGAAGAGGACATTACAGGAATTTGTGACACATCAGCCGTGAAGTATAGCACTGATATAGTGAGGATTATGGACGAAAACTGCAATGGTTGCCATTCAACTGATCAACATCAGGGTAAAGTAATTTTGGATACTTATGCCCAAACCGTTGTTCATGTCAAGAACGGCAAGTTGATGGGTTCTATTCTCCATAAATCAGGTTATGATGCAATGCCGAAAAATGCAGCAAAGCTGGATAATTGTTCGATTGCCACACTAAATGCGTGGATTAAGGCAGGTTATCCGAACAATTAATGGTATCAATAAAATGTTAATTCATAAAGTTTACTGATGATGAAAGCAAAGAAGGTATTGATTGTTCTGGCAATTTTAGGAATTGCAGGAGCCGTTTATGTGGCCTACGAGTGGAATAGGAAAAACCCAAGTATGGCGACTGCAAAAGAGGACTTGAGCATAGACGCTAAAGCTTTATATGAAGAATTTGCCCTGAATGAATCTGCCGCAAGTATCAAATATATTGATAAGGTGATTTTGGTTCGTGGAGTTGTCTCATCAGTCGATAAGAGCAATGGGCAAGTTGCGATAATGTTGGACACAGGTGATCCACTTGGTGCCGTGATGTGTCAACTTGACCCTGAAATCAGTCAGAATAGTGAAGAATTCAAAGAAGGAGATCAAGTCAAATTTAAAGGCACCTGCAGTGGTTTTATGACTGATGTTCAGATTTCAAGGTGTGCAGTAGTCAGGTGATAATGGGTGGCAGCTAAATTTATATTCAAATTAGCCGACTCTCATCATCAAGTATCAATCATTTTAACTTACAACAGATTTATATGAAAAAGTTGCTTTTTACGCTGCTGATGAGTGGCGCCTTTTTCTCGCTTCAGGCTCAAAAATATTTTACCAAAACAGGAAATATTTCTTTCAGCGCTACTTCGTCTATCGAAGCCATTGAGGCCAGTACCCGTACTGCTTCTTGCGTAGTCGATGCTGCGACAGGTAATATTGAATTCGCGGTGCTCATCAAAACGTTTCAGTTTGAAAAGGCACTGATGCAGGAGCATTTTAATGAGAACTATATGGAATCCGATAAGTATCCTAAGGGGTCATTCAAAGGCAAAATAGATAACATCAGGGACATTAAGTTCAATAAAGATGGATCCTATAAGGCAAAAGTCAGTGGAGTATTAGAGATTCATGGTGTTTCAAAGCCAGTCTCAACAACTGCCGATTTTACGATTGGAGGTGGTAAAATTAAGGCAAACGCCAACTTCTCAGTTGCTTTGGCCGATTACAACATCAAAATTCCCGGAGCCGTATCAGATAAAATTTCGAAATCTGCCAAAATCAGTGTAGTTGCTGACTTTCAGGAATTAAAAAAATAAAAACAAATACGCATGAAACCAATTTTAACGATTCTTTCTGTTTTGTTGTGTTTTCCGTTGTTTGGTCAGGATGATATGTTGTCCTTGCTGGGTGAAGAGAAAACGTCAGATTTTGCGACCGCAGCTTTTAAAACCAACCGGGTCATCAATGGCCATTCCATTGAGAATACAGCCAAAGGAGTAATGGATTTCAAAATCAACCACCGATTCGGTACTGTAAATGGTGGAGTGTATGAACTCTTTGGAATTGACCAGGCCTATGTGCGTTTTGGATTTGATTATGGAATTACTGATCGTTTGATGGTTGGTGTTGGCCGCAATAGTTATGAGAAAGTGTACGATGGCTTTGTAAAGTACAGGATTCTCAGACAGCAAACCGGAAAGCGAAACATTCCCCTAAGCATTAGTTATATGGGTAATATTGATTACAAGACTGTAGAGTGGAATAACCCGGTTTTTAGCGGTGATCCATGGCTGCGAACCTACTATACCCAGCAATTTTTGATAGCACGGAAGTTCAGCAGCTGGACCAGTGTTCAGATTATGCCGACGTGGGTGCATAGAAATCTGACAGCAACCAAGGCAGAGAAAAATGATATATTCCTGATTGGAATTGCTGCAAGACAAAAAATAAGCAACAGAATTGCGATCAATGCGGAATATACTTATGCCTTTCCAAATCAGCTTGCATTGGACATTGTTCCTACATTGTCGCTTGGTGTAGATATTGAAACGGGTGGTCACGTCTTTCAGTTGATGCTGACCAACTCCAATGGCACCGACCACAGAAGTTTTCTTACCGAGGCAAACCAGAAATGGCGAGATGGAGGCATCAGATTTGGTTTTAATGTTTCTCGGGTATTTACCATAGTCAAACCCAAACCGATGCTTTGATTCAGAAAAAATTTAAAATGACGAAAACGGCTCCTGCTGTTTTCGTCATTTTTTTTGTTTGACCGGTTCATCGTTGTATTTTTTTGCATACATTTGTTTCTGTAGGAAGGGTAGAAATTACACTATCTGATACAACTCTACACACAATTTTCCATATGAAAAGAAATATATTGCTTTTACTGCTTGTAGCACTGCTCGCACTCCAGGGATGCAAAATTCAGGAGGACCTCAACGACCTTAAAGATGCGTACGGCCCTGAGTTGGCATTGCCGTTATTTCATAGTAAGTTCACGATGCCCGACATTGTGGGTTCAAGAAATGCCTCTACCCTAATAATTGCTCCTGATGGCAATATGAACCTTTTCTACAAGAGCAATTTTACGGAAAGAAAAGCCAGCGATATCCTCAAGATTTTTGGTAATTCCATTATTCCCCTCAATTTTCAGGATTCCGTAACCTATTCCAGGGCATTGTATTCTCAGGAAATGGTCATACAGAAAATTGACTATAAAAAGGGAACAACACTTGGAATGGGAGTCCAGCTTCTGACACCAAACATTACTGACCCGATTAACCTCAAGATTTGGATTCCGACCCTAGTCAAAGCCGGAAAACCATTCGAATTATCATATACTGGTGCGATTCCGACTTCCAGTTTTTTACCGCTCACCGTAGGAGTTGACCTTTTTGGTTACAGACTGACACCTTTCCCTGCCAATTCGGATTCTATACAACTTCGTTACAGGGCATACACTACAAAGGGTGTTCCTGTAAAAATCAGTGTTCTTGGAGCAGTTGCTAATCCTGCCTTTGATTATGTCGAGGGATTTATGTCAAAGCGTGATATTCAGATTGACAATGGTCAGGTGGATGTTTCCATCTACAACCAGATTGTCAAAGGAGATTTGAAGTTCTCAGATCCCAAAATATCGGTACTGGTTGAAAACTCCTACGGCTATCCGATGCGGACAAAAGTAAATCTGGTGAAGGCAATCTCCAAAAGGGGAGATACCATCGCGTTGGTCGCCAGCAATCTGATCAATGACGGATTTGATTTTCCCTACCCGACATTGAACGAAGTAGGGGTTACAAAAAAAATGCGTTTTGATTTTACCAATGCCAATTCCAACATAAAAGAATTGCTGAATGCGGGTCCGAATACCATTTTGTACAGTATTGATGCTGTTGCAAACCCTCTGGGCCTGAAGGCCAATGGTTTCATGACAGATTCGACGACGCTTCGGATTGGGTTGGAAGTAAATATTCCATTGCTGGGTTCAGCATCCAATTTTCAGGGCAGCGACACAATACGTAACATCAATCTAAAAGATTTGGAAAATGTTGAATCCGCAGAGTTTAAATTTGTATCGGACAATGAACTCCCTGTCGGAATAATGTTGGAAGGCATTTTTTTGGATGGTAACGGGCAGGTACTGGACAAGCTTACCGATTTGCCTTTCAAGCTGGTAGAATCAGCAAAGGTTAACATTACGGGTGACGTCATTGAGTCCACTCACAACGAGACTTTCATTCCGGTGTCTGCGGATAAATTTTCGCGAATCAAGGAGGCAAAACAGCTGATTCTTGCGGGGAGTTTTTCCACATATGATCAGGGGAAACGAGAGGTGCGCATTTTATCGACTCAGCAGGTTAACCTTAGGTGTGGTTTGAAAATTATTCCTAAAATTTAATTGTATCTGAAGACGCCAGGTCACTAAGCAGACCGTTAATTAAGGTTATAATGAAAAAAATACTGATATTTTTATCGCTGTTCTCCGCTAAAGCAGCACTCGCACAATTAAATCTTGCAGCTGCAGGCATGCCTTTTCTGCAGCAACAATCTTCGCTGAATCCTTCATTTATTCCAACGCACCGTTTTGTAATCGGAGGCGATGTTGAAGCCGGTGCATACAATTCTTTCAGGGGCTTGAAAGTTGTGAATTCAAAGATTTATGCGGGACACTCTGCAGATCCCTCTGTTCTTTACACGCGACTAAACTGTAACCTGCTGAATGCGGGTTTGCGCATTGGTAAAAAATCCTACCTCACTTTTTCGGAGTCTGTCAGACAGTTGAATTTCGGAAGTTTGTCTTCAGATGGATTGGGAATGCTGCTTCATGGCAATGCCCCATATATCGGACAAACGGTGAACGCAAATCCCAACATTCAAAGCCTTTTTTACAATGAACTTAGTCTGGGATTTGCACAAAAAATTGGAAAACTGCAGCTGGGCGTTCGAGGTAAAATGTGGAACGGTGTTGGAGCCATTTCCACGGGTGCAGACCAAAAGTTGTCGGTCCTAACGGAAAAAGATGCTTACCAGCTGACACTCAACTCCGATTATAGTATTTATGCAGCCCCGTCGGTAGACGTTGATGGTCTGCTTAACGGCGGATTTGCACTCTCAGGTCTAAAGCCGGACAGCAAAGGGTGGGGGGTTGATTTGGGTGCCAGATTTGAATTCAACGACAAGTTTAGTGTTAGTGCAAGTATGATTGATCTGGGCAGCATACAATGGGTTGGAAGAAAGAATACAAGCAAAGGCACCGTCAGGTATGAGGGCTTTGATGCAACGAAAGCTTTTACAGATAGGGGAGATCTGACATTCGGCGTTAATCTTGATACATTGGTTGACCAATTGAAATTTAGATCTACAGATGGTGTCGGTTTCACCACCACATTGCCGCAAACCTTTCTGGTCAGCGGTACCTACCGGTTTGGTGATAAATTGACCGCAACATGCCTATATTCAGGTACATCCTATCAAAAGACGAGCATGAACACAATTATGATAAACGGACAATATCAGGCATTGGGTTTCCTGAATTTGGGACTGAGCTACAGTCTCAGAGATGCAACAAGCTTGCTAGGTGCAAATTTGACACTTGGCAGCAGAACTGTTCAGGCATTCGTTATGACGGATAATCTTCCAGGGTTTTTCAGGCCGGTAAGAACGTCAATACTGAATGTAAGAATGGGTTTGAACCTTCGCTTTGGAAGAATGAATAAGTAGATTCGGCTGGTTAAATTTGAACCGCTGTCAATTTTTAGGAATATTATTTTTTCGCTTATATCAACGAAGCCTGTCCATTGACTGAACTTTTCGCTCGTCCTTGATGGTATTATATCTGGCCATTAGAAAAAACAGAAATGTAAACACAGGTAATCCAAGTCCAAGCTCATCTTTGACACGGTTAAAATTTGTTATAGACCAGCTGTCTTGTGTAAAGATAATGGCCATTAAAGCAAATGAGACTACGGAAATGGCAGATCCCCATGATGCCAATTTGATTTGTAATTTGCGGTTTTTAAAGCAAAAAATTCCGGTTGCGGCAATGAGACCCATTGCTGCAAAGATTAGTTCAAGTCCAAAATTGTCGTAAACTGTATAGCTCCCGTCACCGAACAAAACTGAGGGGACGTCAATCTGGTTTATTGAAGCAAAAGGCAATCTGAAGACTGCAGCTGAGGCAATAGCAGCCAGCAAAAGATAAATGGTCTGAATTCTTTGTATCATGCTTTGATTTTGGGCAAAGATAGCAATAGAAAAGAACAAAGAAAATTTTTGTCTGAACACCGGGCCGCCTAACCACTGGCGCTGCACCGGATTAAAAAAATAAAATATGTCAAAAAAAACACTCGTGGTGGAACTCCAAAGGAAGAGCGGAGACTTTCATTTTGAGGCCCTTGGGGCAAATAAAATGGCTGTTCAAATAGATGCAGGATCTTCAATTGGCGGAACCAACATAGGTGCGAGTCCTATGGAACTTCTCTTGATGGGTATAGGAGGATGTTCTGCCATAGATGTGGTTATGATTCTCAAAAAATCAAAGCAGCAGATTGATGATATCCGAATCAGTGTCTCCGGTGAGCGCGATGCAGAGGCGGTTCCAGCACCATTTGAAAAAATTCATCTGGAATTTATTCTGAAAGGTCATATCAAACAGAGCAAAGCGGAAGAGGCTATCAGGCTTTCAATGGAAAAGTACTGTTCTGCTGCTGTCATGCTTGCCAAAACTGCACAGATCTCGTGGTCATGCGTGGTGGAAAATGATTTGGAGATAAAGTGAAATGATGTATCGGGCAGATACAGTAAGTGCTGCATAAATACCAAATGATTACCACCGCGCTTCGACCATCAGACCGGACCATATCCCTCAAACATTATCCGTGGCTTTGCAAGGAGAGAAGCAACAAGGTGATGCACATCAGCAACGGTACCAGAATAATATGCCAGACCGATGCGAGTCTGTTGATAATTTGTGGAGTGTTGAACGATTTCATTTTCAGGGTTTGGAGTTGTTTAGAAAATGTAATTTACTTGTAAGGCACTGTATTTATGGTGCAGCAAACTAATTTCAAGTTCTGTTCCAACTAAATTTTGCTCATGTATATTGTTACCCGAAAAGGTAAGTAATCATTACTTAGTTTGCCAAGCAAGACCAAACCAATTAAAGTGAAAAAAATCTTATTTATTTGTTTCTTTCGGCATTTTGGCTAACTTTACAAAAATATTTGTATTTAATTCCAAATATTGTTTTAAAAAAACCTTTTAGAAATAGTGGCTAAATATATGATAAAGGATATATTTTCGCTGCAGGACATGTCAAATCGCTCACTAATCCATCAAAAAAACGAAAACAAAACGAAAGTAAATTTTGGAAAAGTCCAATGAGCGGCGCAGCAGTAAAGTCTGATTGTGTCGCATTTTTTTACTTGTCTACCAAAATAGCTGACAAGGTTTTTAAGGGGAGAGTAGCAGAAAGATATTGTGTTGCAGCTGTAATTAATCAACGAAACAGCTGAATGAATCCGCTAAGTGCTTCCTTTCGCTTAACCTTTCCTTCTACCCTTTGCTCGTAAACAATGCACTGGTAGTAGTAAACGCCTTCGGCCAGATCTTCTCCATTTAGATTTTTGCCGTCCCAGTTAAGATGGGGATCAGTCGTAGCAAATACCAACCCTCCCCACCTGTTAAATACCTTGAAGTCTACTTCTGCAATAAACCTCAACGTAGGAAAAGGTCTGAAAAGATCGTTTCGGTTATCGCCATTTGGCGTAAAGGTGTTGGGAAGTTCAAAAACAGGGCAGTTGTCAACACATACTATGTTCCCAGGGGCACTGGCGTTTTTTAGGCTGTCAAAAGCTGTAAGGTAATAACAGCCCGCAAGGCTTTTTAATGGTCCGTGCACGTATGATGTATCATTTTGCAGGTTGATTTCTGCGAGTAAATCAAATTGGCCGCCACTCAAATTGCTGAAATAAATGCGGTATCCGGCTGCATCCTTGCCTGTAAGGCAGGTTTTACTGATGTCTCGCCAGTTCAGATAATTGACTGATGTATCTGTCGCTGCTACCATCGCATCGTTGCAAATATTTGTGACGGTCAATTGTGGAGGACAAGGAGGAATGTTGTCGACCGGGACGGCGCACACTTCCTGTGAGCGGTTCACTAGCGGTGAACGTATACCGCCGATGGAGTAAGCTCCAAAACTCTTGATAAGGTAGCAATAGTTCTGCCCGTTGATCAATCCCTCATCCCGGTAGTTTCTGTTGATGGTTGTCGCGATAGAATCGTAGCTGCCGGTGCCGTTGTTTTTTCTGAGCACCACGTATTTGATATTTGCCCAGGGTGTTTTCTCTGACCAGCTTAAAATGTTGGTTTGATCAGTTGAAATTATATTTAAGAGGATAGCACTTGCCACAGGTGACGTTCCCAGCGGGATGGTCTGATCATTGACATAAAAAACGAGCTTGTAAAAGTGTTTTTCTCCCGTCCTGAGCATTTTGTGCTCGAAAGTAGTGTCGGTAGTACTGTTAAAATTCGATGCCACCACAGTGAAAACAGGAGTAAACGGACCACTCTCATTTGCTGAATGTACCAGTTCATATCGGTAGGGGCCTCGGTTCAGCATTGTGTCAAGATCTGCTGCACTGGGTTTGTTCCAAACTATTTTTATTGTACCGTCTGTCGTGCCTGTTTTTATAACGTCAACCTGTAATGGCAGTGGAATATCGCGGTTGAGCTGGATACAGACTTCACCGGAAGCCAGTCCCTCTACCAGATTGTACGGCACTGATGAACTGGTCAGTCTGGCAAATTCTGCCTGTACTCTGTAGCAATAGCTGATACCTCTTTCTGCTGTTGCATCTGTAAATTCGTAACGGTTGTTGATATTTTGTTTCCACTTGAACGCGAGTCGGGTGTAACCCTTTCCTTTTAGTCCGGGATTGCAGGTATCCGGTTGGATGTTGCTGCTGTTTTCTTTTCTCCATATAGAGAAACCATAAAAGTAATTTTCTGCTACGGCATCGCATTCATAGGGTTTTTCCCAGTTCAAATCAATCTTACTTTGGCCGGTGCTGATCTTCAAATTTTTGGGCGCAGGTGCAACGATTTTTATCCTTATGGTTTTTAGGGTAGCGAGGCCGGTGGTGTCACTGAGAAAATTGTCCACGGCTTTGAATACGACATTGTAATATTGATTGGAAATGTGCTCACAGGTAGTCTGCCATCTGAAGGTGCCGCTGACCGGATCATTTTGATATCCGCTTGGTGCTGTGAAAGTTGCAGGGCTATAACGGGTCTGTAGAGGTCCGCCCAGTGCCGTGAGTGCCACCTTTTGTTGCTTTGGACTGTCATCTGGATCTGAAGCGGTCACTTTAATTTCTACAAGTGTACCTGCGATTACACATATGTCCTGTCCACCCGCTATCTGTGGAGGATCATTTTTGCAGTTGTCGCGAATTTCAATCTGCATATCCCTTATCAATGTGTCAATGGGCACACCCTGCCGGAATTCTACAACCATGATGGTGATGTTGTATTCCCCGGCTTTTTGCGGGGCATTCCATACCAGTTCACCTGTTTTCTCATTCAGTGTCAAGATATTGTTCCCCATGCCGCCGCCAATCCGGTTGGGATAGACATAATTGGGAACCCTTACTCCCGGTGCGGCTCGCGGCTCGGTAAGCTGATAGTATAAACTGTCCCCATCGACATCGTAGGCGTTGGGATTGTGTATGAATATTTCTCCCACACATCCGAAATCTATGGGTGGTTGCAGCAGAATTGGTGTGCTGTTTACACCCTGGAACTGCTGGCTCAGGAAGGTGAAGGTGGTGGAAAGGCTGAATTGTACACTATCAGAAAAGGGTGCATTGATGTTAAGGATTCCAGCATTCCTGTTGGGGTCGGTCATGGTGACCACATAGAATGGGGCAAAGCCGCTGTAGGTGTGTTCCCCTTTGTAGATGTTTTTTTTGATATCGTTCTGCAGTTCCTCCCCTTTGTGAAATCCATCTTTGTCCTTTGGTCCGTTCATCCGCACAAGAGTGGTTTTGGTTCCGTCACCCCAGTCAATGGTTAGGGAGTCACGGTCGGCTGAAAAACTGGAGGTCTGGGTATAGGTAATAATGGTTGCCTCTATAGACAGAGGACCAATCTGCTTGATCAATATTTCTCCGGCCCTGTTGTGTGTGGCAGAGGCAAAAAATGGGTATGTCAGCATCAGTACCAATAAAGCACCTGGTTTCACTTTTTTTCCAATAGCAATGAATATTACCATGGCCACTGAAGAAAAACCAAAAATACGAGGGGAGCTAATACCTTTTTTTAGAGCATTCATCTGATATACTGCTGCTGGTGATCATTAATAAAGGTACGACAAATATGGACATCTGCTAAAAAAAAGCAGACATTGTTAGAGGGGGCAAAAATCAGAAGAGTCTGTTTTGCTCATCCGGGAAGATGGCAATCGGCTTGTAATGCCTGGCCTCTTCTTGGGTCATCATAGCGTAGGACATGATAATGAGTATATCGCCGACTTCGACAAGTCTTGCTGCAGCGCCATTCAGTGCAATAATGCCCGAACCTCTTTCACCTCTGATGACGTAGGTTTCCAGTCTGGCTCCGTTGTTGTTGTCCACAATCTGCACTTTCTCATTTTCCACCAGTTGTGCAGCATCCATCAGATCCTCATCAATGGTGACGCTGCCAACATAGTTGAGATTGGCTTCGGTTACTTTAACCCTGTGGATTTTTGATTTTAGTATATGAACAAACATAAGGTGATGTTTATGGTCGGGGCTGCTGAAGTAGATTCACTACTGCACATTAAATGCCTGCCGGGGCTTTCATGATGATGTTGTCAATCAGTCTGACCTCTCCAAGCCATGTTGCCACACAGGCCACTACAAAATCGTGTCTTTTAAAATCTGTTATTTGCTGAAGCGTTCTACCATCAACAATTTCAAAGTACTCGGGTTTAAAATTTGGCAAAGATAATTCATTCATTCCCCATTTTTCAATTTCTGGGGGACTGGAATCCTGCATCTTATCTTTTGCTTGCAGCAGGGCCTCATATATGAAGTGCGCCATTTTTCGCAGGGTCGGAGTAAGTCGGGTATTTCTGCTGCTCATGGCAAGGCCATCCGGCTCCCTGATGGTTTCACCCATGATTAGTTGAATTTTAATTCCCGTTTGACTAAGCAGATGCTGCACAATGGAAAACTGCTGAAAATCTTTCTGTCCCATGTAAAGGTGGTCGGGGTTTACAATATCCAGCAGCCTTTTCACTACCATGGCCATGCCATCAAAATGTCCCTTTCTGAATCTGCCCTCCATCACCTCTATTAAACTACCAAAATCAATATCGAGTTCCAGATTCAAATCTCGCGGGTAAACCTCTTTTACATCAGGCATGAAAAGAATGTCACATGGTGAGAAACCGAGCATTTCAATGTCTGCGGCCTCAGTACGGGGATATTTTTCCAGATCTTTCGGATCATTGAACTGTGCGGGATTGACAAAAATGCTGCAGACAACAATGTTGCACTCCTTTGCGGCTTTTTCTACCAACGATAGATGTCCTGCATGCAAGGCCCCCATGGTAGGGACAAAGCCGACCGAGCTACCCTTGCTTTTCGCTGCTGTGATGTATTTTTGGAGATCCTTAACTTTCTTAAACAAGAGCATGAATTAGAGCGGTCAGATTATCGTCTACTAAACAGACCGTAAATTTTGCACAAAGTTTTAATTCTGCCTATATTTTTTCGTATCTTTTGCCTTTAAATAGATTTTATTTTTGGATAGATGAAGAGCATTTTTTGCATAAAGCATAGATTATGAGGGTAATAAAATCAGATTTGGCCGTAGGGAGGATTTTGAAGCTAACGACTTTTTCAGTGATTTTACCGGCATTGATGGCCTCGTGCAGCAAACGTTACATTTTTGACAATCTACCGCCAAACCAGTTGTTTTTTGGTTATGGCGGTGGTTTTTCCGGAAAAGAATCGGGTTATCTCTTTCTTGAAAATGGTCAGGTATTTGAAAAAAAACCGATGCTGAACGAGTATGAAGAATATGGCAAAATCCATTCTACCCAAGCCCGGTCTTTATTCAAATCTGTACGTCAATGTGAGCATTTCAAAACAAATCAGACCTCGAGTGCGTATTCATTTATCAGATTGAAAATGGGCAACACAAGCAAGAGTTTTGTGTTCTCTGTTCCCGGTCTTCCTGCCGATAGTTTGACTCACAATTTATTGTTGTTGCACGAAAAAATGCTGGATGCGGTCAGCAACGCTGAAAAGACAACAAAAAAAGACCGGACAATGACCGAATGAGGAAAAAGGTGAGGTTAACATACAGAATTTGTCATTCTTTTACAGCAACTTGTTCATACGTGTTTACGAAATTGAGGGTTGTGTATCAAAAACGAACATACCATGTTTTCACAAAAATATCCTGCAATTCATTTCTGGCTTCAAAACTACGGTTCCGTTGAGCTTGGGGAAGATGACAAAACCCATTCACTAATCAGGATAATGGACGAAGATGGTATTCTTTACGAGGACAGAGCATCGGCAACATTTGACGAGTCAGTTGACGAGGCAGAGGCTTTCCTAAAGGACTATTTTTTTGAAAATTTTGAAATTAAGATATAATATCAACATTTTATTCTATTAATATTCCCGCCCTGTTTTACCTTTGTGAATACAAATTTTTCGGCTTCGGATGGCAAAAAAAACGATTGATTACAAGCAACTGCTCAATTTTGGCAACTTTGCTACAACATGGTTTTACAAAAACCTATCTTTTGTATTTTTTATTTTTGTCCTCATCCTGTTGTACATCGCCAATATTCATTATGCTGAAAAGAAGGTGAAGGAGATTCAGCATATGCAAAAAGAAATTCGGGAACTGCGCGGAGAATACATGACCATCAAATCCAAAGTAATGTACCAAACCAAACACTCTGAACTGAGTAAGGAAGTTAGTGCTTACGGGTTGGGTGTTACGGACAAAAAACCTTATCGCATAATTACGGAGTAAGCAGGTTTACAATATTGTCATATTGCAAGTTCTGACCGGTATTTCTTTATTTTCTGATTTTTATGACTACGATAAAAAATGAGGTTCTAATTCGTGTATATGTTGTCACTCTGCTGTTGGTACTGGCTGCATTGGCCGTATTTTCAAGAGCATTCGTCATATCCATCAGCGAAGGGAAAAAATGGCGGGATCTCGGTGATCAGCAGTTTGTAAAACTGATGCCAATCGAGCCCCTTCGCGGAAATATTTTTGCCAGTGATGGCAGCATTCTGGCTACGTCTCTTCCTTTTTACGAAATACGTTTTGACCCCCTTACTTCCAATATCACTGAGTCGTTGTTTGCACAGAAAGTTGATTCGCTGAGTATGTGTCTCGCGAGTATAAGTGATAAATTCGATGCGAAAGGCTGGAAGGATTATCTTTGGAAGGCAAGAAAGGAACCCATCCGCGGTGTGCTGATCATGGAAAAAGCGACTCAGGAACAATATGAGCGAATGAAAATGTTTCCACTTTTCAGATTGGGTAAGTACAAAGGCGGATTTATCGCCAGTCAGAAAAGCTTCCGTTCTCATCCATTTGGCACACTCGCACTCCGCACGCTCGGATATGTCAATCCGGAAGATTCCAAATACGTGGGACTGGAAGGTTACTACAATAATTACGTTGGTGGTGAACAGGGTGAGGAAATGATGCATAAGGTGGGTCGCGACCTGTGGCTTCCGATGAATGACCTCAAGCAGGTGGATCCCCGAAATGGAGACGACTTGCTTACTACGCTTGATGTCAATATTCAGGACATAACCCAGGAAGCATTGCTCAAATCCATTGATTATCACAATGCAGATGGTGGCTGTGCAATCGTCATGGAGGTAAAAACGGGGGCAATAAAGGCCATTTCCAATTTCAGGAGAATAGGAAAGGACACCCTAGGTGAGATTTACAATGACGCAATTAATAAAAGAACCGAACCTGGATCAACATTAAAACTTGCCTCCATAATGGCGATGCTCGAGGATGACTATGTGAATCTCGAGGATACTGTAGATGTTAATTATGGAAAAACCAGATTTTTTGACCGGATCCTGGAAGATGCTGAAAAACATGGAATGAAACTGACCACTGTCAGGCATGCATTCGAGATGTCATCCAACGTTGGTATTTCCAGATTGGTGCAGCGCTTTTACGGTGAAAACAAGAAAGCTGAGAAATTCATCGCACACCTGAGAGATTTTAACCTGGATAAAAAAACGGGTATTGACCTGGAAGGAGAAAGTGATCCTGAAATCAAAGAGGCTTATAATGCCAAGAAAGAATGGTCGGGTATTACGCTTCCGTGGATGTCTATAGGATACGAAATGACGCTCACTCCACTGCAGGTACTTACTTTTTACAATGCAGTTGCCAATGACGGCATGATGATGAAGCCTTATCTGTTGTCGGAGGTTCAGCGACTCGGCGAGCCGATTAAAACTTTTAAGCCTGTCGTTATTAAGCGTAGAATAGCTTCCAAGAAAACCATAACTATGGCAAAAAGCCTGTTAGAGGGAGTTGTTTTAAATGGGACCGCAAAAGATTTGCGAACCTCCAAGTTCAGTTTTGCTGGTAAAACCGGTACAGCTCAGGTAAACTATGGTAAACTAGGTCCGGATGATAAAAAAGAGTATCAGGCCTCCTTTGCAGGATATTTCCCAGCTGAAAATCCTGTATATTCCTGCATCGTCGTGGTTTATAATCCAAAACAATATGGTTTTTACGGTGCCATATGTGCGGGGCCTGTCTTCAGAGAAATAGCCGATAAAGCATTTACATTAAAAACGGAACTGCACGACTGCATCAATAAACGCGAAAAAATGCCCATGAAGGGTCCCATGCTTCCTTCCGGAGATGCCGGAATGGCTTATGATATCGACTTTCTTCTCGATAAACTAAATTTTAGGTATTACAAGCAAGCAAAAAAAGAATTTGCAGCCCTGAAAGTAAGTGGTGACAGTCTGAAGCTAACTGACCGCAATATAGATGTCAACGCTGTTCCCAACGTAGTGGGAATGCGGCTAAAAGATGCCCTGCACCTACTCGAAAACAGAGGGCTGAAAGTGGGGGTAAATGGTTATGGTGTGGTGAGACGACAATCTATTCCAGCAGGTGCTCGCGTGGCTGCCGGAGCATATATTGCCATCGCCTTGGAGTAACGCTGTCTCCGTGAAAATATAGCTGAATGACCGAATGAAAATGAATCCGATGAATCTAAGTTTGCTGCTGACAGCCCTTAAAACGCGTAAAATTACTGGTCGACAGGACAAAGAAATCACAAATATTACCTTTGACAGCAGGACTGTCGCTCCCGGGAGTCTTTTCGTAGCCGTACGAGGCACACAGGCAGACGGCCACGATTATATCTCAAAAGCACTTGCATCCGGCGCAACAGCGATTGTCTGTGAGCAATTCTCCGGAACTTTGAACGAAGAAGTGACCATGATCGAGGTCGATCAATCTGCAGAGGCGCTCGGCCTCTTATCTTCAGTGTTCTATGGCAATCCAACGAGACAATTAAAGCTCGTCGGTGTAACGGGTACGAATGGTAAGACAACAACTGCAACCCTATGCTTCGATCTATTTAAGCGGTTGGGTTACAAAACGGGACTTGTTTCAACCATTGAAAACAGGATAGGTGACCGGATTGTGCCTGCCACCCATACCACACCGGATCCCGTTCAGTTGAATGCCCTTTTGCGACAAATGGCTGATGAGGGCTGTGATTTTGTGTTTATGGAAGTAAGTTCGCATGCTATTGATCAGCGTAGAATAGCAGGACTTTACTTTGCCGGAGCTTTCTTCACCAATATTACCCACGATCATATCGATTACCATAAGACTTTCGGTGCATATCTGAAGGCCAAGAAACGACTTTTTGATGACCTTCCCAAAGATGCTTTTGCCCTAACAAATGCCGATGACAGAAACGGGTCGGTAATGCTGCAGAATACCAAAGCCAAGAAATACAGTTATGGACTGAAGAAAATGGCTGATTTCAAAGCCCGGATCATCGAAAACGGTATTTCGGGACTACATCTTGAACTCGATCGTCAGGACTTTATTTGCAGAATGATTGGCGAATTCAACGCTTACAATCTTCTGGCGGTCTATGGCGTCGCAACATTATTGGGTGCCCGAAAAGAAGATGTGCTGCCTATACTCAGCAGTCTGGGAGGAGCCGAGGGTAGGTTTGACTACATTCAGGAAAATGGCATTACCGCCATCGTAGACTATGCGCACACGCCTGATGCACTTGAAAAGGTTTTGGCCACCCTTGATGATATCCGCAGAGGAAAAGGAAATATCATTACAGTAGTGGGCTGCGGTGGTGACCGCGATAAGGCCAAAAGGCCATTAATGGCCCGTGCCGCTTGTGATTACAGTAAAACGGTAATCCTTACTTCAGACAATCCAAGAAGCGAAGACCCTGCGGCAATACTTCGCGATATGCAGGCTGGTGTACCCATCGGTTCGGAGAAAAAAGTTCTTGTGGTTTCTGACAGAGAGCAGGCGATTAGGACGGCTTACAGGATGGCACAAGACGGTGATTTTGTCCTTGTCGCCGGTAAAGGACATGAGAAGTATCAGGAGTTTGCTCAAAAAAGCAGAATTTATTTTGACGACAAGGCCGTGTTACTGAACGAAATGAAGAACATGTCGCTGCCAGGTGACTTTGGTAAAACGCTGTAATTAAACTATTTTTGCATCTTATATTTGTTTTTTGCGTATATAAATCAGCCTGGTCATAACCCTCAGGGATTTGTATCTATGTTTTATCACCTTTTTCACTGGCTGAATACCGCTTATCACTTTCCGGGAGCCCGGTTGTTTGAGTACATTACCTTCAGAGCGGGCATGGCCGTGATTTTATCGCTCTTTATCTCACTGATGATTGGCAGAAAGCTGATCGGCAGACTACAGAAAGCGCAGATAGGTGAGATTGTCCGCGATCTTGGTCTGGAAGGTCAAATGCAGAAAAAGGGAACTCCGACCATGGGTGGGATTATCATCATACTTTCTATCCTGATTCCATGTCTGCTTTTTGCCCGCCTAGACAACATCTATGTCCAGCTGATGTTGCTCACAACAATCTGGCTTGGTGCTCTCGGCTTTCTGGATGACTATATCAAAGTTTTCAAAAAAGACAAGGAGGGGTTACCAGGAAGGTATAAAATCGTCGGGCAAATTATTCTTGGTCTGGTAGTGGGACTGGTCATGCTCTACCACAAAGATGTGGTGGTAAGGATGGAAAAAACCGAAGCACTGCAACATGGATATCAAATTGTCAAAGAATTGAAAGCGGTAGATCACCGAGGCAATACGAGGGATATGGTCTATGTGAAGGCTCCCCTTACAAATGTGCCCTTTGTTAAGGGCAACGAAACAGACTACGGCAAAATAGTACAGTTTTTTGGAGGAGACCCCACAAAGTATCTCTGGTTACTGTTTGTGCCATTTATTATTTTTATTGTTACCGCGGTTTCAAATGCTGCTAATCTCACTGACGGTCTCGATGGCCTTGCGACTGGAGTATCCGGTATAATCGGTGCGACGCTGGCCATTCTTGCCTACGTATCTTCAAATGTCATTTTTTCAGAATACTTGAATATTCTTTACTTGCCCAATACACAGGAGATGGTCATTTTTGCCGCCTGCTTTCTAGGCGGTTGTATAGGTTTCCTATGGTATAATACCTTTCCTGCCAAGGTTTTCATGGGCGATACGGGAAGTCTGACCCTAGGCGGAATCATAGCAGTGATGGCCATTCTAATTAGAAAAGAGCTGCTCATTCCCATCCTGTGCGGAATTTTTGTGATCGAAAATCTGAGTGTTGTGATGCAGGTTAGTTATTTCAAATATACCCGCAGGAAATTCGGGGAGGGGAGGCGGATTTTTCTGATGTCGCCCCTACACCATCATTTTCAAAAGAAGGGCATTCCCGAGGCGCGATTGGTAACCAGGTTCTGGATTGTCGGACTTGTTCTTGCAGTATTAACAATTATCACGTTGAAGCTAAGGTAGCAGTCGTATCAAGCCCATTCAAACCCAAACAAGGCCTGAAAATGCATTTTCACCTTTTCTTTCACTTCCTCCATTTCTATCTGTCTCCCTAGCTCATTGGAAAGTGTGGTTATGGTTTTGTTTTCGTCCGTAATACCACAGGCGACAATATTGCTAAAATAAGTCAGGTCGGTATTGATGTTGAAAGCAAAACCATGCATGGTTGTCCATCTGCTGAGGTGAACCCCAATTGCGCAGATTTTCCTTTTTGGCCCTCCCGCATTATCATCCACCCACACACCGGTATAGTCTTTTTCCCTTAGCCCCTCGATACCGTAATCTGCTAGTGTTAGGATAACTACTTCTTCCAGATAACGCACATAACGGTGCACATCGGTAAAGAAACAATCTAGATCAAAAATGGGGTAAGCTACAATCTGCCCAAAGCCATGAAATGTGATGTCTCCTCCACGGTTTATTTTAAAAAAACCGATGTTTTGAGCTTCCAGTTCCTCCCCTGAAATCAGCAGATTATCCATACTGCCGCTCTTTCCCAGCGTGTACACAGGTGGGTGCTCGCAAAACAGGAGGTAGTGTTCCTGCTCAAGCAATTTCCGATGCTCTGCCTCCAGTGTTCTGTTCTCCAATTTGCGGTCTACAAGTTGTTTGTGGATACTGGCTTGGTAGTCCCATGCTTCCTGATAGGAAATGTTTCCGAGGTCCTGAAAATGTACGATGGGTTTCATTATGCAAAGTTACAGACAATTTGATTGAACCCGCTCAAAACACCTGATTTTTAAGGAAAAACGGCAGGACATTATTTGCAGAAATTAAAAAGCAGTATATTTGTTCCCTTAAATTTTATTTTCCGGTTGATTCAGATGCGCAAATTACTTATTACCGGTGGTGCCGGATTCATAGGCTCTCACGTTGTACGACTTTTCGTAAATAAATATCCTGATTATCAGATATATAATTTGGACAAATTGACCTATGCCGGCAATCTTGAGAACCTGACAGATATTGAAACCCGGCCCAACTATCATTTTCTAAAGGCGGATATTACCGATGCAGCCGTTATCGATGAGTTGTTTGCCCGTTACGAATTTGATGGCGTCATTCACTTAGCGGCAGAATCGCATGTTGACCGCTCTATCAAAGATCCGCTTGCATTCATTCAAACCAATATTATAGGAACGGTCAACCTGTTGAACGCTGCCCGAAACACCTGGAAAGATAATATGGGTGAGCAGCGGTTTTACCATATTTCTACCGATGAGGTATATGGCAGTCTTGGCGAAGAGGGTTATTTTACGGAAGAAACTCCTTACGACCCTCGATCACCATATTCTGCATCGAAGGCAAGTTCAGATCATATGGTCAGGGCCTACTTTCACACCTATGACTTACCCGTGTTGATTTCAAACTGCTCAAATAATTATGGACCCAATCATTTTCCTGAAAAACTAATTCCCCTGGTGATCCATAATATTCGAAACAACAAACCAATTCCAGTTTATGGAGATGGAAAGTATACCCGCGACTGGTTGTGGGTCATGGATCATGCGACGGCAATCGACACCATATTTCACCGGGGCAGGATAGGGGAGACTTACAATATTGGTGGTAATAACGAATGGAAAAATATCGACCTCGTCCAGAACCTGTGTGATATCATGGATGAATTGCTTGGACGGGAAAAAGGTGCAAGCAGAAAGCTCATCACTTTTGTGAAAGACAGACCCGGTCACGATAAGCGATATGCAATAGACGCAACTAAAATAAAAACCGAATTGGGATGGCAGCCAACGCTTGCTTCAATTGAGGGCTTCAGGCGAACTGCACAATGGTATCTTGACAATGAGTCCTGGCTAGAAAAAGTAACATCTGGAGCATATCAGAACTACTACAGCGAGCACTATAGCCATTACAAATAACCCACACACCTATATAGACTATGAAATCATCTAAATCTGTTTTTATATACAGGAGCGGCAAATTGCTTTCAGTGTTGATTTTTGCCGCGTTTTTATTGCTATCAACTAATCGTGGTAACTGTCAGCAACCACTATCTTCCGAACCTGCTGTAATCAAGCCTTCTGCAACAATAGCACTTAATGGCACCAGAAACAAAGAGCAACTACGGACGGCCAAATCATTTGCCAGAATGTCTTTTAAGAAATACCTTCAGCGAAAGGTGATGGAGAAAACAAGGGAAATGGCCATTGAGCTAAAAGAGTGGACCTTTGATGAGAATAAAGAGCGGTACACGATTGAATATGAGGTCAGTTTTGAAATCTTGAAAGACGATTTCTACGGTGATGAGTGGATTACCTTAAAAAGAACATTTGTGCTGTCATGCGATGTCGATGGAAGGAATGCCAGCCTGAAAAACACCGAGGAAAAATTAAATTATGTATTTGAAAACATCAGCAACTAAGGGAAACTGCCCTTGGGAATTTATTATTTCAATGTTGCTGAGACAACACCTAAAAACCTTTTTTGTCGGTACTTATTTGCGACAAATTATCGCCGAAAAATGCTGATCAGAAAAAAAAGTAAAATTGACCGTTATGAGGAAAATACTGCTTATTTCATGTGTGCTTCTTTCCAGCTTTGTTTCTTCTGTACTTGCCCAGACCATTCAGAATCCGGTGGTACAACAGCAGATTCAGGTTGAGCTGCAGAAAAGGGGACTCAATCAGACTGAGGTCGATGCCCGTCTGAAAGAAAAGGGTATCGATGTAACCAATATCAAGCCTGAAGATGTTCCCCGTCTGGAAGCTCAGATTCAGGCAGTCCTGAAGGAAATGGAGGCCGAAAAACTGGGTAAGAAATCAAAAACAAAAGTGGACGATGGCGAAGCAGAAAACATTGATGTTTCCGAGCCGGAACCATTTGAGGATAAAAACAAGGATGTAAAAGTAGGTGCTCAACGCAAAGTTCAGACTAGAGGAGGAACAGACCTCAAGGTTGACGAAATTAGTAAAGCCATCAAAAGTGGTGAATCTGTTGATGTTGCCATTGCCGAAAAACTGGATGAGTCCAAGGAAACATCTGTGCTTGCTCCAGTCTATGGTATGCAGCTTTTTCGTAACAAGAGCATAAAGGTTTTCCGCAATGTCGATGATGTAAAGGCTGCCGACAATTATGTACTTGGTGTAGGCGACCAGCTTGCGGTATCCATATGGGGCGTTGCAGAATATGAGGGTGTGCTGACCATCAACAAGGAAGGGTACGTCCAACCCGATAGAATGCCCCGAATCTATCTTCGCGGAGTGACATACGGCAAGGCAAAGGAAATTCTCAAGGCTAAATTTGGACAATACTATCCTGTCAACAGCGAGCGATTTTCAGTAACAGTTAATTACAAGCGCACGCTCACAGTGAATATTTATGGGGAAGTGTTTACTCCCGGTGGGTACACCCTTCCTGCCACAAATACCGCTTTCAATGCACTGGTCGCTGCAGGTGGACCGAGTGATATGGGATCCGTACGTCGTATACAGTTGCTGCGTGAAGGAGCCAAACCACGGACCATTGACGTATATGAATTCATGAATGACCCGAGTATCAGAGACAAGTATTATCTGGAAGACAATGACATCATACATGTACCAATAGCAGACCGTATTGTGACAATCGAAGGAGCAGTAAAAAGACCATACAGTTATGAACTGCTACCGGGAGAAAACCTTGAGAAACTCATCGACTTTGCAGGTTCTCTTGCCGACAGCGCCTACACTGACATCATTCAGATAAAACGCTATGTAAACAACAAACAGGTTCTTCTAGATGTCAAATACAGGGAACTGAGGGAAAGCAAAAAGGACTTTGAGTTGATGTCCGGAGATATCGTAATGGTAAACAAAGTCAGTAAAATTTATGATAATTTTGTTTCCATTTCCGGAGCGGTTGATTTTCCAAAATCTTATGAGCTTTCCGGCGGAATGAAAATTTCAGATCTTGTTGGTAAAGCTGTTCTGAGTAAAAACGCTCGACGCGACGTTGCATTTCTGCAGAGAACCAACCTTGACGGTACATTTAGCTACACGCGAATTAATCTAGAAGAGATACTTTCAGGCAAACTGCCTGAAAACAATCTTGAGCTGAGGTCTAAAGACAAGCTGATTATTTATGGACTTGAAAAATATGCCGACAGATACAGCATCAATATCACCGGCGCTGTTCGTTTGCCGCAACGATATCCATTTGATTCGAGCAAGCAATTGAAAGTAGAAGACGCTCTTTTGCTCGCTGGCGGACTGAAGCCAGATGCAAGTGATGTAGCCTACGTGATGAGGAGAAAATTGGATGATCCGATGTCGAGGGAATACATAAGGGTGAATTTGAAAAATATGTTGATCAACAAAGCCTCATCAGACAATTTTTACCTGCAGCCCTCAGATAGTCTTTTTGTTCTCAGTAAAAGCAGTTTCAAGGATATATTTCAAATCAGGGTTAGCGGAGCAGTTCGGAATCCTGGTGATTACCAGTATGATTCCTCTCTTAAGTTGAAAGATGTTCTGACCCTTTGCGGTGGACTTCAGCTTCAGGGAGCTTCCAATAGAATAGAGATCAGTCGGGTAGAAATGCGGAACAACGCCCCGACCCGCGTTATTGTTCAAACTGTTTCGGTAGACGAAAATTATGAGTCTGAGAACGGTGATGTTCAGCTGCTTCCGTTTGATCAAATTGTCGTTAGGACCATTCCGGAGTTTTCGTTTCAGAAAAGTGTAACGCTACAGGGAGAAGTTATGTATCCGGGTACTTATGTTTTGACAAACAAGAACGAAACGCTGAGAAATCTGATTGATCGCGCTGGGGGACTTACAGAGGAGGCTTTCCTGAAAGGCTCACAGTTGTATAGGGTAAAGGATGAAGTTGGTTTTATCGTCATGAATCTGGAAAGTGCGATGAAAGATGACAAATCAAAATACAACTACATTATGGTTGAAAATGATGTGGTTACCATACCAAAAATCAGGGACTTTGTTACCATTGAGGGAGCGACCAACGCCAGAGATTTATTTGTGGGAACCGTGGCAGCAACGGGTAAACTGGCAGTTCCGTTTCACAAGGGGAGGAGAGCGAATTACTACGTTAACAACTATACCGGTGGATTTTCAAAAAATGCATCAAAGACGGACATTACTGTTTTGTATCCTAATGGGAGTATAAAAGGAACAGTTCATCTGGGTTTATTTAAGATCTATCCCCATCCTACCAAAGGGTCAACAATCAAAGTTGGTTACCGGGAGGCACTTACTGACAATAAGTCAAAAGGTGATAAGAAGGAAAAAGTTGAATGGGAGAAGCTATTTTCCAGTACCATAGCACAGGCATCAGGTATCCTTACCCTTATCCTACTTGCTCAGCAATTGTCGAAATAATTTTTTAAAAGTTATCAAATAAAATCAAACTGAAACATGTCAAAAATATTGATTATCGGTGCAGGAGGTGTCGGACAGGTGGTTGTGCACAAATGTGCCCAGCATCCTGAGGTATTTTCTAAAATAATGCTTGCGAGTCGTACAAAGTCAAAGTGTGACCGCATTGCTGAGGATGTTGAAAAGAGGTATGGCAGAAAGAT
This sequence comes from Lewinellaceae bacterium, assembly GCA_947459655.1. Classification (GTDB taxonomy): domain Bacteria; phylum Bacteroidota; class Bacteroidia; order Chitinophagales; family Saprospiraceae; genus CANHEE01. The sequence goes on from CANHEE010000022.1 coordinate 27,650, forward strand.
CAAAACTGCAAAAATTGATGCAGATGATGTACCTCAGCTGGTTAAACTAATTCAAAAGTTCAAACCGAAAATGGTGCTGAATGTTGCGCTTCCATATCAGGATCTCACTATAATGGACGCTTGTCTCGCAACGGGAGTTCACTATTTGGATACGGCCAATTACGAGCCAAAAGATGTTGCAAAATTTGAATATTCCTGGCAGTGGGCCTACCATGACCGCTTCAAAAAAGCCGGTCTAATGGCAGTATTGGGTTGCGGATTTGACCCGGGAGTTACCAATGTTTACACCGCGTATGCTGCCCGTCATCATTTTGATGAAATACACTATCTTGATATTGTTGACGCTAATGCAGGTGACCACGGAAAAGCATTTGCGACCAACTTTAATCCTGAAATCAACATCAGGGAGATTACGCAACCTGGCAGATACTTTGAAAATGGTAAGTGGGTGGAAATTCCGCCTCATTCAATTATGAAACCGCTGAATTACCCTGAAATCGGTCCCAAAAATTCATATGTCATTTTCCATGAGGAACTTGAATCACTTGTGAAGCATTTTCCTACGCTGAAAAGAGCCCGTTTCTGGATGACTTTTGGTGATGAATACCTCACACACCTTCGGGTAATCCAGAATATTGGCATGGCAGGCATAGAACCGGTAACTTTCAAAGGAAAGAAGATTGTACCGCTGGAATTTCTTAAGGCTGTATTGCCTGATCCCGGCGATTTGGGTGAAAACTACACCGGCTGGACATCCATAGGATGCCGCATCAGGGGTGTGAAAAACGGAAAGGAAGTAACGTACTATGTTTACAACAACTGCAGTCACGAAGCAGCTTATCGAGAAACAGGTACGCAGGGTGTGAGTTATACAACAGGTGTGCCGGCAATGATTGGTGCGATGATGATGCTCACCGGAGAGTGGAAGGGTAGTGGAGTCTTTAATGTAGAACAACTGAATCCTGATCCGTTCATGGCCAAGTTGAATGAATATGGTTTACCATGGCATGAAATACATAATGGTGATCTTGAATTGTAATCTTCGATTCTACATTATGATATAAACGAAAGTTGCCCTTCATCTACCGGACGAAGGGCAACTTTCGTTTATTTTGTATGTACTGAATTTACCAGGTCATGTCATCATCGTGGTCTTTGAGGTCTTCCGGTTTTTCGGAATTGTTCTCTGCGTTGTTTTCCACGTCGCTTTCAGAATTGTCATCAAACTCACCTCTGGCCTTGCGCTCTTCCCATTCCTGCTGACGTCTTTCGAATTCTTCGTAATCGTACTCAGGCATCAAATCTGTCTTGATGAGATTTACAACACTTTCGAGTTCTTTCATGAAACGGTTAAAATCTTCTTTGTACAGAAAAATCTTATGTCGCTCAAAACTTCCGTTTAGCTTTTTTGTGCTTTCAGTTATGGTGAGATAGTGGTCATTTCCCAACGTTCGGCGAACGTCAAGGAAATAGGTGCGGCGCTTTCCTGCCCTGACCTTTGTAGAATGTACAAGATCGTGCTGAGGAGCCTGGGAACGATCTTTCCTATACGGACCCTTGTTGTAATCTTTGTCCCTGTGTTCCACTTAAAAGATTTTGTATAATAATATTAGTAGAATATTGATATTGTCAATACAAAAGTAAATATAAGTTTGAGAAATAAAAATAATTACAAAAAAAATAACTCCGTAGCAGGGCAGCACAAAAAAAACGCTTTGAAGGGCATCAAAGCGTTTTTATGTGATGAATCAAATCAAATGGAGAACTTGTAACCAATTCCCCTTATGGATTGAAAGTGTTTCGGATTGGCAGGGTCTTTCTCAAAGTACTTTCTGAATGACAGTATAAAGTTATCAATGGTTCTGGTTGATGGATAGACGTCATAGCCCCACACTGCCTGTAGAATCTGCTGCCTTGAAACGACCTCATTTTTGCGTTCGATCAGTAGTTTGAGTAGCATTGCTTCTTTTTTAGTCAGGATAAACTGCCCTGAGTTTTCAGAATGCACTTCGAAGGTGGTAAAATTTATCGTATTTCCACCAAAACTAAAGGTCTCTGCCACGTTTTCATGTGCTTTGATGCTTCTGCTGATTAGTTTTTGCACACGCAACTGCAATTCTTCCAGATTAAATGGTTTGGTCAGATAATCATCCGCGCCACGTTTGAGTCCCTGTACCCTGTCTGCAGGAGTATCCTTTGCAGTTAGCATAATGATGGGTACCTCGCTGTTGTTCAGCCTTATTTGCTCTGCGAGTGAAAATCCGTCGATTTCCGGCATCATCACATCAAGTATAACCAAATCAAAATGCTCTCCCAGGAAGCGCTGAAGTCCTTTTTTACCATTGTTTGCGGTAACTACTTCGTAACCATCAAGCTCAAGATTTAGCTTCACAACTTCTCTGATGTTGTCTTCGTCATCTACAACCAGTATTCTCATTTCTATAATTCCTCTAATTTTGTTACGCCAAGTAAACATCCCAAGACAACCGAATGTTCATTTTGAATATTGCAGTTTTACGTGGTCATGACTTGAGGAACAGTGCTTTGTATTCCGGTCGTTCTCGATTTTATATTTTCTGCTATCTGTCGGATATTAATCCCTGATGATAAAAGCCTGAATTTTACGGGCACGAAGTTGTTTGTACGTTGCCAGGGCATCCGGCAACATGGTCGATTCACTTATAACCACACGGTAAAATCGGATATCTTCCATGAATCTTACGGTAGCTAAATCGAAACCTTTGCTCTTCAATTTTGAAAGATGGTTTAAAGCATTGTCTTCCTTTTGGAATGAACCAGCCACAACCAGGAAGTTTCCGTTGCCGGTTTTTCCTGAGATTTTAATCACATCATCACCACTTACTTTCATGTCCTCTTCCTCATCCTCAATATGCACAACCTTGTCGTCTCTACCTGTACTGACTTCATTTGCACTAAGGTCTGCAAGATTCTTGCCGTATAATTTCTCTATAACACTTTCATCAAGATCATTTCCGCCTTTGCTGACTTTAACCTCTGTCCTTCTATTCACCTGGTGTTCTGCATCTGAACAGGCTATTCCATCCTTGCAATGATTCCGGATTCTGGACTCACCATATCCGACAGCCTTAACACGGTTCCCGTCTATTCCATGATCTGTCAGGTATTTAACCACGCTTTCTGCTCGGCGCTGCGATAGTTCCTGGTTGTATTCCGCTTTACCCCTGCAATCTGTGTGAGATGAGAGTTCAATTTCAACCTCAGGGTAAGTCTTCAAAATCGAAACCAGCGGATCAAGGTCTTTTTTCGCGTCAGGACGGAGGGTTGCATCATTGTAATTATAGTATACATTGCTCAGCTGAAAAACGCGACCGGTAGGTAGTGGAGTGGTAATTTCGGCCATGACCATGTTTAGAGGGATATCGGTCGCAGATGCAGGCTCGTTCCCGGAATTGAACTTTACAGTAGCCGCAAGGTGATTATCTTTGGTCGCAGTGACAGAATAATTGGTGTTCGGCTTAACATTGAAGGAGTACTTACCAAAATTATCCGTTTTTATTTCCTGTACCTCATTGCTGTTCTCTTCAGTTATGGTCATGGTGGCATTCGAAATGGCCTGGCCACGGTTGTTTTTCAGTGTGCCCGTGAGAGCGACGCTGTTGTCAGATACTTTTTCCAGCAACAACATCATTTCAGCGCGGTCGTCACTGATGTTCACAATGGTTTGCTTTGTCTTGTAGCCTTCTTTGGACAAGTTGATGAAATAATCTCCGTTTTTCAGGTTAACTATGATTTTCCCATCTGCACCTCTGGTAATTGGAATGCCCTCGCTGTTCACAATAGTTGTGAGTATGTTGGTACTGTCAGTGGAGGTCAGTTTTATGATATTACCCTCATTGTCAGTAACCTGGTCGCCAATTTCATATTCGCCGAGCGGACAGATTTTAATGCTTACCTCACTGAGGTCCGTTCCGTCGCTGTTATCGTTGATGAGTAAAACAATAGGCTTGTCCTGGTTCTTTTCAGGTTCTGTTCCAATTTTTTCGGGACTGGAGAAACTGTAAATATCATCTTCGCCCTTACCACCTGAGCGGTTGGAGGTGAAGTAACCATTTTTTCGTTCCAGGTCCAGAATGAAGCCAAAGTCATCAGCTTCAGAATTGAATGGCTTGCCAATATTTGCGGCCTCTTGAAATTCATCATTCAACATGACGCTGGAGAAAATGTCCAATCCTCCGAGTGAATTTTTTCCATCGCAGGCAAAATATAGCGTTCCGTCAGGATGGATGTAAGGGAAAACTTCATTTTTTTCAGAGTTTACATTCGGTCCAAGGTTCTCCGGTTCTCCCCATATTTCGCCAATCTTTTTGCTGACATAGAGATCCATCCCTCCATAGCCACCATCTTTGTTGCTGGCAAAAATGAGCATATTCCCGTCAACTGACAGGCTGGGATGCACGTATACAAACTCAATATCATTGAAAGAAAGATCCGTGAGATTTGTCCACACGCCACCCTGAGAAACTGCACTTTGAATTTTCTGCTTCACCAGTCCATCTTTCGCCTTTATTTTTTTTCCGGTTGTGCTCTGGTTGTTGGTAGAAAAAAAGATGGTCTCATTGGTTCGGTCAAACGAGACCGGTCCATCGTTTAGGGCAGAAGTGATTTCTTTGGCAAAAATATCAGGGGCGTTCAGCATCCCTTCGGGCCCACGTCGGGAAATCATAATCGTTGAAGCCTTTTTGCCCTGCCTGAAATCAAAAGCTTTCTGTGCTTTTTTAGGGTCTGAGGAGATGAAAACGATACCATTTTCATAGAAAGCAGGACTATATTCCAGGTTTTTAGTGTTTATAGTGCTCTCATTGTAGATGGTCACTTTTTCATTGTTCGGTATTTCACTTTGTGCCCAGCCGGACTGATGCAGGAATGCCACCGAAATGATTGTATAAATGGTGCGTTTCATATCGAAAAATATAATCTTTGAATA
>CANHEE010000023.1 GCA_947459655.1 Lewinellaceae bacterium
ATAGTAATAGGAAATCCGTAGATAGCACGATCATGCTGACAGGTACAACAATCTCTTTCTTTGATACAAAAAAACGCTACGCAGGTCGTTACGACGTATGTGTGCAGGAGGAGAAAAAGTTGTTGTGCAAATCAGTCAACCTCGAAAAATAGATTCTCCTTCTGCGAAGAAACAGCTTGTTAGACATATTTGACAGACAAAACCGGATTTGATGATGAAAAAAACGCTAATATTTCTTTTTCTTTTCAGCGCTTGCGGTCTTTTCTCGCAAAGCAATCCGGCCATTACCCGTTGGCTTCAAAATAATAGCATCACCGCAAGGCACTATGTTGCAGGTAACTCCACACCAATAAATGATGCCTCGCTCGTCAATGTGCAAAGCGTAAAATACTCAGGCACTTCTGTTTATGTGACCACCACAGGGCTTCCCGCTTATGTTACAGGGCCATTTCTGGATGGAAATCCAAGTCTGGCTACCAATCAGAATGCCATTTTCAAATTTCCGCTAGCGCCGGTACAGAACACCGGCACACCTGTAAACACTACCGGAGGAAATATTGGCGTATTCATCAATGGCGTGGCCCTCTTTGATTACAGAGATGGTGTATCATGGCAAAATTCTACCAGTTCGCTCAAGGGCGGTCCTCTAGGCGGAACCGGAGATGGAGTCTGGAATAGAGATGCAGTAGTGGGGGAGCGCATTGGCTTTGACTGTTCGAAGGGACACCCAGCAATGGGAAACTACCATCACCATCAAAATCCAAGTGCTTTCAAGTTGGATCTCAATGTTATTTCAAATGTCTGTAATCTGTACACTTCTGATGCACTATACACGATTGATAGTACCCAGCATTCACCGCTCCTAGGTTTTGCCTATGACGGTTTCCCAATATACGGTGCTTATGGATATAAAAATACCGATGGTACCGGTGGAATCGTTCGGATGAAATCCAGTTTTTCACTTAGGAACATCACAGTGAGAAATACCTACTACACCGGAGCAAGTGTAACCCCGGGTCCCAACGTGAGCATTACCTATCCACTGGGTTATTTCCGTGAAGATTACCAGTTCAACCCAACTTCGTCTGCAACTCCCGATTATCTGGACGACCACAACGGCAGGTTTTGCGTTACTCCTGAGTATCCAAACGGCACCTATTGTTACTTTGCAACTGTTAATGCTTCCTGGAATTCAGCTTATCCGTACGTTGTCGGTCCCACATTCTACGGTACCAAAACTGCTCTGAAGGTGGCATCAATTGCTGAGCCGGTTACGACTTTTCCCGTAAATACAACACCTTCCATTTATATTGCAGCCAGCGCTAAAACAATCTGTGCAGGTGCCAATGTAAGTTTTACCTCAGCGGTGTACAATGCCGGACTGCTGCCTTCATACCAGTGGAAGAAAAATGGAATAAACGTGGGGTCAAACAGCAAGACATTTTCTGCAAATGACCTTACAAATGGTGATGTCATCACTTGTGTGCTGACCACGTCCTCTCAGATTTCTGCCTCATCCAACAGTATTACATTTGTGGTAACAGCTAACCTGACCCCTTCGGTAGATGTTACCGCCTCTGCGACTACGATTTGTCCGGGGGGGCAGGTGGTTTTTACGGCAAATGCGATAAATGGTGGAATAACACCTTCATACCAATGGAAGAAGAATGGTATAAATGTGGGGAGCGGTACAACCAGCTATTCCGATAACGGAATAACCGCATCGGATGTCATCACCTGCGTCATGGGAAGCAGCCTAACGTGTAAAACCTCAGCAACGGCCACTTCAGCACCCGTTTCAGTAACGATGAAACCAGCTATTGAGTGCTACTGCGTTCCGCAGAACAACAACGGCATCTGCATTAGCAATGTTGTCCTTTCATCTCTTAATCAAAGCGGCCCCTCATGTGTTGCCCCTTATTATTCCAAGTTACAAGCTACCACAACGCTTTACCGTGGCGCCTCTGCTACCATTTCCGTGACATCGGTATCGTCGGCTAAAATATCACTCTGGATAGATTACAATCGTAACGGTGAATTTGAAATTTCGGAGTGGAATCAGGTCAGTGCCGCTACAGTTGCCGGTGTGCCGTCAGCTCTAACTTTTACTGTGCCGACTACATCAGCGACCGGAATAACCGGAATACGGGTCAGAAGCAGTAATCTATCCATACCGAATGGTGCTGCAGATGCATGCACAGCATTTTCAGCAGGCGAGTGTGAGGACTATTACATAATCATTGAAAATCAGGCGCCACAGCTGAGTGCAAGGGTTTTTCTGAACACTTACAATGTTTCTCAGGGTAAAATGAATGATGATCTTAGGGTACTTTATAATTTTCCGCTGACAGATCCGTATTCCGCCGCACCTTTCAGCGGTAAGTTTATTCATGTCAACAACGGCGCTGCCGCCAGTTTAAATCCGAACCTTCTTGCTGCTGCGGGAAATAATTCTTTGGTTGACTGGGTTTTTCTGGAGTTGCGCTCTGCCACCAATGCAGGTTCAGTGGTAAGTACCCGTTCGGCTCTGTTGCAGGCAGATGGTGATATTGTTGATGCAGATGGAGTTTCGCCGGTAACTTTTAACAACACCACCTACGGAAATTACTATCTTGCGGTAAGGCATAGAAATCACCTTGGCATCCGAACTGCTGCGCCAATTTCCTTGGGTAGCACAGTATCAATGGTTAATTTAACAAACAATTCTGTCCCAGTTCATGGCAACAACCCATTGAAATGGATTGCCCCGTCTCTGGCTGTAATGCATGGTGGTGATGCCAATTCTGATGGTTCTGTCGACGCCATTGACTCCGTCATCTGGGGTACTCAGAATGGATTATTTGATGACTACAATCTGAATGCAGACTACAATACAGATGGATCGGCTGATTCTATTGATTCGATAATCTGGGAAAACGCAAACGGACTGTATGAAGAGTTGTAGAAACCTCGCTGAACCAAAATTTTATAGTTGTGTTAAATTTGGTCTAATGATTTGAATAAGAAATCTTGTGCCGGTATATTTGTCAAAAAATAATTGATGAAGCAACTGATATTAACTGCCATCCTTTTAGCACAATCGCTGTACATGTGTGCACAGGAAAAACCCATTACCTGGACTACAAAAGCCGAAAAAATAAGCGATACTGAATTTTATCTCATCGTTGACGGAGCCATTCAGCCTCAGTGGAACATTTATTCGCAGTTTCTGGAATCACAAGACGGCCCCGTACCAACCACATTGCAGTTTTTGGCTGAAGGAATTGAAACCGTTGGCAAAACAGAGGAAAGCGGTCATAAAAAGGAAGGATTTGATGAAATGTTTGGAATGAATGTCGTAAAATATTCTGAGCATGTAGTATTCAAACAAAGAATAAAATTGCTGAAAAAAGACCTCAAAAAAGTTGCTGTGACCATTAATTACATGTCTTGTAACAACGAATTGTGTCTGCCGCCGAAAGACGAAAAAATGTTTATTGTTTTGTAACCATTTCAGAATAATCAGGTATAAATCTGCATCTTTTACTCCAAATCCACATACTATGCTGATCCTAACCTTTTCGAGTATTTCTTTCATTTTCGGAGCAATTATCCTTTATTTCAGGGATTCAATTCTTGAAAACTGGGGAAGAAAAAGTTGATCGATTCAAAAATATTGTCTCTGAAATCTGCAGCGTTACTCAGATGAAATGATACTGCAGCAATGAAAAAAAGCAATTGTGATGACAAATCGCAATTGCTTTTTTTGCAAACAGGTATTCGATATGTTTTTTTTTAATATTATTACACTCAAAACAAAGTCCTGATTCATAAAATGGAGATTATTCATTTGAGTGCAGAGTGCTATCCGGTTGCCAAGGCAGGAGGCTTGGGCGATGTGGTTGGTGCTTTGCCAAAGTACCAGTGCAAAGCAGGGCACATTGCCAAGGTTGTCATGCCCATGTACCACAAATCCTTTGTGTGGCAGCACGAACTGGTCAATGAATATGAGTCTGATTTTGAAATGGGTAGCATTCGTTTTCATTTCCGGATCATGAAGGAGAAATTCAATGCTCTTGGATTTGACCTTTACCTGGTGGATATTCCAGGGTTATTTGATAGAGAGGGCATTTATTCTTACGATGACGATGATAGACGCTTTTTAGGTTTTCAAATTGCTTTTCTGGAATGGGTAAGACAGTGGCAACATCGGCCAGATATTGTACATTGTCATGACCATCACACCGCTTTGGTGCCATTTCTAATGCAATATGCCTATCGTTACCAACATCTTGCAACGATAAAAACTGTACTCACAGTTCACAATGGTCTTTATCAGGGATGGATGAGCTGGGAGAGTGCTGCGCTGCTTCCAGAATACGATCAATGGAAATCCGGTCTTGTAGAGTTTTGCAACGCTGTCAATCCATTGGCCTCTGCCATTCGTTGTGCGCATGCGGTAACTACGGTCAGTCTCAGTTATTTGGAGGAATTGATGGACCATGCTGCCGGGCTGGAGATTTTGTTCCGCTCATTTCATTACAAATGTTATGGCATACTCAACGGAATTGATACCGAGGTGTGGAATCCGGAAACGGACAAATACCTCAGTTTTCATTACAACGGGAAAAATGTCGATGAAATGAAGCTAAAAAGCAAGACAGAAATCTGCAGGCTTTTTGAGTTGGATTCCAATAAACCGCTTTTTGTATTTATCGGAAGGGCTGTTGCTGAAAAAGGTGCTGATCTACTTCCGACTGCCATCAGCAAGGCGCTTAGTAATACAAAAGGTGCGTGTAGTTTTCTTGTACTGGGTTCTGGTGATAAGGAAGTAGAGGCTCAGCTCGGGAGCTTGAAAACCTACCTGGAAGGCCTTTACAACTGCTATATCGGTTATAGTGAGGAACTGAGCCACAAAATGTACGCTGCTGCCGATTTTCTCCTGATGCCCAGTAGGGTAGAGCCCTGCGGACTCAACCAGATGTATGCGCTGCGCTATGGCACCATTCCCATTGTGCGAAGTGTAGGCGGTCTTAAAGATACAATAGTTGACTTTGGTGAAAATGGGGGATTTGGATTGCGATTTCTACACTCTAGTGCAGAAGACATAGCCTCAGCCTGTTGCAGAGCCGCAGAACTATACTACGATTACCGCGAATCATTCCAGCTGATCAGACAGAGAATGATGGCAATTGACCACTCATGGGAAAAAAGCTGTAGCCAATACATCGAACTATACCAATCGCTTTAGGGAAACTTCATTACATAAGCAGAAAAATACAGAGGAATGTCAAACGAAGTAATAGCAGTGATTTTAGGGGGTGGTGCCGGAACAAGGCTACAGCCACTTACCACAACAAGGTCGAAACCGGCAGTCCCAATCGGAGGAAAGTACCGACTGGTGGACATACCGATCTCCAATTGCATGAATGCCGATGTGTACAGGATGTTTGTATTGACTCAGTTCAATTCTGCCTCGCTGAATCGCCACATCAAAAACACCTACCAGTTCAGTCAGTTCAGCAAGGCATTTGTAGACATTCTGGCCGCAGAACAGACCCCTGAAAACCCAACATGGTTTCAGGGTACAGCCGATGCTGTCCGGCAGATTATTCCGCATTTAAGTCCACACGATTTCAAGTATGTGCTTATTTTATCAGGTGATCAACTTTACCAGATGGATTTCAGGGATATGCTAAAGCATCATATTGAAACGGATGCAGACATCAGCATTGCTACCATTCCGGTGGATAGTCGGGATGCGCCTGAGTTTGGCATTCTGAAAACAGATGGTCGGCATGATATTACCTCATTCATCGAAAAACCTTCAAAGGAACTGCTGCCTGATTGGGTAAGCGATACGGGAAAATCGATGCAGGAAATGGGCCGGAATTATCTGGCTTCAATGGGCATCTATATTTTTAACCGCGATCTACTTTTTCATCTCTTAAAGGAAGACATGAAAGATGCCACTGATTTCGGCAAGGAAATTATCCCGGCCAATGTAGGCAAAACCAAGATGATAAGCTATCAGTATGATGGCTACTGGACAGATATAGGGAACATTTATTCCTTTTATGAGGCCAACATGGCTTTGACTCAGGAGAATCCTCCGTTTAACCTGTTTGACAACAACCGACCTATTTTCACACGGCCCCGGATGTTGCCACCTTCCAAAATCAGTGGTACCCATCTTGACAGGACACTTGTGGCGGAAGGCTGCGTCATTATGGCTTCTCGACTCCAAGAATGCGTAATCGGTATTCGCGCACGCATTGGGAAAGAGACGGAAATCCTCAGCAGTTACATCATGGGAAATGATCTTTACGAGTCGCCTGAAGAGATGTCAGAAGCGATAAAGCTGGGTCTCCCCATGGTAGGTATTGGCAATGGTTGCTACATTCGTAACGCCATTATAGACAAGGATTGCCGCATTGGAAATGAAGTGAGAATTGACGGCGGGCCACATCTTGAGAACAAAGATACGCCACTATACACCATAAAAGATGGCATAGTAGTCGTCAAGAAGGGAGCAGTATTGCCCGATGGTTTTCTAATCAATTAATCATCAGTAGCTCGAAAAATTGCTGAATTATCCGGCCAACTATGAATAAAACATGAGAGAACAATCTGCTTATAGAAAACAACTTCACATTGTCAGCACTATTTGGAGAAATAACCGCTCTGAGGCTTTTGGTCTGGAATGGTTGGTCAGACTATTTTTGTCTGCATCACAGTTGATTACACCGGTGATGTTGATCAAGGTGCTTTTTGGTCGGAGAGATTTTTATCGGAGAAAAATTGCAGTGGAGTACTATCTGTTCTTCAAGATTTTTTTTCCTCTGAGCTGTATTCTTTTTGGATGGTTCAATACAGTGACATTGGTTGTCAACTCAACGATGCTGGTTGAGACCCTTTTGTACCTCGTTAATCTGGTTTTCTTGAGCGATGTCGTAAAACCACATAGTTACCGAAGGGCCTTGTTGTTTACCTTTCTGAATTATATTGAAATATGCTTTGGTTTTGCGGCATTGTACAGTCATCTTAATGCACAAAACAATTTTAATACTGTACGGCCATTTCAGACAAAAATGGAAGCGATTTACTTCAGCTTTATTACATCCTCGTCCATCGGTTTCGGTGATTTTGCACCAAATACCGGAATAGGCGAGTTTCTGGTTATTTGTCAGTCTTTGATATTCTTCCTCTTTATAGCCATCTTTATGGGCTTTTTTGTTTCAAAACTCTAGCGGGCGTTTTACCTTCGGGCGCCCTTGACAGAAAAGGGAATCAGTACACCCAACCATGGTGATATCACACCCGTGTATTCTTCTGATGCAATCGCTACAAGTCCGATGTCAATAGAAACGCTTTTGCCACTATAACGATAGGCTCCTGTTATAAATCCTGCACTGTATTCACCGGTTGTCAGAAACCAGTTTTCAGAAACGATGTAGCTCCTTTTTGCTACCCGGTACATACCACTCAAATTGAATGTAGGGTAGCGGGCAAAAGATGTTTTAACCACACCGGCTTCTGTATATCGACCAAATCCATAACCCAAACCGAAACTCAGGTTGTTGTTTCTGTTTCCGATGGTCCCTGTGCTGTAGACAATTCCGGCACTTGTAGGTCCGTTCTCCTCTCTTCCTGCAAAAGGAAAGAAAAAGTAAAAAACACCGGCTGCGACATTCCTATTCATCTGCTGCCCACCAAAGGTGTATTTGGGAGTAACCCAGAAAGGAGAATATCTGGCCAAACTATTGCCAAAAATAAAAAGCGGCACTGTGCCCAGTCCGACCGTAAATTTATCGGTAAAACCATAACTTACCTGATTCATAAAGACCCAGGTATTTTGATAATATCCTTCGCCTTTTTTTAGGGCATATGCATTTGGTGCGAAGAGGTATCTGGTGGAATTTGGATTGGCATACCAGTATTCATTGCCGTCAATGCTTCCATCGCTTAATTGATCGCGTTTCTTTATTTCTGACTTTCGGATGGTGATTTCTCCAAATTTATCAGTACTCAGTTTGACTGTGGTGGCATCCTCTGTGATAATTTTTCCAATAAAATCGTTTCCGTCAGTGGTTTCTATATGCACCGCACCTTTCTGAATGGTTTCGATTTTGGTCTCTTTCTGTGAGAAAGCACTGCAAAGAATGAAGAAAACAATAGATATGGAAATGGCCGTACGCTTCATATTTTGACAATTTGAATGGAATGATATGTAAATATACATAATATTTACATCTTTCAAAAGAAAAGTTTGCCTCGAATGCGCGTTTGCAAATGTGGCTGTGTATCGTATTAGTATTGTATTTCGGTGGGTCGCATCTAATTTCTCGATTTAACGACCACAGAAAATTCGGCGAATTTACCAATAATAATGCGATGGTTCAGTTAAAAAAAAGGCCGTCTCAATTTTGCGTTGAGACAGCCTTTGTTTTTAATCTGAAAATTATCGGCATTGCGTAAAAAGAATTACATCATTCCTCCCATGCCGCCGCCCATCGGTGGGTGACTGTGACCTTCATCTGCCTTTGGTTTGTCATTGATGACACACTCGGTGGTCAAAATCATGCTGGAGATCGATGCAGCGTTTTCAACTGCAATTCTAGTCACTTTAGTAGGGTCAATAACACCAGATTTTTTCAAATCTTCGTATTTCTCAGTACGGGCGTTGAATCCGTAAGCGCCTTTGCTCGCTTTTACGCGGTTCAATACCACAGAACCCTCAAGACCTGCATTTTCTGCGATGGTACGCAAAGGTGCCTCAAGTGCCTTGCGAACGATATCAATACCGGTGTTCTCATCGGAATTGACACCACGCAGATTGCCCAGAGCGCTGATGGCGCGAACCAGTGCAACACCTCCTCCTGCAACGATACCCTCTGCAACAGCAGCACGGGTCGCATGAAGTGCATCATCTACACGGTCTTTTTTCTCTTTCATTTCTACCTCAGTAGCTGCACCTACATAAAGCACTGCCACTCCTCCGGCAAGTTTGGCCAGACGCTCAGACAGCTTTTCGCGGTCGTAATCTGAAGTGGTAGTTTCTATCTGCTGCTTAATCTGGTTAATTCTGGCTTTGATATTGTCGTCAGCACCACGACCATTCACTATGGTAGTGTTGTCTTTGTCAACAGTAATCTTTTCGCACTGACCTAGGTGTTCCAGCTCAGTGTTCTCCAGCTTGTATCCTTGCTCTTCACTGATGACAGTACCACCGGTAAGGATGGCAATGTCTTCAAGCATCGCCTTGCGGCGGTCACCGAATCCTGGAGCCTTAACGGCAATAACTTTCAGGTTGGCACGAAGGCGGTTTACTACCAATACGCCCAACGCCTGAGAGTCAACGTCTTCTGCGATAATGAGCAAAGGACGTCCTGTCTGAAGTGATTTCTCCAAAATTGGCAACATTTCCTGCATGTTGCTGATTTTCTTGTCGTAAATTAGAATCAATGGATTTTCATATTCTGCTGTCATGTTGTCAGCATTCGTAACGAAATATGGTGAGAGATATCCTCTGTCAAACTGCATTCCGATGACCTCTTCAACATACGTTTCAGTTCCCTTTGCCTCCTCAACGGTAATTACACCATCTTTGCTGACGCGCTTCATGGCATCTGCTATGAGGGTTCCTATTTCTTCATCATTGTTGGCAGAAATAGCGGCTACCTGCTGGATTTTGCTGAAATCGTCTCCAACAAGCTCCGTTTGGGCTTCTAGGTTGCTGATGACAACTTTGGTAGCCTTCTCAATGCCACGCTTCAGGTCCATCGGATTGGCTCCTGCAGCAACGTTTTTCAGGCCAGCTTTAACCATTGCCTGCGCAAGTACAGTTGCGGTAGTGGTTCCGTCCCCTGCTGCGTCAGCAGTTTTGGACGCAACTTCTTTGAGCATCTGTGCACCCATATTTTCAATCGGATCTTCAAGTTCAATTTCCTTGGCTACGGAAACGCCGTCTTTGGTAATGTTCGGCGCACCAAAACTTTTTTGAATAACCACATTGCGACCTTTAGGTCCTAAGGTGACTTTTACTGCGTTTGCCAGTTGATCAACTCCGCTTTTCAGTTTCTCGCGGGCGTCTGTACTAAAAGTGATATCTTTTGCCATTTTATTAAAATAAGTTAGGTTAGTGAATTGTTGTAATCAGCCGTTGGTAGCTGATTACGGTTTGCATTGTAGTTTTCTGGGCAGAAGTCTGCTGTTAATCAAGGATGACAAGAATGTC
The DNA here is from genome assembly GCA_947459655.1 of Lewinellaceae bacterium. Classification (GTDB taxonomy): domain Bacteria; phylum Bacteroidota; class Bacteroidia; order Chitinophagales; family Saprospiraceae; genus CANHEE01. Next base: position 10,217 of record CANHEE010000023.1, read on the forward strand.
ATCTTCGCGCATAATCAGATAAGTCTCACCTTTGTAATCGAGTTCCTGACCTGCATACTTCCCGTAAAGGACGATATCTTTCACCTTTACATTCATTTTGTTGCCGTCTTTTCCTGGTCCGACAGCAATAACTTCTCCGCGAAGCGGTTTTTCCTTTGCGGTATCGGGAATGATAATTCCTCCCTTGGTTTTTTCCTCAGCCGGAGCCGGCTTGACAACTACTCTGTCATTAATAGGTTTCATCATAATGCGTTTTACTATAATTTTGATTAAGAAATTAATTTGGCTGTGAGTACCGATGACGACAATCACACAGGGTACATCGCATTTTTCATGCCATGGCAAAAAAGGTGACCTTTTGGCAGAAGTAGGTGGGAGTGCTGTCAGTTTTGGCAGTGCATGTATAAAAAAAAGCCGGGCAGACTGTCAATTTTGGCAGTCCGCCCGGCTTTATGAGGTTTGCGTGTCAATTATTACTATTTCTTGTTTTTCACATATTTGTCCAGCCAGGAATCCATTTCCCACAGCATATGAAGGATGTTTTCCTTTGCTGCATAACTATGGCTTTCATTTGGAAGCAAGACAAGTCTCGCAATACCACCCAGCCCTTTGATGGCCTGAAACATGCGCTCACTCTGCAGTGTAAATGTTCCCGGATTGTTGTCTGCGTCTCCATGAATCATCAGCAGCGGTGTTTTGATTTTATCTGCATAATTGAAAGGAGCCATTTCGTTGTAGATTTTCATGGCCTCCCAATAATTGCGTTCTTCACTTTGGAAACCAAAAGGGGTCAGTGAGCGGTTATATGCTCCGCTTCGGGCGATGCCTGCTGCAAAGAGATTGCTGTGTGCGAGTAAATTGGCCGTCATAAATGCGCCATAGGAATGTCCCATCACGGCAACACGGGCGGGATCGCCAACGCCGAGGGAGTCCAGTGCATGAATTGCAGCGGCGGCGTTTGCCACGAGTTGAGGAACATAGGTGTCGTTAGGCTCTTCCTTTCCTTTTCCAATGATGGGGAATTGCGCATTTTGTAGCACGGCATAACCCCTCAATACCCAGAATACCGGAGAGGCCCAGTTCAGTCCCACAAACCGGTGAGGTGACTCGCTGATTTGTCCCGCTGCTTTACTGTCCTTAAATTCCGTAGGATAGGCTTCCATCAGCACCGGTAGTTTTCCGTCTTTCTTTGCATCATAGCCCGGCGGAGTGAAAAGTGTTGCTGAAAGGTCAACGCCGTCAGCGCGTTTGTAGTAGATTTTTTTCTTGGTTACTTCCTCAATTGCCTTGAAGGGATTGGGAATATTGGTAATTTTTTTAGGTTCATTTTTTCCTATGTTGCGTAAGTAGTAGTTCGGATATTCCTTTTGGCTCTCAATCCTTGTCAGTAGTAGTCCCTTGTCATAGTCAAGTACCCTTACGATTTGCTCGTAGGTACTCTTTCCTTCCGCCTGCCATAATCGTTTTTTTGTTCCATCAGCAATATTGAATTCATCCAAAAATGGTTTGTTGCCTTCCGGAGAGCAGCCCTCTCCCTCAAGATACATTTTTCCATTTCGTATCTGGAGAACAGCCTCACCCTGATTATTGTAGCGGGTGCTGAAATTACCTGGCTGAGCATATAGGTCTTCACTGGAAAGATCAAAAACAGCTTTTGGTGTCAGGTTGTCTGTCGAAGGGTCAATAATGTATATTTTTCTGTTTCTATTTTTCCACCAGTAGTCCTCCAGCACAGCAATGTTTTTATTGCCCCAAGTAATTCCTGAGTACCTGTTGATGGTCATGGCAATTGGACGGGGTTCTGAAGTAAATGGGGCGCTTAGCTGGAACAGCCTATCCCTGAACGGAACATCCTTGGCCGGGTCGCCTTCATCCAATGCCTCGACCCAGAACAGGGTGGCTGCTTCATCAGCTCGCCATCCCATTTCCCGTCTACCTTTTTCCACTGCGCTGAATCCCTGGGGAATATTGTCCTGAAGCGGCTTGTCCACAAGGACCATTATTTTTTTTCCGCTGGCATCATAAAGGGTATTCGTGTATGGGAAACGACTGTATGGCAGTGTATATGAGTATGGCTTATTGATACTGGTTGCCATAAAATAGTTGCCATCGGGTGAGATTCTCATTGACCTATAAATGTTTCTTGGCAAAACCTCTTCCTGTCGCAGTGAAGCAAGATCAATTTTCACGAAGCTACATGCTGCGTAATATTCAAATTTTTTCTCGTCGTTGGGATTTTTAAGCAGATCAGTGAATGTGCGCGCAGGTGCTTTGCTTCCGGTTGCGTCCTGTATACTGGGGCCCGATGGCAGTTCCTTTTCCTCCGGGTAGGAAATCGTCCTGTTGTTTACTCGGCAATACAAACTCTTTTCGTCCGCAGACCACGCATACGGATAACCGGTAACAGCAGAAAGATTCGCATCACTAATTTTTTTGGCAACACCATTTTTTAAGTTTATTGTCCACAATTCCATGCCACTTCGAAGTACATTTACAAAAGATATGAAGTTGTTTTGTGGTGAAAAGCCTACATATTCAACCCGGTAAGAAGAGGGTAGTCCGGTGACAGGTACTTTTTTTCCTGTTTCCGTTTCCATAATTTCGACATTAATATAATAATTGGTTCTGGAAGCGTTTAAATTTGACGGATTAAACCTGATTCCTGCAAGTTTTAATTCTGTTTCAGATATTTCTTCCAGTGTTTTGTAGGCTGGTCTTGTCAGGAAAACCAGATTCCTTCCTGTCTTGTCTGGAGAAACGGCCGGTGCTGGGAGGAAATCTGCCAGCTCGAGTATTTCTTTTGGAGGTGTTTTGAAGCCGCTTTGCTGAGCGAAAAGTTCACTACAAAATAGAATAAGGAACGATAATAAAATATTGTTTTTGATCATGTTGAGGTAAATTTTAATGCGTTAGCTTGTTGGTCTAACAATCCTATTCAAGTCCTCACCGAAGTTCGGTTCATAGGTTGGTGATAAATCGTTTTTGAATCGCCGCGCAAGATAGGGACAATGGCAAAATAAATGGTTTATTTGCATCAGATTTGCATATGGAAAAAAAAATTGTGTTTTGTGTCAGCAACGATCTGAATAATGATCAGCGAATGATCCGTATCTGCTCCAGTCTTTCAGCAGAGGGCTATAAGGTGGCGCTGGTAGGAAGGTTACTGCCCCGATCTTTGTCAGTTTCGGAGAAAAATTACGAGCAGATACGCCTACCTTGCTTTTTTACACGGGGTAAAATCTTTTATCTGGAGTTCAATTTAAAATTATTTTTTTTCCTGATGAGGCGGAAAACAGACGCGATTTGTGCTGTTGACCTGGATACCATCCTTCCTGTATTCCTCGCAAGCAAATTTCGGAATAAAATTTGTATATATGATGCACATGAGTATTTCACTGAAGTGCCTGAGGTTGTCAGGAGACCTTTGGTGAAAAAGCTCTGGGAGGCGCTCGCTTCTGCTGTAGTTCCGAAGATTAAACATTGCTATACGGTTGGTTTTTCGCTTGCCAACGAGATGACACGAAGATACAATGTTGAATTTGAGGTTATCAGAAACGTCTCTGGAAGAAAAAAAGCGAATGTGGGTATTTCGGTACCTCATGTCAAGCAACCCTTTCTTCTATACCAGGGCGCTGTAAACGAGGGGAGAGGACTGCATCTTGCAATTGAAGCTATGCGTTATATAGAAGGATATACGCTGGTGCTTGCAGGTGAAGGAGATTTGCTAAAGGAATTACAGACACTGTGTAAAGACATGGGTCTTGATGATAAAGTGCAGTTTCTGGGAAAAATAAGTCCCGAACAGCTTTCAGTATTGACACCTCAGGCCGCACTCGGTATTCATTTACTGGAAAACAAAGGTTTGAGTTATTATTACTCGCTTGCAAACCGCACTTTTGATTATATGGAAGCAGGTGTACCTGCATTGCATCCGGATTTTCCGGAATACAGGATTTTAATCAAAAATTATGCAATTGGAACACTTCTGAAATCATATGACCCGGAGCAAATTGCCGCCCAAATAGTGAAAATGCTGTCCGATCGCAAATATTACGATTTTATGAAATCTGAATGTGAGAGGGCGTTTGTTGAATTTTGCTGGGAAAATGAAGAACAGAAGTTAATTGAGCTTTACAGACAGTTTTTCAGTGGAAAAGGCCACTGATTACACAAATAATCGTGGTTTTGATTTGCGTTTTTGTTTAATTCGCCTATATTTGTGGCAATAAATACTACCCACTTCCCAACCGCCGAACATTGAATTTTGTATGTTGATTTATTGGTTTATGTTAAAACTTGTGAATCAATTTAATAAGATTGCAACTTCAACACCTGCAGTCTTTCGATAAAATTTGACCCATGACAGTTAATTTTCCAACAACAGTATTCGCTACTGCGTTGCGCCTTGGTGTGTATGCAGTAAATGAGTTTTTTAAAGCTGTCAGGCCAAAATAGCAGTCAATGTGTGCATGCGCACACATTGACTGCTATTTTTTTACAACTTAAACAACAAATTATATAATCCTACTTGAACATGGCGCGTAAATTTACACTTTGCCTAACTATTCTGATATCGCTGATGGCCCTTGGTCAGCAGCTTTCTGCACAAACCGCAAATGCGGGCCCTAACCAAACACGTTGTTCTGTTAACACGGCCACTATGGCCGCTAACAAACCGGCTGGTAACAACAAAGGAAAGTGGACCTATGTAAGCGGTACTACAGGAACATTTGCCACGGGCAATGACTCACTGCCAAATGTAGTTTTTACTACTGCACCGAATCCTTCAGGTTCAACTACCTTAAGGTGGATGATTGAAACAGGTCTGGTTATCAGTCAGATCTATACACATGGAGGTTCAACAGGTGCAACCTATATAAATGACTTTGTTGAGTTGCATAATAGAAGCTCGCAGACTATCAATCTTGCTGGTTATTCACTCCAGTATGCGGCGGCGGCTGGAAATTTTGCAAACCAGGTAACTCTTACTGGAACTATTGCACCGGGAGCTTATTTTTTGGTTTCTCTGGGTTCAGATGGTGCCGTAGGTACAGCACTTCCTACTTCCAATCAGACTAGTACAGCCATTAATATGGCATTGGCAGGAGGCAAGATTGCTTTGTTCAAGTCTACGACACTGCAGAGCAGCTGTGGTACTTCTATTTGTTCAGCGACTGTCAAGTCTCTTCTTGTGGATTTGGTGGCTTATGGAACAGCCACAGGTGAAGTGGAAGGAACTGTTATTGCCGCGCTCACAGCAACCACAAGCGCGAGGAGAAATCCGGTAGCGACAGCATGTACTGACACCAACAACAACGCTTCAGATTTTACTAACGGCACAGTTCTCGGTAATGTCCGAAACAGCTCCACTACGGCCTCAGTGTGCAATATCATTACTACAAGTGATGTTACCATTACGTGGATTACGCCTACAACGAGTGTTGTCGAGACCTCCGGTATTGCTCCAAACGATGGTAATATTTGTGCCGGTGCATCAGCGACGATAACCGCCCTTCCGGCAGGTTTTAGTTATACATGGTCAACCGGTGCAACTACACAGTCCATTACAGTGAATCCCTCGGTAACAACAAACTACACTGCAACCGTTACCGCCAGTTCAGGTTGTCCAATTACAAGAACCATTACCGTTTTTTCGGCTACAGCAGCAATTGCAGTGAATGAAACATCTGCAGGAACCAATAATGATGGTAATATATGCCAGGGTGCATCCGCTACCTTGACAGCATCAGGTGGAACTGCCTATCTATGGTCCACCGGTGCACTGACAACTGCTATCACTGTTTCTCCGGGTGTTCCGGGTGCATCGTACAACGTAACCGCAACGACCGCTGCAGGTTGTACAGCGTCAGCCACAAGAGCTTTGACAGTCTTAGCCGCTCCTACACCAGTAATAACCATTACGGAAACATCTGGCACTGCGAATGATGGAACAGTATGTTTTGGGCTATCTGCAACGCTGTCCGTGTCAGGAGGAAATACCTACACTTGGGGACCTGCAGGTTCACTTAACCAGAATACAGGGGCAGTTGTGGTAGCCAGTCCCACCGGAACGACTACTTATACTGTCACAGCCACTGATATTAACTCTTGTTCTGCAACGGCAACTGCACAGGTAATGGTTGATAACCCTGCATCTGACATCACTGTCACAGAAAATTCGGGACTTGCCAACAATGATGGTACAATTTGTGGCGGTGCTAATGTAACACTGGCAGCAAAACCAGGACAAACAACTTATGCTTGGGAAAGCGCTCCTGCTGGATTTACATCAAACCTCGCAACAATCAACGTTGCTCCGACTATAACAACATTCTATAATCTGACGGTTACAAACGCTGCCACTGGCTGCGTAGGACAAAATTCTATTCAGATTACTGAAATAGATTATCCAAATGTAACCATAGGTGTTTCAGAATCGTCCGGTATTCCGGATGATGCTGTTGTTTGTGATGGAACGACCGCGCAGGTGGCAGTATCCGCAACTGCAGGAACCACTTATTCATGGTCAAGTGCACCGACAGGCACATACCCTGCTACTGCAAGCATTACCGTTGGTCCGACAGTTACCACAACTTACACAATTACTGCTTCGACATCTGGTTGCACTGCGACTGCCAGCAAACAAGTGGTTGTTCTGTCCAGACCTGACGCAACAATTACTGTTGCAGAGAATTCCGCACTTGCTCCCAATGACCGGGTGGTTTGTCGCGGCGACAACGCTACCATTGCGGTTCCTGATGGTGCAGGCTCCTACAGCTGGATCAGTTCTACAGGCCAATTGTTTTCTGATTTTTCAATAAATGTTTCTCCAACGGTTACAACAACCTATACAGTTACCATTACGGGAATCAACGGTTGCACTTCCAGCAATACAACCAGTATCACTGTAACGGATCCGCCTTCTACAACGACTACCGTAACTGAAACTTCAGGTACAGCCAATGATGGTCAGGTTTGTCTGGGAGCTTCAGCAACAATTGCTATTCCGAACGTGGTTGGAACAGTGTATTCATGGGTCGCTACACCGGGAACATTTACCTCAAACCTGGCATCTTTTTCGCAGTCGCCAACTGTGACTACAACATACAACGTAACTGCCACAAGAGCCGGATGTACAGCAACCGGCACAGTGTTGCTCGTAGTCAATCCATTCCCTTCTGCATCTATTACGGTGACAGAGACCTCGGGACTTGCCAACAACGATTCTAGGATATGTTTGGGTTCATCTGTTATATTATCTGTACCAACGGGTGCCCTAACCTATTCATGGGCAAGCACACCAACCAGTACACTCCCTGGACTAAATTTGATTAATGTCAGTCCTACAGTGAATACCACATATAACCTTACCGTTACCGGAGCGGGTGGATGTACAGCTGTGGCTACTCCCAATGTCACCATTACTGTAACAGCCACACCTTCTGTGTCGTTGGCGCTGGTAGAAAACTCCGGAATACCGAACAATGGAGATGTATGCATGAGCGTAAATTCGCAGTTTACAGCTACATCTGCGCTTGCGACCGGTTATAGTTGGACGAGTGTGCCTGCAGGGATGTACCCTTCTACCGCAAGTATTAATGTCTCACCAACGGTTACCACCATTTATACCGTTAGTGCGAGCATTACTGCAACTGGATGTAGCGCAACAGCAAAGGATACGCTAAATGTATTTCAGGCGCTCGCGCTTTGTAAGCCATTCAGTATCAAAATGAATTCAACGTCTGCAGGAATCACTTTGGCAGATGTCGACAATGGTAGTCTGGGAACAAGCATTACCATTGATAAAAATACTTTTTCATGTCTCAACATTGGTTCAAATCCTGTTGTCATTACGGCCACCAACGCATTTTGCAGCAGTAATTGCACAGCCAATGTAACGGTTGTAGACGGTCCGGGCTGTAGTCCGGCGCTGAATAGTGGCGCACCAAATCAACCTACAATTGTTGATCCTTGTATGTGTAAAGGATCTGCTACAACGCTACAGAATGGACAGTTTAGTGACAAAGTTTCAGTATTGAATGCTTTCACAAATGAAAAGTGGGTAGTAAAAAATGTGGCAGGACTCTACAAGTTGACTACGCCAATGGGTCAGGATCCGTTGATTCCTGTTGCACAGGGAGATCAACTTGCTGAAACAGTTCTGGGGATGGGTCGTTCTAATTTCACCCTTCCGGGTTTCCATATTGACTCTGTAGGATATTTCATCGAGGTGTGGAGACTCGACCCTAACAACGTTGGTATACCGGGATCAGAATTGAGCACTAGTAACCGTTGCTTCTACCCGACACCTGTATTTTCACCGAAGTTGCCATCAGTTGTGCCTTCAATTGCTGCTCCGATTACCTTGAGCCTTATTGATGTGAATGCACAGAATAGTAGTGGTGGAGTGATAACCAGCACTGGGCCGGGTGTTGTTGGAAATGTATTTACACCTTCCAGCGTAATGTCACCTGGGACCTATCTGCTTTCCAGTACACTAAATTACGGCAACCCGTCCGGAGTCCGTACAGGTCAGGATATCAAAAATCCTGTTTGTGCATCAACCGTCAGACAAAACGTTACTGTAAACAACAGTCTGCCTGCGTTAAATTGCCGTAGTTCAGTAAATTTCTCTCTTGACAAAGCTTGTTCTGTTAATATTCTGGCGGGAGACTTTTTGATTGGAGCACCGTCCGGATTCGGAGGGTACGAAGCTTTGATACTGAATGGAAACAATATTGTCACGAAAATTACTCCTGCAGATGTCAACAAGACCTACATAGTAAAGGTATCCGACCTTAGCAATCCTAGAAATTCATGCTGGAGTTCAATAAAAATAGAGGACAAAACAGCTCCTGTAATCGATTGTTCTGCTCCCAAAGTATTTTACTGCGAAGATGATGTAAAACTTAATCTAAGCGGCATGCCGATTGCAGCAACGCCGGCGAATGCCGGAGCTTTTGCCCTGCCTGTTGTTAACGAATGTTCTTCCTACACGCTGACATTCTCTGATCAGGGTACACAGGGAACCTGCGCAGACAACTTTACTTTCAGGGGAGAGCGCAACTACATTGCAATAGACGAACATGGTAATGCGTCAGTTTGTGCAATACCTTTCGAAATCAGAAGACGCTATCTGGTAGATATTATTCCTCCTGCTGACATCACTTTAAACTGCTCCGATGTGAGCGGTAGTACAGTAGACACCATATTGAGCAAACAACCTAAAATTCTTGGAAGAAACCTTAACCAGTTCAAAGGTTGCAGGCTGGGGGCCACCTATACTGATGTTTGGACACCTAATGCATGTGGGGTAGGTTTCACCATTAAAAGGCAGTGGGTAATGACCAGCGACTGTGAAAGCAAACCGAGGGTTCATGATCAGTTGATTACGGTGAAAGACCTTTCAGCTCCGACCATTGTATCTATGACACCTGACGTTTCCATATTTGTGCAGACGAATACTGATGATTGTAAAGCCTCGGCTATACCTTTGCCTCTTCCTGTTGTCAAAGACAACTGTGATGGCAATCCAAAGATAAACGTACAAATTACTAGAGGGTCAACCATTCATGGAAGCGGTACCATTATCTGGAATCTTGTACCAAATACGTACTTCCTGAACTATACCGTTACCGACCAGTGCGGAAATGAAACTGCATTCAGCAAAATTCTGGTAGTTCAGGATAAAACAGCTCCTATAGCCGTTTGTAGAACAAATGTTATAGTTTCGCTTACTAGATATGACCAAGGTGTAATCAATGCTCAGAGTCTTGACGGCGGAAGCAAGGACAACTGTTGTTTTGATGTAAATAGGTTTGAAGCGAGGAGAATGTCACAAACTGATGCAGACTTTAAGCCGACTATGAATGTGAGATGCGCTGACAGTGAGTTCATGGCTTTGCTAAGAGTGTGGGATTGTGAAGGCAATTCCAATACCTGTATGACTAATGTAAAAGTTTTGGACAAGCTTGCTCCATTGGCGGTTCCGGAAAACATTACGGTTGACTGTGGAAATGATGCACTGGCAAAAGTATGGCTTGATGCACACCCACTTAGGCCGCTAAACGTCGAACCTTCAGCTTCTCTTCCTGGTTATTTTGACCACGCAACTTCAGACCCAACTTGTACTGTTGATGCAAGGGTAACCAGCGTTATTGATAGTCTTGACAATTGCGGTAATGGCTTCTATGCATACAACTGGACAGTTACAGACCAAGCAGGCAACAGTACAGTAGTACAGCAGCGTTATACGACCAGAAATGTATCACTATACAGTGTAACTTTCCCTAAAGACACTACCATTATTTTAAATGCAGTCTGTGACACGGTTGGAACATCAGTAAAGTTCACAGGTAAAGCGACCATTGACATTTTGAACGGTTCGTGCCCGCTTCCGACGCTGAATTATATTGATCAGGCAGTAAAGGTTAGTGACGACTCCATCTGCTTCAGAATTGTCAGAGTATGGCGTGTATCCAACCTTTGTCGTCCAATGCCTGCTGATGCAACGGTCGTCGGTAGTGTAAAGGGAAGAGATATTACCGTAACATCTAATGAGACCAATGGTGGATTTTTTGAATACAGCCAGGTGATAAACGTAATTGACCTGTCCGCTCCGGAAATTCTTTCTACTACTGCACCAACTTTCGCCCCTGTCGGAAAAGAATGCAAGGTATTGGTATCTTTTGATGCGATGTCTGTCAAGGACTGTAATGGTCAATTCACAAAACAAACATTCAGATTGTTTAAAGAAAACGGAGATGCATATCCAGTTTCTTCGAATGAACTACCGGGTTCAGTGGAAATACCTCAGGCTGATTTTGGTAAGTTCAGGGTTGACTTCGTGGTTACTGACGCTTGTGGAAATGTTAATTACAAAACGCAGTACTTTACAGTTAAAGATCTGCTGAAGCCTACACCGGTATGTCACGATAATGTTGCAATCGAAATTTCACAGACGGGCATTGCAATGTTGCCTGCAAAGGTAGTGGATGCGGGCAGTTATGACAATTGTACCAAGCCTGCAAATCTGAAATTCAGATTAAGGGTACTGACCGACTCTGCATTGATAAAAATTGACACGGTAAGGGTAAATCCTGATACCTTGCCGGGTATGTACACTTTTATTTGTCCTCCTAAAGGCAGCACCTCGGGTAGCACAACTACTTCTACAATATGGAAAATCCAGTTGTGGGTCGGTGATGAAGCCGGAAACTGGGATTTCTGTGAGACTATAGTTCAACTTCAGGATAATTTTGCGCTTTGCAACTATGATCCAAATGAAATGAGACCTCTTGAGGTTGAAATAAAAACAGAAAAGGGCAAGGAAGTCGAAAATGTAGCGGTTCAGATGTTCGGCACCAAAACCATGAACATACTTTCCAATAAAATTGGTAAGGTAAAATTCAATGATCTGCCTATTTATGGTTCATATGTTCTCGTGCCAAATAAAAACGAATTGCCACTGAATGGGGTATCTACATTTGACCTTGTAATGATGTCCAAGCACATACTGGGCGTTCAAAAACTGACATCGCCTTACCAGTTCATCGCTGCGGATGTCAACCGCTCAAATTCCATTTCTGTGGCGGACATCGTTGAGTTACGAAAGATGCTTCTTGCTGTCCAGAATGGTTTCTCCAAAAATACTTCATGGAGATTTATTGATAAGCGCTACCAGTTCCCTGATGCGAACAATCCATGGTCTCAGGTTATTCCGGAGAAAATTTCGCTAAACGGATTATTGGGAGCGCCTGCTCCTGGATTTGTTGGAGTAAAAGTCGGTGATGTCAATGTAAGTGCAGCAGCATCACAGCGCAGTGAGCACACAACTATGTTCCGGGCAGATGACCGTAAATTCCAGAGCGGTGAAATTTTCACAGTAAATTTCCGTGCTGAGGACGAACTTGATGGTTATCAGTTTACATTTGAGTACGACAAAAATGCTCTTGAAGTGGTTGATGTACCTGAGAATAAAGATGGTTTTGCTATGTTTGAACATGGTATTATCAACGCAAGCCAGATTCTTACTGAAACGCAGGGCGATGCTACATTTGCCTTCGTTTTCAGAGCCAAAAATGCAGGAAAACTTAGCGAATCGATACGCATTGGTTCAAGAATGCTTGATGCTGAGGCTTATACCAAGTCAGGTTCCACATCTAAGGTTGAACTTTCATTCAATAGTGGGGCAACTTCTAGATTCGAATTGTATCAGAACCAGCCAAATCCGTTCAACGGAACCACAACCATAGGCTTCAATATGCCGGAACAGGGTAGTGCGCGCCTGACCATAACAGATGTATCCGGAAGGGTTTTGAAATCAGTAAGTACTGAATACTCCAAAGGTTACCATCAGGTGAACGTGGACAGATCTGAACTGGGTGCTGCAGGTATTTTGTATTATACACTTGAAACTGCTGCTCAGACTGCGACCCGTAAAATGATTTTGATCGACTAATACATTGAAGATAATTTTATAAATATCTGGACCATCCTGAGCTGTTGCCTTCGCTCAGGGTGGTTTTTTTTGATTTTGGCGCTATAAGATTTTGAACAACACAAATATTTCAAATTAATAGGAAAGAGTTTTGTCTTTTTTTTGAAAAAAAGCGAAATGATTCTATATTTGTATTGAATTACGTGAGCTATAGCTTAATTGTAAACTTGAAAAACAACCGGTCATGAATGAATGCACTTTCCAAGTGTCAGATAACCAACTATTTAACGCTTTAAAAGCGGGTGAGGAGTGGGCCTGGCGCATGATTTACTCCCAATACAAAAGTCAGGTCACAAGATTTGTAATTTATCACCACGGAAGCATACGGGATGGTGATGCCGTTTTTCGCGAAGCTTTGATGGTTTTTTATGAAAAAGTCAACTCTACATCGTTTCTTTTCAATGCAAAAATTGGTACCTACCTTCTTGCCATTACCCGAAATTTGTGGTCTAAAAAACTATCAGCGCGCGGACAAAAACTCGTAACGCCTAGATTGTTTGAACAACCTGTGGATTTTTATGAAAATGAAAATTTTGAAGTTAATCAGAATACGCGGGTAAGTCGTATGGTAGAGGCCATCGAAAATCTTGGAGATTGGGGAAAAGACATGTTGCTGGCTTGGTATTTTCACAAAATGAGTCCGGAAAAAATTCAAGAGCAGCTTGCTCTTGAAAATGAAGAAACGGCAGTGGTCAGCAAGAATGAGTATCTCAGCCATTTGAAAAAAATGGTTGGTTGCCGACACTGAAAATAGTATGCCATGCTGGACAAAAATTTGAAAATTAAGCTGGACCGCTATCTACAGGGTGAACTCTCGGAACAAGAAAAATCTGCCTTTAAAAAGCTCATGGAAGAAAATACGGAGCTGCGTGAAGAATATCTTTTCCTGAAAGATACCGCAGATGCACTTATTCTATTAAAGCGTAAGGAACTCCAGGCAAAATTTGATCAAATTGAAAGAGAGGAACAGCAACGATTGAATGATGCCTTTGTCCCCATTTCGCGAAGCCAACTTCCATTATCGCATCCGCCAACTACTTCGTCATCAAACACACCAAAATTCCTTCGGAAAAAGTCCGCTCTATTACTTGCACTTCTCATTGTTATTGCGTTGCTGATTGGATGGTATATCGTTCAAAATTAAATCTATAGCGGAAAACGCCTTGCATAAGTTTGCAGTAGGCAAAATATTATACTTCGGCTATTTCCTTTCAAAAGCTACTTTCACAAAATGCAATAAGCGGAAACTTGCTGCGGTTTTTCCAGTACTCCTCCCTCCTGCCAAAGAATGATGTGCGTAAACGATACTTTTAAAATGTGAAGGATTATGGTAATATTTCGGCGTCAAACCTCGCAAAATAATCCTAATTTTGTCCCAATTCGTTACCAATAACCGCGTTTTAAAATATGAGGATTATCAAGGCCATTTCTGTATTACTTGTCTCGCTGATACTAACGCTGGCTGCCAGACAATACCTTTTTTGTCCCCAATATGTATTTGAAAAAGGTCAGCATTTTTCAGGAGAAAAATGGTGTAACCCCTATGTGGGAATGGACTCTAGCCAATGGATTAAGTGCAATTTTCATGCACATACGAAAGCCTGGTTGGGCATCACTAACGGCAAAGGGAATGCGGGGGATGTATGGGAGGCTTATGAAAGACTTGGATATGGCATACATTGCGTTTCTGATTATGAAAAAATCAATACGGCTTTTCAGGACCGTCCAAATTACATTAGTGCCTATGAGCACGGATACAACATTCTCAAAACACACCAGCTGGTTCTTGGTGATGTCGATGTAGTCGGTTTGGACTACTTTTTTCCCCAGACGCTTTCCAACAAGCAGGATCTGCTCAGGCGGCTATCGGCCAACAGAGAAAATCTGGTCATTGTAAATCATCCATCCGTGAGGAATGGCTATCGCAAATCGGATTTCAGTAATCTGACCAACTACCACTGCATGGAAATTGCAAGTCCCTACCAGACCTCAGTGGCGTACTGGGATGAGGCACTTTCTGCGGGTAAGCCCATTTTTGCTGTTGCGAATGATGATATTCACAACATTTTCAACAGTAGAGGGATTGGAAGATTTTTTACTTGTGTAAATTCCGCTGAAGCATCGCAGACACAGGTGCTCAATGGTTTTAAACAGGGCAGGCACTACACGATGATCGCCGCGGATATTGAGGGCGAAGGTGATGAAGCCAGGACAGATCGTCTCAAGCGGCAGATGCCAGCGCTCAGCAGTTTTATTTTTCAAAACGACAGCCTATGTGTGCGCTTTAGTGTTCAACCACTTTCTGTAAAGTTCATTGGTCAGGATGGTGTTTTGCTGAAATCAGTACAGCAAGATAGAACTGCGCACTACAAGGTAAGAAAGGAGGATACCTATGTCCGAACGGAAGTTGAGTTTGCAGATGGTACGCTAATGTATCTAAATCCCGTTTTTCGTTTCGGCGATGAGCAGCCCCTGGAAAGAAATTTTACTGCGCACTTTGTTATCGAAACCTGGATAACCCTGTTGTTGAATGGTATTGGTTGCGTTTTGATTTTGTCATGGGTGCTCTTGGTCTATCGAATTTGGAAATCTGATAATAAAGCCAAAGGTTGAATAACCACAATGTAAGGAAAATGTTCAAAAAGGAACCGGTAGTCTGGATGCTGATTGCAGCCATTTTTTTTGTCCCGTTTATAGGTAATGTTCACCTGTTTGACTGGGATGAAATTAATTTTGCCGAAATAGCGAGAGAAATGCTCTTGAGTGGCAATTACATGGAGCCGCAGATTAATTTTCAGCCTTTTATGGAGAAGCCGCCGCTATTTTTCTGGCTTCAGTCGATTTGTATGAATATTTTCGGTGTAAATGAATTTGCAGCGCGGTTGCCGAATGCCCTGTTGGGAATTTTTCAGTTGCCTTTGCTTTACCTGCTTGGGAAACGGCTCAAAGGGGCTTTTTTTGGTCGTTTGTGGGCACTTATTTACCTTGGAAGTATTCTTCCCCACCTATATTTTAAATCCGGAATCATAGATCCATGGTTCAATTTTTTCATTTTTTCAGCGGTATGTCTGGTCTTTTTTTCAACTGAACGATCAAAAGCTGAGAGGGGAGGACACATCAGTGCGTTTGCCGGTGGGCTATTTGCAGGTCTGGCTGTACTGACAAAAGGTCCCGTGGCGCTTCTGATTATAGGGATCACTTTTGTGATTTATATTTTCTGGAAAAAGAAAAGACTCATTGACTTTTTTGTTCCTCTGTTGTGGATCATCTGCGGGATTTTGATTTCCTGTGGCAGCTGGTTACTGGCCGATTATATACAGCATGGGCCTGTATTTATAAAGTCATTTACCCAAAGGCAGTGGGAGCTTCTCACCACTAAGGATGCCGGCCACGGTGGTTTTTTATTTTACCATGTGGTTGTTTTGCTTCTCGGGTGTTTTCCCGCCAGTATTTTCATGCTGAAAGGCCTTTTATGGAAGTCACGATTGGAGGAAGATGTCGATAATTTTTCTGATGCTATGAAGGTGCTTTTCTGGGTTGTTCTGGTTTTGTTTTCATTTGTGCAAACCAAGATTGTCCACTATTCCTCGCTGTGTTATTTTCCGCTGACATATCTGGCTGCTCAAAGTGTGGAGGAGTACATTTCTCAAAACTGGAAATTGGAAAGCTGGGCTAAAGTACTGTTGGGCGTGACTGGATTCCCATTCGTGGCCGCACCAATTCTGATGTGCTGGCTGGGTTTTCACACTGATTATCTCAAGGCATTGCTCAAGTCGGATCCCTTTGCTGCTGAGAACCTGAATACGGCAATCCACTGGACCGGCTGGGAGTTTTTGCCCGGACTGATGTTGTTTTGCCTGCTTGTTTACTTTTTTATAGCCCAGTTCAGGGGGAGTTTTAGGCTTTCTTTTATGATGTTGTTCGCAGGAGTTGCTGTTTACATTCAGTTTGCGCTGATCTGTTTCATTGGAAGAATTGAACACATTTCTCAGCACGCAAACATTGAATTCTGGCAAAGCAAGGCAGTGGAGGATTGTTTTTTATTGCCGTACGGATATAAAACCTATACGCCATACTTTTACGGACAGGTCAGGCCGGCGACTGCATACAGCAATCCTGATTCTCTGCTGCTAGCCAATAATCTAAGCAAGGATTTATATCTGTCGTGTAAAGTAAACAAGAAAAAAGAACTGGAAGAGCGCTTCCCGGACGCGCAGTTTTTATACCACCGTAATGGGTTTTATTTTTACCGCAGACCCGCGAGGATTGAGTAGCGGTTTCGGTTACATTATAAATAGCTGAATTTTTGAAAGTGTCATTGGCCAGTGACAAATTAAAAAGCCTGAAACGGAATTGTTTCAGGCTTGCTTTAAGTACCCCCGGCGGGACTTGAACCCGCACGGCCGCGAAGCCACAGGATTTTAAGTCCTGCGTGTCTACCATTCCACCACAGGGGCGACCTGCTTAAAAAAAAATCCCGAAAGTGAAATCGGGATTAATTTTAGAGCGGAAAACGAGACTCGAACTCGCGACCCCGACCTTGGCAAGGTCGTGCTCTACCAACTGAGCTATTTCCGCAATTTGGGTAGACTTTGAGTGCTTTTTTCAATTGCGATGCAAATATACGATGCTGCGACACAGACTTCCAAATTTATTTTTTATTTTTTTAAAAAAATCTCCCGATCAAAATTGATTGCCCGTCATTTTTTTAAAACCTGCATCAATAAATCAGCATACTGAATAATATGCACTGAAATTTGTGCTGAGTGACGTTTGTTTCAACCTCATTCACCCAAAATAATCACAAAATGTTAGTACCTTTGTTTGCGGATTTTATCGGCTTGGTACAAATATTGGCGGAAAAACGCATTTTTTTCCAGTTGTAATAACACCCTGAAAACCCCATTATCGAATCCTGAAAGCACTTTTTGATGACAACTTTTCTCAGATATTCCTTTTTTTTCGCAGTACTTTTTCTGCTTTCCTCTTGTGCCAGAAAGGTTATTGTGCCTACGCTGGCTACCTTGAAGCCGGTCGCAAAAATCAAAGTGGTTGATCAGTCAGAATTCCCCGAGGTGGTCAAGTACACATTGTCGTTTTACTCCGATCAGCGGCTCGAACTTACAGGCAATTCGGGTATGGACAAAATCGGTAATTATACGTGCATGCTGTCGGCAAAGGACAACGAGAAGTTCATGGATATGCTTAAAAAGTTTAAACGGGGACATTTTACTTATATTGACGCCGGCAAAAAGTTGTCATATGATGTAATATACTTTCCATACAAGAAAGAAATATCCATGGGGGATGCCATTCAATTGCCTCTGACGAGCTACATGTCTGCTTTTGTGACTCAAGTAGAAGATTTTATAGCTTATAAAAAATGGCTGAAAAAAGAAAATGCACCCAAACTACTTTCTTCGAAAGATGATGGCAATATGATGGTCACCTTAAAACATGGTGTAAAACCCGCTGCAATAATTGCCAATCCTAAATTTTCGGACATGGCTCTTAAAGCCTTGTTTCCCACAGACCTTAGGACAAACACCTGGCTGTTTGGATTTGCTCCCGGAATGAAGACGACAGATGCCGTTTATCGTATAAAGGCTGATCCGGCAGTGCTTGGAGCCATTCCCAATTCAATCATCAACATTGAGGAAAATCTGAAAACCTTCGAAAAGGTAGAGGTTGTCGTGAATTTCAAAGCACGCGTTGTTGCAGAGGATTGGATAAAAAAATACGCGGCCTATGAAATGGAGGCAGTTGAGAAAGTGGAACCTGATTCAAATGACTGGGTACTGACGTTTAACGATAGTCTCATTTCTGCGAAAGCGCTGTTTGCGATAATCAGCTCAGACGCTATGGTTTCAGGGGTTCAGATGAGTCAGCGGGTCAGAACAACCGAGTGATGTCTACATTCAGGTCAGCCATTTCGGGAATGAGTGAAACCGCTGTGTTGCAACTGATGATGTTGCTCCGGCAGTTGTCCATGATCATTCTGGCAGTTTTCTTCTCCAGGAACTACACGCTGACCAACGTTGGCCAGGTAGAAGGTTTACAGTACATTCTGACAACCTTCTCTGTTTTTTGGCTCAATGGCATTTTGCAATGGTTTTTACCGGAATATCACAGGATTGGTGAAGATCGGCGCGCGGATCTCTTGTGGCGCGTTGCAACTTTGCTTTTTTTATTGTCTCTGTTTGTTTGTCTGGTAATTAACAATTTTAGGCCGTCCGTTTTTCACTTTTTCCTTCAAAGTGATCCATTTGAATTCCTGGACATCTTTCTGCTGTATGCCCTGATGATGCTTCCCTCATATTTCCTTGAATATGCGCTTTTTGCAAAAGGCAAATACCGGTTAATCATCATTATTTCTGTCCTGACACTGCTCATTCAGAATCTTCCTGTTTTTTTCAAAGCAGATCTTTCTTTTGTTTTCGGCAGCTGGGCCTTTCTTGCCTGTTTGAGGTTTTTACATCTCTTATATGAGTTGCTTCCCTTGCAGGCGGTTTCTTTTGCAAAATTGAAAAGCACGCTACTTTTTTCTTTGCCTTTGATATTGTATGCGCTCATTTCACAATGGGCTGCGACATACAATTCATGGCTTGTAAATTTTCTAAACAATGGCGATGTTTACCAATTTGCCATTTTCCGATATGGTGCAAGAGAATTGCCAGTTGCTCTGGCGCTGGCAACGGGTTTGAGCGCAGCAATGAGTGCTGCTATCTCAAGAAATTTTGACGAAGGCATTCTGTTGTTGAAACAGAAATCAGCGCGTCTGATGCATCTGCTTTTCCCTTTTACCCTGATCCTGTTACTTGGTTCAAATTGGTGGTTTCCCTTGGTTTTTTCCCGAAATTTGTCCGGTGCGGTATTGATATTTGATATATTTCTTCTGCTCATTGTCAGTCGACTTCTGTTTCCTCAATCTGTGGCATTGGCATTAAATGCCAACAGGGCACTGATGTGGATATCTGTTGCAGAGTTGCTAGTCAATATGGTGACAAGCCTGTTGCTGGCAAAGGCATTTGGACTTGCAGGAATCGCCTTGGGGACACTTATTGCATACATCTTCGAAAAAGTGATGATTGCGGTTTGGCTGCAATGGCGTTACTCAGTACGATTCGGCAGTTACACCCCATGGAAATGGTATTTTTCCTATAGTTGCCTGAGTATTCTTGTATTTGGGTTGAAGTACACATTTTTGCAGACACTTTTTGTACAATAGCATTTTGAAATTTCAGACCTATGTTGAAAGCTGAGTTGTGGATAACCGGAAAAACTTCTTTTTCCTATATCGATGAGGGAATTGAAATTTATGAAAAGCGCCTGAAGCATTACCTGAAGTTTCAGATTCAGTTGTTTCCCGATATTAGAAATGCAAAAAATATGAGTCCGGAGCTGCTCAAGACGAAGGAGTGTGAACAGCAACTGCACAAACTTGAAAAAGATGATTTTTTAATTTTATTGGATGAGCGCGGGAAAAATTTGACCTCGGTTGAGTTTGCGGGTTTCATGGAAAAAATGTTGGTGCAGACGCAAAAAAGACTGGTTTTTGTGATTGGTGGTGCTCATGGATTCTCTCAGGCGATGTACGACCGTGCACAAATGCAGTTGTCTCTTTCTAAAATGACCTTTTCGCACCAGATGATACGGCTGTTTTTTGTTGAGCAACTCTACCGGGCGATGACCATTGTAAAAGGTGAATCCTATCACAATGAATGATGGGGTGGTCATAATACATTCATCTTTTCTGTACATTTGCCCTGCTTTTACACTATGATCAACACCAAAGTTTGCATCGTCGGATCTGGTCCTGCGGGAATTGCGG
>CANHEE010000024.1 GCA_947459655.1 Lewinellaceae bacterium
TATCCACACCCCATTAACGGATATCGATTGCCGATATCAATACCCACCATTATAGAACCGAAACGCTCGGAATCAGAAAAATCAGAACCTTTTCCGGCACGAAACTGCTCCATATCATACATGGAATACATGACCTTGTTTTGCAAACTTGGCAGCACAAGGTATGCGAGTATTGGAATGACCATCAGCGAAGCGCCCAGCGCTATTCCTTTGAGGTACTCTTTTTTCTTGACGATGTAATAGCGAAATCCGAGAAGGGCAAGTGTGGCATACAAGGCAACAATTCCACTTCTTACACTGAGAATATGAATGGTGATGAATAGAAAAATGCAAATTCCCAGTATTATCCGGCGTTCCCAGGCAAAGCGAATGTAAAATTCCTCCAACCACAGTAAAATACCAGAGCAGATCCCCAATCCCAACAGCAAACTAAATCTGATATGATTCATCGGCACAGGTATGTTTTTCCCATGTCGCAGCGTCTCGGTAATGGTTTCAAAATGAAAGGCGTAATTGAGTAATACACCGGCACTGACAACACTCAAAAGCAGCAACATACCATAAAAAACAATTCGGTAATTGCGCTTTGAGACGGCTGGTAACCAGGCAAAGGCCAATGGCATCGCTAAAAAAGGCAGTCTCATGGTTACCTTGGAAAGCCAATCACCGTTTGCGGGCGACCAAAGTCCGCTGAGCAAGACAGACATGAAAATCAGCAAAACCACTGAATAAGCCCGGTAATGCCAGAACCGACCGATATGCCTACGGAAAACTTCACTGATCTGAAAGAAGGGAAACTGTCCGGGCAAGATACTGACAACGGATGTCAGTAGCAGCCAAATGATAGCCTGACTCATGACAATCCTGGCTTCGATGACCAACGAAATCATCGTTACCGAAAACAAAAACAGCAGCCAGTTTTCCTTTTTTATCACTTCCATACTCATATGTAAGTTAGCTGTACAAAGGTAAAGGAATGCTTTATTATTTATTCCTCAACAACTACAAATCGCAAAGAACTGTCTGACAAATATTCATTTTCTATAAAAAATCAACTATTTTTGTGGCCTTTGATACGACAGCACGCTAAATCCCGTTATGCTGACAATCAATCGTTGCAGCGTGATTTCAGTTTTATCCTACTACATCAATAAAAATTTATTTTACAATGTCATTAGAAGAAAAAATAATGCAAGACCTCAAAGAGGCAATGAAAGCCAAGGATGAGGCAGCACTTCGTGGAATAAGGGCTATCAAAAGTGCGATTCTGATTGCAAAGACAGATGGTTCAG
The DNA here is from genome assembly GCA_947459655.1 of Lewinellaceae bacterium. Lineage (GTDB taxonomy): Bacteria > Bacteroidota > Bacteroidia > Chitinophagales > Saprospiraceae > CANHEE01. The sequence goes on from CANHEE010000024.1 coordinate 1,293, forward strand.
GAAATGTAATCGATGAAGCAAGGGAAATTCAGATGCTGCAAAAGCTCGTCAAGCAGCGCAAGGAATCCCTTGAAATTTATGAGAAACAAAATCGTGAGGATCTTGCCAAAGTGGAGAGAGAGGAAATCGCGGTAATCGAAAAATACCTGCCAAAGCAGATGGACGCTGCCGAACTAACCGCTGCGCTCAAGCAAATCATCGCAGAAGTGGGAGCCAGCAGCGCCAAAGACATGGGCAAGGTGATGGGTGCAGCTTCCAAGGCATTTGCTGGCAAGGCCGATGGTAAATTGATCTCTGAAATCGTAAAGCAACTACTTTCCTGAACACATTTAGCAACCAATTGCGTATAGGTGCCAGCATACTTTTCAACATCAACAATTTTTCAATGAAAAAAATACTCCTGTTACTCATAACATCCTCAATGGCCTTTTTCGCATCAGCACAGCAAAAATTCGGTCACATTAATACCGGTAATCTGCTCGAAAAACTGCCTGAGGTAGCACTTGCAGATAGTCTGCTGATGAAATACCAGGATTCACTGGCAATCAAAGGTCAGGATCTGGTAAAGGCATTTGAAACGTCGTACACAAGCTACATGGAAGAGGTCAACAAAGGTCTACTGCCACCGGTTCAACAGCAGCAAAAAGAGGCCGCCCTGCAAAAACAACAGGAAACGATTGAAGCCTATCGCGATGAAATGGAAACTAAGATTGCTGCCAGAAGACAGGCATACCTGAAACCAATCTTGAGCAGAGTGGACGAGACAATTCGCAAATACGGGAAAGAAAATAACTACGCTTTTATTTTTGACACCAGCACGGGCTCAACTTTGTTTGCACTGGATTCTGATGACCTGACGAATATAATTCTGGCAAAAATCTCTGCTAAGAAATAACCATCAAAAAGCCCTTGATGCTGAGTAGCATCAAGGGCTTTTTCTTTAGTAAAACTCCAGCTGAACCGCATCCTCTACTTCCAGACTCAACATACTTGAAGCCTTACCCAAATTAATGGCTATCTCAAGATGATTCGCCGAATTGAAAAGACAGAGGGTCTCTCCCACCGGCACATCGGCATACGTAGTACTCAATTCCGTAATGGGATCATGTCTTTTGAAGAATAGTGCAAATCGGTGATAATAGGCATACCTGTCCCACAACTCGCGGGTAATGTTAAGAATGACATTTTCAAAATGATCTACGTGTATTACCGTACCCCGTATCATCGTATCCGCAGTAATGGCCTGAAGACTGAAGCGCTCAGTTATCTCAGCATACCTCGGACCAATGGTCTCTAGTGGTAGCTTTTTGCTGATGTGACTTACAGCAGTAACGTAAGCATTCTTAAAACTCAGTATGTCGTAACTCTCGTATGGTATTTCAAAACACTCAACCTGCTCCCGCTCGAATGTCAGGGAAAACACTCCATTGTCGGGACCTATGAAGTAGTGCTCGCGGTATTTGATGACCAGAAATCTGGGATTGGGGGCATAAAAATTGTGGACACTTGCTATGTGAATGGTACCCGGAGGAAAGGCATGAAAAGTATGCCGGATGGCATATGCAGCCTGAACTATATTGTAATTTCTGATGTTATGGGTAATGTCTGCAAAATGGATATCTGGCTGTGCAGACAGCAGCGATCCCTTCAGTATGGCAGTATAAAAATCCCCGGATCCAAAGTCCGTTGTAAGTGTTACAATTTGCATTTATATCTGAGTCGAAAAGGAATTAATAATCAACAATTGATTAATTTTACCACAAAAATACAAGATTTATTTGTTATTTACCTTTGATCTTTGAGCCGCATCAATAAACCCGCATAAATCATAAAATTTGAGTGAAATTACCTTAACCATAGAGGATCTTGACCTCTTGGAGTTGTTTGGCGAGAACAATGTCAAACTGAATTTACTACGAAAAGCCTACCCCGATGTCAATATTACAGCCAGAGGCAATAGTCTGAAATTGTCAGGTGATAAAAATAAAACTCAAGAAGCCAAAGGAAAATTTGAACAGATGATGCGTATGCTCAGAGAGCATCGCAAGCTGGAAGTACAGACCGTGGAAGACATGTTGAGTGGTGAAAACCCATTTGAAGTAAGATTACCCGACCACAATGGTAACACAACTATCGTTATAGGTAGGGACGGCAAACCCATCAAAGCAAAAACCTTTAACCAGAAAAAACTGGTCGAAGCTGTCGAAAATAACGATGTCGTTTTTGCCGTTGGGCCCGCCGGAACCGGCAAGACCTATACCGCAGTGGCACTTGCTGTCAGGGCATTAAAAAACAGAACGGTCAAGAAGATCATTCTAACCAGGCCTGCAGTCGAGGCTGGCGAAAATCTCGGATTTCTTCCCGGAGACCTTAAGGAGAAAGTTGATCCATATCTCAGACCACTCTACGATGCGCTGGATGATCTGTTCCCGGCTGAAAAGCTTGCTTTTTTCATGGAAAATAGAACCATAGAGGTGGCTCCACTGGCCTATATGCGCGGAAGAACACTTGACAATGCTTTCATCATACTCGATGAAGCCCAGAATGCTACTACTTTACAGCTGAAAATGTTTCTGACGCGTCTCGGCCCTTCTGCGCAGGCCATCATCACCGGTGACCTCTCACAGATAGACCTACCCCACAACCAAAAATCCGGTCTGCGTCAGGCCATTGAGCTGTTTGGTGGTATTGGCGGCATCGCCATCACTCATCTTACTACCGAAGATGTGGTTAGGCACCGACTGGTCAAGGAAATATTACGGGCATATGAGAAGCACGATCAGGCAGAACAACTCAGAAGGGAGGCCTACAAAAAAGCCAAGGATGAAGCAGCATTGCTGCTGAACCCACGTCTTGCCGACAGCGATGGTGAATAGATGCCAAAAAGCTCCGAAATCTACCGCAGTCCCATGCGGATTCATCCTTAAATTTCTTAAAAAGTGGTTCCCGAAAAAATGCAAATCAGCGAACTGATTATCTTTCAATCACACCAGTTTGTTGTAGCCAACAAACCCGCAGGTGTGCCGACTCAACCCGATCAGACGGGAGACAAATCACTTGTTGACTTGTTGTCAATTTACTGTAAATCAGATCTGTATGTCATTCATAGGTTAGACAGGCCGGTTAGTGGGATTGTTCTTCTTGCCAAAAGTAAAAAGGCAGCAGCAGACCTGAATCGGCAGTTCCAGGATAAAAAGGTCGAAAAAACATACCTCGCCGTGGTTAAGGAAGCACCTGAAGCACCTGAAGGTACTCTGACACATTATCTGAAGAAACAAGGCAAGCAGGAAAAGGTATTTTCTGAGCCCGCACCGGGAGCCTTGGAAGCCACACTTTCATACACCTGCCTGAACAATTCAGACAATTATACCCTGTTAAAAATTGTGCCCGCAACGGGAAGATTTCACCAGATTCGAGCGCAGCTTTCGGCCATTGGCTCGCCCATCAAGGGAGATGTGAAATATGGTTTTAGAAGAGGCAATGCAGACCGCTCAATTCACCTACATGCGCAGCAACTGACATTTTACCACCCTGTCACACATCACAAACTCACATTCGAGGCGCCTGTACCTGAGGATAATCTGTGGAAGGCACTGATGGTTTCCGAAGGGTAAGGACATCGTGCACAATAAAGAAGCCCTCCAGAATGAACAATTCGGAGGGCTTCTTTATTGTTACTTAGAATACAAATGTCGAAGCGTGTAGAAAAAGATGGAACCGTAGCCTACGGCAAGCATCAAGTGGAAGGTTAAAAACTCAGTGATACCGAAAAACAGCCCGTCCAGAATCGCGAGGATGAAATACAGCATCAGTACACCTTCCCAAATAGTCTGAGGCTTTAACTTGGCTTTGATGTAGTTGCCTTTTTTAATCACATCTCCCTTCTTGGCGACATTGAATTTGGGTGTCCTAACAAACTCTGATTTTTGTCCGAGCCAGCCTTCAATAACCGCCTTTGCGTTGTGTAGCGCAAGACCCAGCGACAGGGAAAGACAAAGTGGAAAGCGCCAGATAAATCCTTTAAACAACTCCCACTTGGATTTACCGCTGATGTCAGCAGACACGTTTCCGGTAAAATAAATGGTCACCATGGAAAGGAATCCGACCATAAAGTAGGTGAATATTTTTGGAGGAACCCAGGTCCAGTTTTGTTTCACAAGGTGGAAAGTGTGCATTACCGGCACACTTGTAATACTCATTACGAATACCATCAGGAACAGCGTACTACCGACCAGATGTGAAGTTCCCTGTATTTTTTTCCAAAGAGACAGCCTGCCTGATTTCCAGATGGTTGGCAACATCTTTCTGGCTGTTTCTGCACCTCCTTTCATCCAGCGGTGCTGCTGCGCCTTGAAGGCATTCATCTCGGCAGGAAGCTCGGCAGGAGAACCGAGTTTTTCGAGAAACATTATCCTATACCCCTTGAGTTGAGCCCTAATGCTGAGATCCAGGTCTTCCGTAAGTGTATCTGATTCCCAGCCACCGGCATCATCAATGGTTTGTTTGCGCCAGACACCTGCAGTACCATTGAATTGAAGCAAATATCCGCCTGACATTCTTCCCAGCTGCTCTACCGTAAAATGCACATTTAGGGGAAGCACCTGCAATTTAGTCAGCATGGAGTGCTCCTGGTTGATATGCTCCCATCGTGTTTGCACCACGCCAACAGTCGGATCCTGGAAATAAGGTATGGTTTTGCGCAGAAATTCAGGATATGGTTCGAAATCGGCATCAAAAATCGCCAAAAATTCGCCCTTCGCAAGTGGCATTGCATCCTTGAGGGCACCGGCCTTAAAACCCTGTCGGTGCGGACGGCGAATGTACTCAATGTTGTAGCCCTTGTCCTTCCACTCCTGTACCTTAGCCTGAGCAATTTCGACGGTCTCATCGTTGGAATCATCGATCACGTGGACTTCAAACTTGTCTTTTGGATAGTCAAATTTCATTATGATGTCCACCAGTTTTTCCACTACGTACTTTTCATTGAACATGGGCAACTGTACGGTTACCATCGGCAATTCATCGTCGGACATAGGCTTCAGTGGAGGCGGGTCCTGTGGAAATTTCTTGCGGTATTTCAGGTAGTAATAATACAACTGGAACTGCATCAGGCAATAAAAAGTTGTAAACAAAAGCGAAACGATATAGACCACAAATACCACCTTCGCAAAAATAATCATTCCGGGTCCTGCAACATAGTCCTGACCTGTAACTGCCACAGGATCAAGATGGAGCAATTTAATCACCCAATTTTGGAAATCTTCCAGTAATACCATACAACAATTTGAGTTGGTTTTTTAAACAACAGAGTCCGATTCTGCTGATTTATCTGTCTGTTATTTATTTTACACAAATTCTGTTAATGATGCCACCCACAGACTTTAATGGTAAAACCGACGTCCTTTGATTGGCATTGGCGCTGTAAAATAGCAACTTTACATATATTTTTCTATTCAAAAACCTACATGAGATGACAACAACTTTTTTCACTGTCAGAAAAAGACCTTCACTGCATGTAGTTGGAACATCAGCGCGATTTCGGCATTCTGCGTTTGCCACCGAACTGCCGAAAACCTGCACCCATCGAAGCTTTAATCTGACCCTTCTGGTTGAGTGCCTTTTCAATCATCTGAAGCTGCTCCTTGATCATGGGCTCCGTAACCTTGTAGCTCTTTGCCTTGTTGTAGTACGCCTGAGCCTGGTTCCACCGCAATTTGTTGGCATGAATACCCGATAGCTGCATGTATATTCCCGCAAGTTCGTTATCTCCAAGCGCCTTGAACGAAGCAGCTTTCAGTAACAGTTTCTCTCCTTCTTCGAAATTCTGCTCCTGCATTTTTATCATTCCCTGAAGCATATAGTAAATGGCCTGGTTGGGCTCATATAACCATCCCGGCTTGATGGTCATCGCGAGCCGCCGTCTGGCTCCTTCAAGATCCTGCATCTGCACAAGGGTTGCAGCAGACTGAACTGTACCCAACAGAAAATAACCGGCTGCCAGTATGATGCCCATCAGAATGAATAAAAAGCCGTACCAAAAACCAAGCGTAATACTCATCAGCAATCCTCCGATAATTCCGAAAGCCATTAGTGCAAAACGCAGGTAAATATTGATTGTAAACATGGTGGTGTATTTGTATAACGTTAAGAATTTTAAAACTAATCGTGCGCTGCTTCGATGTTGACATTGACAATTCTACCCTGTAACCTGCTGTCCTCTGCCTTAAACGCCATCAGGTGACTTTCCATGGAAAGCTCCAGTGTAGAACTGAGCAGTGTGGAATCCTGCGAGGCAACTGCTCGTAAAAAGTCGCGTACCAAACCATAATCACCCCCGCCATGGCCAGAATCTATGGCTGCATGATCGGCTGTCTTCCAAACCTCCGGCTTCATATCAGAAAATCTGGTAATGGTCATCTGCGATTCATCGCCTACCAAATCGCCTTCACTGCCCATAATGCGGGTTCTGCGTCTGCTGTAACTGGTATGTGCCTCCATGTTAAATGTGGCTGTGATATTGTCTTCAAAAGTCATTGAACAGACCTGATGATCGGGGACATTGTTGTCACAGTGATAGACACAACGTCCGTAATTGCCTTCTTTCAGCTGCCTCAGTATGGCTTCACCTTGCTCAACATCGGGCGGCAGGTTGAAATGGTAAAGCCAGGTTCTTTCGCGGTAGTAAATCTTCAGTGCAGAATAAGGACAAGTCGACTCCACCGCACAGCCATCTGTGCAACGCATTGTACTTCCTGCCGGTGCATTTTTTGGGGTAAACCAGTCCAGCGAACCAAAAGAAACCATTTCGCGGCAACGCCTGTCGGTAATCCAACGAAGAATGTCCATATCGTGGCAGGACTTGGCCAGAATGATTGGATTGGTTTCCTCCTTTTTCCTCCAGATACCCCGAACATAGGAATGCGACATGTGGATGTGCTCAATAGGCTCCATATGCTGGATACTAATGACCTTACCCAGTTGCCCCGATTCCACCACAGACTTCATCTTCCTGAAATAGGGTGTGTATCTGAGTACATGGCATACTGCAACAATCCTGTTGTTTTTTCGAGATTGTTCGAGTATTTCCTCGCATTCCCGCCAACTTTGCGCGATGGGTTTTTCCAGCAGCAAATCATAACCCATTTTCAAAGCTTCCATCGCAGGACTATAATGCAGATGGTCTGGTGTGCAAATCAGCACCGCATCAGCAAATTTGGGAATCTTGAATACATCTTCCCAAGTGTTGAACTGCTTTTCTGCGTCGATATTATAGCGCTGCGAAAAACGCGTTCTCCTCAATTCAATTGGTTCTGCAACACCTACAATTTTCATTTCCCCCTTGGTTTTCTCCGCGTAGGAGGCATAGATATTTCCTCTTGCTCCAGCACCGATAACAATGCAGGTCACGGTTTTTTCCGGACCGGGCTGACTGAACAAGAGCTGATCAGGAGAAGCAGACGCGACTACCCCGGGACCCATGGCCGATGTTTTTTCCACTACGGCAGCCACTGAACCCAGTCCCAGTAATTTAAGCCAGTTGCGGCGTGTCCATTGCTTCATCGGAGGCAGATTTGATAAGGTAATACGCAGATTAAAGCATTTTAAATCGCAGAAACAAAGGTACGAGTCTATTTTGGTTTTCCGCTACTGTCTGTTTCATTTTTAGCAGCAGTATTAAGCCGGGCATTCCAGTAAAAGTAAAAGGGAACTCCGGTCAACATCAGGGCCAGGCCTTTGAGCGCCTCTTCCAGACTCGTATAAAAAGTATTGATAATCAGTGCGACACAAAATACGATAAACAGAGCCGGCACCAGAGGATAACCCCATACTCTGTATGGTCTTTCAGCATCAGGCTCCTTTTTTCTCAGAATAAATACCCCGAGTGCGGTTGCACCATAAAAGAAAAAGGCGGCGAAGATGAGCATATCGGTGAGCTGGTCGAAGTTACCCGACAGCACCAGTACAGATGCCCAGACGCACTGCATCCATAGTGCATTATTGGGTGTGTGGTAACGAGGGTGAATTACAGCAGCACTTTTGAAAAACATACCATCCCTTGCCATTGCGTAGTAGAGGCGCGGGGGCATGATAATCGTGCTATTGGTACAACCCAGTGTGGTGATCAGAATGATAACAGACAAAATATTGGAGCCAAAATTTCCAGCATAACTCTTCACCACCTCAATAGCGGCAATCTGGTTCTGTGCATGAAAAACTTCCTGAAGCTTGTCAACCGGATAAACATACAAATAGGTAAAATTTACCAGCAGATAAGCGGTTATAATAATCATGAGTCCCGAAAACAGCGCTATGGGCAGATTCCTATTCGGATTCTGAATTTCACCGCCAAGAAACCCCACCGTATTCCAGCCCTCGTATGCCCAGAATGCAGCCAGCATCGCAGCGAGAAATGCGTTCAACAGGCTCATATCCGTAAGTGGCTTTTCGATAAAATTTACCGCGTTTGTGCTGATATTGGCAAGACTCCCACCACTGAAGAAAAGTCCGCTGAGAACTATCAGCGCCAATGCAAGTATGACCAGTCTGGTAATCCAGTTGCTGAAAAGTTCGCCGCCCTTCAGTCCACGCGTGTTCAAAAAGGTCAGTCCTATAATCAGCAGTATCGTAACAAATTTTATTTCAAAATTTTCAAATGGCCGGAAAATCCACAATTGAAGGAGTTCGAGCTGCGAGACATCTCCGAAAAGTCCCTTCAGTGGATAAATACTATTGAGTGATTGTGTAAAAACGTAGGCAATACTGGAAACCGATGCCGTTTTTATAATGGAAAAAATACTCCAGCCAAACATAAACGACATAAATCTGCCATAAATGCGCTTGAAATAGACATACTCTCCACCCGAATCTGCCATCATCCCGGCAATCTCGGCATTGCTCAACGCTCCGAACAAACTGATGATTCCGGCGCAGAGCCAGGCCAGTAATACCAGTTTGGGAGAACCGAGAAGGTCGCTCATTTTTGCCGCCTTTTTATAAACGCCCGATCCAATGACCGAGCTGACGACCAGAATAATTGCCGAACCTAGGGTGACGGTACGGACCAGTTGTGCATTTTTATTTTCCATTTCGTTATTGATTGTCCGCTAAGCTGATTCCAATGATAAAAAGAACCCGAAAAAGCGCTTAATTGGTTTGCCGAAATTGTATCCGACCTGCAAGGTAGCAAATTTTGCCAAAAGTTATGCACCGCGAACGTGACCCTTTCTTCGACAATTATCCGTCAAATACAATTGCTCTCTATTCGTCAAAAGAAGATGCCTCTTCGGTTTTTGATGAATTTTCTACCAGCGCAGTAATGGTTTTTACTTCTGCAGGCGTAAAATAACGCCATTTTCCCTGTGGCAGATTGTGCAGAGAAATATTCATGATGCGAACACGATTTAGTGTGCGCACCTCATAGCCCAGCACCTCACACATTCTTCTGATTTGGCGGTTCAGTCCCTGCGTCAGAATGATCCTGAATCGGTGAGTACCCTCCATTTTCACAAAACACGGTCGGGTAATGGTATCAAGAATGGCAACGCCCTCGCTCATTTTTTTCACAAAGGTTGCATTGATGGGCTTGTTAACGGTTACTATGTACTCCTTCTCGTGCCGATTTCCAGCTCGCAGAATTTTATTGACGATGTCTCCGTCGTTTGTCAGAAAAATCAATCCCTCCGAAGGCTTATCGAGTCTTCCGACAGGAAATATCCTGCTTTTAAATTTCAAGTAATCAATAATATTGCTCTTGTCCTTTCTGTCGGTGGTGCAGCTGATTCCGGGTGGCTTGTTGAAGGCAATGTAGACCACTTCCGGTCTGGCGACCAGTGGTTTGTTGTTCAACAACACCTTATCCCCCGCTTTTACACGGTTCCCCTTTCTGGCGACAACTCCGTTGATGCGGACCCTACCCTCTTCAATCAGTTTGTCGGCCTCACGTCTGGAGCAAATCCCGGTCTCGCTGATGTATTTATTAAGACTCTTCTCTTCCACAAGTATTCTTTGACCGAAAATTAATTCGATAATGTAATATTCCCTGCATTTTGCTTAGCCCTTAAACAGTTCCATTGCCACATAATCGGCCATCAACTTCCCCTTACTGCTGAGCGTGAAAACATCACCGTTGCTGTTGACATACCCCTTTGCTGTGAGCGGTGCGATTTGTTCCAGAAAATGTGCCTCGCAGCCTTCACCCATTTGCCTAAGAACCGACAAATCGACCCCCCATATGGTTCTCATCGATACCATTACATACTCGTTGTATTTCTGCTCAGCAGTCAGTTTTTCCACCTCAAAAGGAACCCTTCCCTCAGCGATTTCAGCAATGTATTGTGCATTATTGGCGACATTGCTTTGCCTTAAACGGCCATTAAAAGAATGCGCTGACGGCCCGATTCCGAGATATGGCACGCCTTTCCAGTAAGCCGAATTATGACGCGAATAAAAGCCCGGACGGGCAAAATTGGAAATTTCGTAGTGTTCAAAACCTGCAGAAGCCAGACTATTCATCAGTATTTCAAACTGCCCGGCAGATTTCTCATCGTCAACTCCCGCGAGTTTACCTTTTCGGATGAGGCTATTCAGCGCGGTTTTGGGTTCAACTGTCAATCCGTAGCAGGAAATATGCGGAACCTCAAGTTCAAGTGCGGTATCGATGTTGGATTGCCAGTGGCGATCATCCATTGTCGGTGTGCCGTATATTAGGTCAATGGTGATGTTCTCAAACCCTGCATCCTGAACACGTTTTATGGATGAAAGCGCCTCACCTGCATTGTGAACCCTGTTCATGTAATGCAAATCCGCATCGTGAAAAGACTGTATACCAATACTGAAACGATTGATTTCACTGCGTCGCAGTGTCCTGACTTTTTTTGCGGTAAGGTCGTCCGGATTGGCCTCAATAGTGATTTCGGGCTGTCCTGATATATGATGGACAGTAGCAATTGCCGCCAGCAACTCATCAATTTCAGCACCCTCGAGCACTGATGGTGTACCTCCCCCAAAATAGATGGTCTCAATGGTCTCTCCGTTCAGATACGATGCCGTCATGGCAATTTCCCTGTGCATGGCCTCCAACATCCGGTCCTTGTGTTTCATCGAGGTGGAAAAATGAAAATTGCAATAGTGGCAAGACTGTCTGCAAAAAGGTATGTGAAGGTAAATACCGGCCATGCTGGTGAATCGAACAAATATCAAAAATTGGTAAAAAAGCGAACCGGAAGCGATGTTTTCAGTACTTTTGTCTGAAGCAACGTTACAATATAAAGGCAAAAGTACGCACAAATGAACAGATTAGAACAACTTTTGAATTTCCTGAACGACAGCCCTAAAGATGCATTTCTGACATTTGCCGTAGCCAAGGAATACGAAGGTATGAACGACAGCACAACGGCACTTGAATATTACCGGAAACTAAGTCTCGAAAACGAAGACTATGTCGGCACTTATTATCACATGGGAAAACTGTATGAGAAACTTGATCAGCCTGAAAAAGCACTTTCAGCATATCGGAAAGGTATGGAAATTGCCCAAAAACAGGGCGACCGTCACGCATTCAGTGAATTGGCAGCCGCAAAAGCTGACCTCTCAGATGAAGATTAATATGACAACTATCTTGGCTTGAATTCATAGGCCCCGATATCCGGTTTTAAAGGATCCCGCTGGATTCCATCAAGATCTTTATCAAAACCTGCAACCGGTCTCGCTTTGTTCTCCGCCACAGAGAGGGTATCGAGGTGATAATTGTCAGCATCTATTTTTTTAAACAGTACATCACCGTTTTTCAGATTGATACAATCGGTACTGTAGTTAAAAAAATCGGTATATCCTCCCCTGTCAGCCTTAACTAAATCCTCCACTTTGTAAACACAGTTTTCGAAAGAATAATCAAACCCGCCATTTGGCACTTCAAAAAAACTGATGGCATCCCTCTGCGAACTATTTAATATCGTGTTTTTCATCCTGGAAACCAGCGGCGATGTCAGCAATTGAATACAATTTCCCTGCGCATCATAGGTTTTGCAATAGGCATTTGACAATTCAACGGCAGGAGAATTGGCACCGAAATTGGCGATGGTAGAATATGTCGCGCTGAATTGTCCGCCTTGCGAAATGACAATCGACCGGTCTCCGTTGCTGTGCACCAGACAGTTATCAAGCCTTATATCCGCTTGCCTACCATAGAGCGCCGGACCACCGGTATTGTAAATCTGACAATATTTGAGCCTCAAATCACTTAGCGAGTCTGCAAAAATGCCAATCCTCGAATTTTTTATTGTGGTAAAGTTGAAATCGGCCCTTGTGCCGGGTGCAAAATAAATGAGGTTCCATTGCGAAGGTATTTTTTCAAATTCCTTTTCCAATCGGTCTCCGTTGATGACAACTGGCTTATCCTTTGTACCCTGAATGACTACTTCTCCGCCATTTTGTACGTAGATCATGCCATCGCTGTAAATCCCATTGCCTGTAGTTTTCACCAGTCCACCATGAACATGAATGCGGGTACCCGCAGCTATAGTCAGTTTACACCCGTCAACTACCAGAATGCCGTAGATGACATAAGGTTTTACATCGTTCCATAACTGGTCACTGGTCAACGTCGCGATCTTGCCTTTGGATAAATTGTCGGGAATATAATTGGCATTTTGACCCCAGGCCTCCAGCACAACACGCTGTGTATTGCCATTCACCTCAACAATCAGGTTTTCATTGATGACAAAGGGATTGTCCTGGTTGCTCGGATTGATGGTGACTTCTGCAAAAACATATATACTGTCTTTTCCAGGTATAGTGATGTTTTCCTGAAGGTCGCCTGAAACACCGTCAACGTTGAGATTGAAAAGTGAGGCGCTGCCTTTTTCGAGGTAAATACGAGACAATCTGATGGGTTGATTGTGCGGATTTTTTATCTTGAAAAATCTTGTAGCAGAGCCTGTCCTGGTAAACACTGTATCAAACCTGAGCGTATCACGGGTAAACACTACCTTTGCCGCAGAATCAGTTATCAACGCTTCTTCTCTGCATGCGCTGAAAAGCAGTGCAGAAAAAAACAGCACAAACAACAAATACCTTAAAAGCGACATAGACAGATTATTTTCAAAAATGATGCGGGATGGAAAACGAATTTACGCAAAAGGAGATATACATTACAAAAATTTCTATCTCTTGTTTCACTCCGTTACAAAGGTAGCATTTATCTGCCAATAATTCCCCCTGCACTTGTGGAATGTGCATACTGATCTAACGCATAAATAAAGAGAAATGATGTTTTTTACCGGACAAAAAGTGATTTTGAAGTACACGGGAGATACTGCGGTAGTGCAGCAAATTCTCGGCAACGGAATGGTATCCGTCAAAATAAATTTTGAGAACATGATTATTCCGGTGTCTGAGGAAGATCTGCTCCCGGAAGGCGACTATACTGCAAGTTTGCAATCAAATGAGGGATTGCCTCTCAAACAAGAACACTTACAACTATTCCAGGATAATTCATCGGAAGTGGTGAGGAAAAGTCTGGGTCTGCAACTGGGTTTTGAAGCCATCAATATTGGTGATAGCATCGAAAAATACAACATCTACCTCATCAACGATACCGACAGTGAGTTGCTATTTATTTTCAAAGTGCATCTTGGGGGCAAATTGATTGCCGAAACCGATAGTCTGATAAAGGGCCATTCTTATTGTTCTCTTGGAGAGATTTCCTACGATCATATCGCAGCAATCCCTGAGATTGTCACTGAGATTCGAAAGGTAAGCACACTGGGCGTTGGGGAACCGCTGTCGAAATCCATCAAACTTAAACCGGCCAGTTTTTTTAAAAGCGTAGCTACAGCGCCTTTGCTGAACAGGCCAGTTCACCACTACGTCTTGTTCGGCCATTTTGAGCGGGAAGAAAAACAGACTAAGAAAGAAGATGAAGACATCAAATCCTACACCAACCGCCTGATATCCTCTCAAAAGAAAGGTCCCATCGGTAGCCATCAGCACAGGAAACTGCAAAGGGACGAAATTGAAGAGTTGGCACACTTCAGTATGGAAACAGATCTCCATATTGAAAATCTTACAGAGAGATGGGATAAAATGACCAATGGGGAAATAATCCAGCTACAATTAAGACATTTTGAGCAGTATATCGACAAGGCATATCGCCTTGGTGTAGAGAGGGTGTTCATCATACATGGTTTGGGAAAAGGACGGCTTCGTGATGCAATCGCGGAGAGACTGAAGCGGGACTATCGAGTGGTCAGATTTACCAATGAATACCACCCTAAGTATGGATTTGGAGCCACAGAGGTGGTACTGCAATAAAAAAAAGCCCCCCACCACCGTCGTAGTGAGAGGCCATCCCAAAAACCGCTTTCATCTTCCAGACTCAAGCGGTTATGGTGGTCATCATTACTATTTTCTTACTAAGTAGTTTTACCTCAGCAGGATTACTCGAGAATAATCATGCTCTTCGTAGCAGTCTCAGTAGCGGTTTCAAGTTTGTAGTTCAACACACCTGAACCCAAGATCTCATCAATGATTACTTCGTTATAACCTTTGTTGAAGTCACCCTCTACTGTTTTGAGTACACGACCTGCGATATCAAATATGGTCATTTTAGCGTGCTCAGCCTTAGGAAGGTTGAAGCCCACGATTGTACGACCCATAAATGGATTCGGCTGGTTCTGGTACAATGCAAATCTGTCACGTGCTCCGTTGAATTTCAATGAAACATTGTTGTACTCACCGGATTTTGTATACGCTTCAGCGTTGGTAAATGTAGAGTTGATGTTCAACATTTCACTCAGATTACCCGCTTTCTTGGCCCTGAACACGATGGTGAACAAATTCTCACCACTTTGTGCAGTACCATTCCAGCTGCTGGTCACATAACCGTTTTCAACGATTCCAAAGTTATCAGGGTTGCCCTCAATATTAACCAGATCCAAAGTTTCCTTGTCGTATCCAAGTGTAAACTGGTAACCTTCAATGTTATTGATATCCGCAGCGTTGAATGTTGCCCTTACCTCTTCACCCGCTACAAACAACTTCTCGTTAATATCAAACTGAAGAGTACCTGTTGTTTTAGGTGATGCGGAGTTTGCGCTCAGGTTGACGTCACCAATCTTGATACCGGTGAAGTTTACAATCTGTGCTTTCAGTGGATTGTCGAATTCGGGCTTCTCCTTCATATTGCTTGTGAAGAATCTCCATGATTTGTTGTTCTTGAATCCGGTCTGAACTGCAAGGATCATCTTGCGCAACTCTACCACGTCTGAAGTACTGATTGTACCGTTGTTGTTTACGTCGGCAGCAATTTTCAGGAACGGACTGTTGATAGGTTGCAGTGCAAGAATGTGCTTTGTCATCATGACAAGGTCATAAGTAGACACACCATTCATAGGGTTATCGTTCTTCTCCGCGCTAATCTTCAGATTAGGTGTAGCCTGGTTCAAAGGAACATCAGCGACATAATCATTACCGATTGGTTTCGCAGCAATTACGCCCGAACTGGCTTCAACATTTACATCTGCATTCTTAACATTCTGGTTCTTCAGTGTAGTAAGCGTTACCAATACTCTGCTTCCATTCACCGGAACTGCAGGACAATCGGCAGCTGTTGCACCCATATTGTTTTGAACATCTACATAGGTATCACAGTAATCTGAGTTGCCCGCTGCATCTGTTACCCAAAGTCTGATTGGAACAACACCTTTACAGTCGATAGTAACCATATCCAAAGCTGCAGCAGGAAGGATTACCTGATTGTCAGCATTCACACTGAATGTAGAGAATCCAGGAGTACCTCTCTCGATACGTACTTTCAGGTTGGCTGTAGCGGTACAGTTGTTTCCATCGTATGAACCAGCATCGAATTGCGGAGCCATCAGCATTACATTACCTGTTGTAGGCAATAAATCTGCAGATAGTCCTTGATAACAAACCGGTGTAGGCTTAACGATATCCTTAGGCGTAACTTCTATGCTGTGGAACGCATAGTTACCACAACGATCTGTCATCGTATATTTCACGATAAATGTAGTTCCGAAGTCAGCTGAACCGAATGTATGGGTCGCCGGAAGACTAACACCTGTTCTTACAACAGCAAGGGTCGCCTTATTGATGATAGACCAGCTGGTGTCAATCTTGTCAGAACAGACATCGCTTACGCTGATTTGAGGTATTGTGATGTTTACTTTACACTCTTTTGCAAACGGCTCAAGCTTGATTGAAGTCGGTGCATTGGATATCACCGGCGGTGTCTTGTCGTTTACATTAATCAACTGTATGTATTCCACATAACCATCTGTATCAAAGCCTGGATAAGAACCCTGCTGAGATGTAGGAGCATTGGAATTGTTAACATAAACACCTCCAGGAAGCGTTGCCGCCATTAGTGCTACATCAGGTGTAGGAGATAGGGAAATACCTTTCATCATACCATTCTGACATAGGTTAGCAATTTTCCAGGTACGTTTGATCCTGTAACAAGCACTGTTTACAGCAGTAATGTACTCATCCTTGTAACCTGTAGCAACTACCGGGCAACCACCCAAATAAGTGATTTTAGGCTTTCCTGTGTATGAAGTGTCAGTACTACCTGTGATACAGGTCAAAGTAGTATCTTTAGGGAATACAACCGAATAGTACGACGTTCCTTCAGTTTGGTAATACTGGTTGTCAGTAGCAGTTCTACCACCCGCATCAGAGAGCGTCCATGTACGTTTGATGTAACCGAAGCCACAATTGTTGATTCCTACAGAATCTTTGCAAGCAAGTGTAAAATCAGAACAATTATCGAACATATAACTCTCATTGTAGCCATAACGGTTGCTCGCAATCTGCAGCTGTGCTCCACCGGCAATTACCATACCACTATCCGGCAATGTCGGATCAAGACGAGTAACGGTGAGCAACCAGTTTCCATTAGCGTTCTGACCATCGAAGGCGTTGAACTGACCCAATCCAAGGTATGTGCTGTTTACCAGTCCCAGCGTTGCAGGGGTGATGGTATCACCTACACCCGGCAGTGATGAAAACTGCGGCAGGAAGTTAGGGTTTACAGACGGCTCATCATTGAACGACAATCTGAAGATATTTGTAGCCGGGTTGCCGTTGATCTGTGGTGACACATATGGAGCACCATTTTGGCTCGTAGGCTGTACAAACAATTCGACAGTTGTTCCCGCTGGAGATGTCAGTGTTGCAGATAAGTTACCGATATTTGTGTGATGGAACTTAAGTGAAACGTTCAAATCCTGAACAGTGTCAATTCCACTTACCGGAATTGTGACAAATGTAACAAGTGAATCCGGATGACTATAAATAGCTGCTGCATCCTTCGAAGAGAAGACATTTGTTACCTGAGGATATCCCTGAAGCTCAAGGGTAACACCTCTTTCAAGTACTTTACCTTCGCCACCGATGAACGGAGATATCTTACCGATATTCAGTGTCCAGATTCCATCCAGTTTCTCCTTCTCAATTTTGGCAAGCTGGTCAATTGAGTTGTATTTTCTGCTCAAAGTTGAGATGTCATTAGAAGTAACATCTGTTCCACTTACGCCAAGATCATCAAACGCCGTGAATCGTACAAAATCAGCTGCAGCCAAAGACGGCTCATCGTCAAATGTAAGTGCAAACGGATTATTGGCATCAGAACCTGAAGACAGATAAGGTACAGAACCAATTCTTGACTTAGGCTGGCTGAACAGGGAAACTTTAGTTCCTGCAGGTGAAACCAACTCAGCAAATAGGTTACCAATATTGTTGTGGTAGAAATCTAATTTCACATTCAAGTCAAGGTTTCTCATACCATTCAGACCCTTCACAGGGAACTTGATGGAAGTGATGCCATCTTTGATGTCATACTGCTTATTGTCAGAGTAATATGTTAACTTATTGTACTCACCAAAACCACTTGTCGGGATCTGTGGCTGAGGTTTGTGCTCATCCAACCAGTTCTTACCGGTCACAACATTTCCACAAACCACTGCAGTATCTTGAGTTGACACTACCGGAGCCAATTTATCTTCGACAACTACCTGAGACATACAGATGTTTACGTTACCTCTGTTACCCACTCCATAATCGTAGTTAGGATCAGTAGGTCTGAACTGGTTTCTGCCAAGAATCGGACTGTTGTCCCACACGCGGAATACTACCATAACGGTATCTCCAATGTCTGAGCAACAGAATTTAACCTTGCTCTGTGGATGCTTGTAGAAGTCAAACTCAGGATAATCACCAAAGCCATCATTGTCTACATCGATGTCGTCATTAAGATATCCGTTTTGATTTACATCTTCAGCTACACAATCACCCTCGTCAAGACGCCATACTTGGTACTTGGAAATTCCACCACAGTTGTCATAACTACCGCGGTCAAATTCTGTAGCATTCATGAATGCGGTTCCATCATGGGTAAGCGATACTTTCACCAGTGGCGGACAGATAGCTACCGGAGCAACGCGGTCTGTCACCTTGATTCTGGACGTAGCTGTAGCAGTATTACCACACTTGTCGGTCACGGTATACTTCACATAATACCAATCTTCTGTAATTGTACCATTGATATTGTTTACAGGAGATGGTGCAATGTTGTCAAACTTATTCGCAGCTACAGGAGACTGAGATCCTGCAGGTATTGTCAGATTTGCATTGGAATACAATTCGTAAACAATGCTCAAATCTGAAGTCGAATTACAATTGTCAGCTACATCGGGTACTGGGATGGTTAGTGTAGCAGTACACTGACCAACAGGTGGAGAAATGGTCTGATCCGGTGTCGGTGTGATGGTCGGCGAAACGATATCCTGAACAGATATATACTGCTCATAAGTAACCGCTTTGTTCACACAGGCATCGTACACTTTCCAGGTACGACGAACGGCAAATGAACCGTTTCCTGAACCACAGATGTTGTCAATACGCATATCAGTGTAACCGACCGAATAGCTGGTACATGTAAATGGTCTAGGTCTTCCTACCACATTCGGATGCGGATTGCCATTACTGTCAAACCAAGGACCTCTGTAAGTAGAGGTAATCTGTGCACCGGCAGCAATTGCCTTATCGATTGCATCCTGGTCAGATGGATTAGACTTCAGGTTGTTATAAGTACAATCAAGAACGATGTCTGAAGGATAAACCTCATCTCTGAACTTAGCGCGCTTGAATGATACAGTGTGAGAACAACTTCCTAGGTTTCCAGCAGCATCTTTCGCGCTATACGTTCTCTTGATGACCTTCACAATTGAAGTATCCTGCGTACAGGTATTGGTCTTTACAGACTCAGCCATCTGAGGAACAAGATTCAATGTACAGTATTCCTGAACAGTAGCTGACTCGATTGGAACCGTCATCGTGATGATCAGTTTCAGGTCATTCGCACCTGCAAGCAGGGCTCCCTGTCCGGTATAAGTATTGTTGACTGCAGACTCCTGGAATTGGATAAACCAGTCGCCTTCCGCATCAATGCCCGCAAGGTTGTCATTCAATGCATCCATCGGCAGGTAAGTGCCGTTAGGCGGCGGACAAGGGTATCCACTGGCAACTACCAGCGGAGCCTGTGTGGCCTGATCATTGAAGTTGTACCTTACCACTGTGTTGTTGGCAAATGGACCGCAGGCAATACCTGCAAAACCATTATCGATCAATCCGGGCTGACTCGCAAGCTGTATCAAACCACCTGATGGCGTTACAAGGTTGTAGAACAATCTGCTTAATGTAACATTCGGTGTAAGCGTAACAGCCGTTTGTACTTTTACAGAAATTACTTTTGCGCCTTTAGGAGCACTCACCGGGATTACAGCCGAGGAAATACCCAGACCCTGGGTAAAGTTCGATGTAAAGTTCGATGGGTTAGTGTAAGTCTGTGTATATACCAACGTTGGTGAGGTAGCCAAATCTGCTGAACAGTCATCGACAGTTATATTTTCAGGACAAACCACCTTAGGTGGAAGTTTGTCTTCAAACTTCACCTTACCCATACAGAAGTTACCCGTATTGGCAGCGTCAATAACTTTGTAGTCGTATGTATTACCAATCAGTTCTCTGAAAGGAGTACCGTTGTATGAGCCGGTTTGTACGCCAATGATGTTGTTTCCATTCAAAATCTCAATTCTGAATGCACCAAGACATTTAGCATTGGTTGCATTTGCAAGGAATTCACTTGCTTTGAGTGTATCTGAACACAATCCGTCAAGAGAAAGGTTAACAAAATCTTGACAAACCAAAACCGGTGGAACTGCTCCCGGAGCAGGCTTGATTTCTACAGTTTGTGAACAGGTTGATGTATTGCCCGCTCTGTCCGTTACCTGGTAAACGTTTACTGTCTTACCAATCGGATAAGGTTTCTGAGGATCAATACCTGTAACAAGTTTGATTCCGTCATAGGTATAGATAGCTCTCGGAGTATTCGGAGTGAACACACCAGGAGTAAACACAGGTGTTTTTTGGTAGTACGGGATAGATCCTGAAGGCTTCTGGCTCGGCAACACAAAAATGTTGTTGCCAGTAGGAGCAGTAGGAGCAGGAACCATTGCAGGGATGTAATTAACCTTTCCGGCAAACATCCTTACAGAACCACCCTGGCTGGCGATTGGAACCGGAGCTCCAAGCAACTGGTGTGCTAATGGGAAGTTCACAACTCCTTCATAGATTGCAGGAGTAAAAGGTGGTACCGTAGGATTTTGAACCTGTGGGAAACCCGGTCCTTCAAATTCGTTGTTTCCAATGTTCGGATTGGTCGTATTCCAACCACCTCTGATGATTACCGGAGGCAACTGCGCAGCAACAGACGGCAATGGATATGGTGCACTCACCACAATACCTCCGTTCGCCACATTGCTGTGTACAATACCAAATGTCGTGTTATTGGCAGCAGGTACAGGATAACCGTTGGCATCCACACCAAACATCGCCAAATAAACTCCGTAACGCTGACCTGCAGGGATGACCAAAGATGCTCCAATATCAGGATTTCCTGATGTGGCATAAGGAGGACCTGTGGCTGTTCCAAGATTCAGGGTCAGATTACTGTAGTTCTTAGGTCTGAACTCAATCTCTGAGATGGTTCCCGGAGTCTGGGCAGAAATTACGTTCTGCCCCCAGAATATCCAGTTTGCAGGAACACCCAGTGTTCCCTGGTGCAGAATCGGATACTGCGCTGAAGAAGGATATGTAGTCTGGTCAATCTGTGTACCTGCTGTGGTAAGGTTCTGAGGCATGATGTATGCCCTGATGAACATGTCTCTCGGTGCAAGTACCGGGAAGTTCAGACTTTCCACAATAATAGGTGCAGCAGTTGTATTTTCAATCATGAATCCAATACCCGGCGCGATGGAATTACTGCGCTGAAGCGGTGAAGTCACCGAAGTCAATGGCAGACAGTCGTCGTTTGCTCTTGGCGCAAGTGCAAGCACTTGAGCGTTCGTTAAAAACCATGAACAGTCATTTACTGTCGGAAGGGTCTGGGTAACGTCCGTACCACAAGAAATGGTCGGTGCCTTACCATCCAGAACGGTTACATTAACGAAGCAACTATCTACGTTATCAGAACGGTCTTTTACGACAAGCATTACTTTTGTAGGCTTTCCAATGTCAGCACAGGTCACAGTACGTGGCAATGTGGTAAATCTCAAGGAGTCTCTCACAAGCGTACCGAACTCAAATCCAACGTTGCTAATTTTACCCGCTGTTAGCGTAACTTTGGTCTCTACACGCACATCCTTCACCACAGCAAGCGGTGAAATTAGTTGTGTACCCGGACTAAGTGCAAGCGGAACAATTACAGAACCAGATGCCGGCGGAGCAACTGCTGCCGTGTTTGCATAGGTTCTGGTCACTATTGAGCCGTTTGGCATCTGGTATTTAAGTGTTGCCTTAATGTCATTGGCCGCAATGGTCGACAAAGTGGCACCACCTGAGGTCGATTGTCTGCTAATTCTTACTAGGAATGCATTATCCGGAGTTTTTCCGGTAACAGCTGCCAGGGATTCAAGAATTTTTACATTGTTGGTCGCAGGCGAAACTGCCGGACAGGTGTTGGCACCAGAGTAAGCAGGATCGTTGTTTGCATTGTCAAAATTAATTAGATATGTACCAAGAGTTGTACACTCCGTATTGTTGGCAAGGTTCGCACCTATACGGCTACCTAATGAAAGGAACTGAAGACCACCTCTCTTTGTACAGTCGTCAGTAGAAGCTCCGGCAACCTCAAGATCGTAGGGCTTCACGATAGCAATACCTGCATTTGCTGCAGTATCTAATGTAATGGTAATTCTGTCCTTACATACTGCATCCGGCGGACGATTTCCTGTGCTAAGTCCAACTGAGTCAGTTGGGTTTTGGTCAAGGTCAGCAGGAGCACCGGCAGTTACCGGAGTTCTGGCTGGCCAGCGACAATAGCTCTGCTGAGCAGGTACACGAGGTATCATCCTGTAACCATGACGAGGCAAGGTATTCGGATATACAATCGGAGGCGGAGAGAAGAACGGAGCAAGTTTCTTCACGTTCTGAATAGTCAATTGCTGAGCAACTACCGCCGGGTCAGGTAGAGGAGTACCTACCGCATCAATTGTGAAGGATTCTTTTTTATAGATGACACGTGGGTTGGTAGACAATGCTGTATTTCTGCTACCCGCAGTAAATACGGTCGTTCCCAAAGGTGCCTGGATGTTGGTACCCACAAGGAACGCTCCGATACCTGGAGGCGTGTTGTGACCAAATACTGTATCCACTTTGATGAATTCGCCATCCAAAGGATATTGGTTACTACAAACATTGATAGACACACTACCCACTGAGTCTGCAGGAGAACAACCAGCAGATCCGGAAGCTCCTACGTCAAGGATACATGGTTTAGGTATGGTTCCAATTCTGACTTCAAACCTGTCAAGCATACCGGCATCACGTCCGTTGTTGTCTGTGATTTTCAATGTCCATGTTCCCCTTGGATCTTCACCACGGAATGCACCCAATCCCTCTTCAGGAGTAAACTGGAAAAATCCACGTGGATTGGTACCACTTGCCGAAGCATATGGGAAACTTGGTGAATACTGGTAGTCCTGGTCAGTGATGGTATTGTCATTTGCTTCAATACCGGCAGATGCATTCACCAGTACACCAAAGTTTGTCAGGGTAGCCTGGCTAGCAATGGTATTTCCAAACATACTGGTAGTGTTCACCGTGATACTGTCTGACTCATCACTGAAAATGATGCTTGGGAAAATAACGTGTCCTGTAGCACTACGCTGATCTGCCGGTACCGCGAAGGTTGCCGGCTGTGCGGGTGCTGCAGCGTTCAAATAGGAAGGACTCGGACCCCAATCTATATTTCCCCCTCGTCGGTTCATCAGTGTAACCGTTGTACCCTGAGGCGAAGTAAGTGACATGGCAAGGTCGCCAAGAAAAGTATGTCTGAGGGCAACGCGAACGTCAACGTCCATAATTGTGCGACCAGTAAGACCGGTAGCAAGCAAATTTTTTGAAAGTGTATTATTATTGAAAATTGAATCGGGATTCGGACCGCTTGTGAATACTTCAGAAGTACGGATACCTGAGGCAGGGTTTGTAGTACCCAGCGTCAAACCTGATTGAGTGGTAAGATTCGTATATTTTTGTCCAACTGGATATGTTCCTCCATATTCAACAGTAGGAATGGTAACAAGGGTTACCGTAAAACCGCCAAGGGATCCGTCAAAAGTTGCATTAACGGAACCCGGAGGAGCTGGTGTATCGTCACGAACAGCAATGAAGAAAACTCCACCCTGTCCACCGGCACCCGTCGCTGGCATACCTGCAAGCTGCGAAAGTGGCTCTTCAGGCACTATTCTGGTCTGGATACCTGTTGCGTTTGCATAATCTCTCGACACCGTGAAATTGTTGTTCACTTGCGGAGTAGGAAAATCAATAGGCGTACCTATACCTGGATCCGCGTCATCGTCAAAAGTAGGCAAAGACCACGTAAGGTCTCCACCATTGTCTGTAGACAACGTTACCCATCTGGTCTGAGGACCCGGAGTCTGAGCACCGGCTGCCCAGGTATTCGGAGCAGTAAATGTCGGAGCGTTATAACCCAACATGATATCGATCTCACCCGCTCTCGGGTGATTCAATGAAACAGCTACCGACACCTTGTAGATGGTGTGGTTGGCAGGAATGGCGCCACCAGGACCTGCAGGTTGATCCGTATTCGGACCTGCAGAAATTTCAACAACCCCGTTTGAACCTGTCGGCAAAGGGGCAACACCACTGATCAAAGCGGTACCATTGTTCAAAATCCTGTTACCGGGACCCTGGTAATTCTGACGGAACACGCGGCAAACACCCGGAACCGGCTGCGCCTGCAGTGCTGTCAAAGTGGATAAAAGCAATCCGATAAACAGGAATGTCTTATTCATCTTAGAAATAAACTGTGTAAAATTCGTTTTTTTCATCGTTAAAGGATGTATAAATGTTGTTGTTGGATTTTATTTCTTAACTATCTGTGAAAATAAAAATCTTCACTTGCTAGCATGCCGTACCGACCAAAGGTAAAGCGACCGCTAACGAATCAATAGTTTTCCTTGTAGAAGGTATTCCGCTTTCTATTCAACAGTTTGCTGACTTCATCGAGCGCATATTGGTAGGCCGTTGGAGAACTGACCATATTTTGGCTCCATACAAGTTTGCCCGCCTCTTCGATACACTGGCTGACCCTGACATTATCACCCTTTTTCTGTAGCAAAACGCTATTGGTTGCGTATAGAAGAGCAAATCTGGCAGTGGATGCTTCCAGTTTTGTTGCCGAAGAATCAGCAGCATTCTGCATATCAGCACCCCATTCGCCAAGCGCTCGCTCCATTTGTTCCAGAGCAGCCCTTTTGCCAAGCATGATATCCGTTAAATCTTTTACTGGTGCGGTGTTCTGTGCAACAACGTTTGTTGAGAAGCACATCAAGACAAACAGTAAGGCCGCAACAATACCTGTTTGAGTTAGTGAGATTTTAAAATTCAGCTTCATAGTCGAAGGCATTTATTTGTTTGAAAATGTTCAGGAATATTTTTAATCCAAAATGATACCAAAACCTGCAAAACCTACAAATAAATTCAACAACTTTATAGGAGGGGGAAACCAGAAGTAGTACAGTAATCAACTTGCATGGTCAATATCAGGCATTTTTGAGCCCTGATATTACAGCAAAACCTCCTCTTTGAACCCATTCGGGCATTGAGGAAATGTACATGGTTCAGACTATAAATTTGTTGTGTAAGTTCTTTATTTTCAAATATTTATAAAAATAAAATTTTGAAAATACAGGAACGCAATATTTTATGAATTGCAAGAAAAAATCAGGCCAAAAAAACGATTTAACGGCAGAATTTACTCCAATCCGCAACAAAATTACAGGAATAAAAAATAGTTCTTATACCCTGAATTGGGTATTTTTAGTACTACACGAAACCCGGTTTTCCGGGATTTTGAAAGGAATCAAAATATAACAAGAAATATATAATCTACAATGGGAACATATTCAGTGCATTACTTCGTTTTTGATTTCGATATGCAAAAATTACAAATATTATGTTACCCTAAAAAAGTTTACGCCGCTGATTTTTGGTCGTTTTAAGACCTTCTTCCACAATAAGACTTAATTTTGTCCCATGAATTTTCTTACACTCGAAAATATAACAAAAATCTACGGCGAGAAAACCCTTTTCAATAATATCTCTCTGCACATTGATAAAGGACAAAAAATCGCACTAATCGCCAAAAATGGCTCCGGCAAATCCACGCTCATGCGCGTCATCGCAGGACAGGATGGCGCCGAAGGCGAACATGCAAAGGTAATTTTCAGAAAAAACATCAAAATCGGCTTCCTGCACCAGGAGCCCGATTTTGATCCTGAACACGGCATACTTGACGCCATTTTTGACTCCTCCAACCCAATGATTCAGGCCATCAAAGTCTATGAAGAAGCACTGATTTTCAGCGACAAACACGATCAGATGCAGGCCGCTATGGCAAAAATGGAGGAACTAAAGGCCTGGGAAGTTGAAGCCCGTATCAACGAAATCCTCTCCAAGTTTAAAATCTTTAATCTGGACCAGAAAATCAAAACGCTTTCGGGTGGTCAGAAAAAACGACTTGCACTGGCCAAGCTGATAATCGAAGAGCCGGACTTTATGATTCTCGATGAGCCAACCAACCACCTCGATCTGGACATGATCGAATGGCTGGAAAAATACCTGCAACAACCCGGATTAACCGTATTTATGGTCACGCACGACAGGTACTTCCTTGAAAATGTGACAGATACATTTTATGAACTCGAAGACGGGAAACTTTATAGGTACAAGGGAAACTACAGCGCCTATCTGGAGAAAAAAGCCGTCCGCGCAGAAGTTGAAAACGCAACCCTGGAGAAAAACAGGAAACTGCTGAGCAAGGAACTGGAATGGGTACGAAGACAGCCGCAGGCCCGGGGAACCAAGGCCAAATCACGGGTCGATGCCTTTTATAATCTGAAGGATGAAACGGAAAGGGTCGGCGACAATACCTCTATGGAAATCAACATCAACACCCAGCGCATCGGTTCCAAGATTGTAGAGCTGCACAACGTCAGCAAATCATATGGCGACAGGAAGATCGTTGACAAGCTGGATTACAAATTCAGAAGAAAAGAAAGACTTGGCATAGTCGGTCCAAATGGCGCAGGAAAATCTACCTTTATCAAACTGCTCACCCAGGAGATCAAACCCGACACCGGAAAGGTCGTGGTCGGCGATACCATCGTTTTCGGACACTACAACCAGGACGGCATGTCGCTACGAGAGGACAGACGGGTGATAGAAGTCATTACCGACATTGCCGAATACATACCTCTGGACAAGGGACAAAAGCTGACCGCCGCATCACTTTTAGAAAAATTTCTTTTCAGTCGCGGACAACAGCAGGTTTTTGTTTCACAACTCAGTGGAGGGGAAAAACGGAGGCTGTACCTGCTGACCATACTGATGGCGAATCCAAACTTCCTGATACTCGATGAGCCTACAAATGACCTGGACATCCTTACCATTAATGTACTGGAAGATTTCCTGATGGATTACCCCGGCTGCCTTATCGTAGTCACACACGACCGCTTCTTTATGGACAAAATGGTCGAGCACCTGTTTGTTTTTGAAGGGGAAGGAAAAATAAAAGATTACAATGGACAGTATTCTGACTACCGGGCAGACAAAAATGCTGCTGAGGCCGAAGAGCGAAAGGCAAAAAATGAAATTGAAAAGAAAACTTCCACTACAACACTCAATCCGCAAGCACCAAGACTGAGTGGGTCAGAGCGAAAGGAATTCAGCCAACTGGAAAAAGACATCTCACGGCTCGAAGAGCAAAAAGCCAGCATCACCGCCAAATTCAACGACCCGGAAATGAGCAGTGATGACATCATGAAATACGCCCTTGAACTGGGAAAAATTAACGAAACCATAGAAATGAAAGAAATGAGATGGCTCGAACTCGCAGAAAAAGATGCACAGTAGTAATCTCATAATGTCCTGATACCATGTATAAGAATATACTGAAGCCCATACTATTCTGCTTCTCTCCTGAAACAGCGCACAAACTGACCATGCAGGGTCTGAAAATGATGCTGAGCGTACCACTGATACGACCAATAGTGCGGAGCATCTTTGCCGTTCAAAATAAAAGTCTGCATCGTGATTTCATGGGACTACACTTCAAAAATCCCATAGGACTGGCAGCTGGTTTCGACAAAGATGGAACCTACTACACCATGATGAACGAACTGGGCTTTGCATTCATAGAAATAGGTACGGTCACGCCAAAACCGCAGGATGGCAATCCAAAACCGCGTCTATTCAGGCTTCCTGCAGATGAGGCACTTATCAACCGGATGGGCTTCAACAATGCGGGAGCAGATGTATTGGCAGAAAGACTTCACAAAAAGGGAAAACCGCAGGGACTCATTGTCGGCATCAACATCGGCAAAAATAAGGTCACCCCAAATGAGGAGGCGCTGAATGATTACGTGTATTGCTTCGAAAAACTGTTTGATCATGCGGATTACTTTGCCGTCAATGTCAGCTCTCCCAATACACCCGACCTTAGGGCTCTGCAAGACAAAAAACCACTGACCGAACTGCTGGGTCATCTGCAACAACTCAATCTGTCAAAACCGCATCCCAAACCCATTCTTTTGAAAATTGCTCCCGATCTAAACGAGGAACAGCTGACAGATATCGTTGACATCGTAAACCAGACGGGAATCGCAGGAGTCATTTCGACCAATACCACCATCAGCAGAGCTGATTTGCGAACGGAAAAAGCTACACTCGATAAAATTGGCGCCGGCGGCCTGAGCGGAAAACCGGTAGCAGAGAGAAGTACCGAAATTATTCGCTTCCTGCGATCAAAGCTGCAAACCGAGATCATTATAATAGGTGTCGGAGGCATCAGAAATGCAGCTGACGCAAAGGAGAAAATTGCCGCAGGTGCTGATTTACTGCAGGTCTACACCGGACTGGTATATGAAGGTCCGGCGATGGTAAGAAAAATATTGAAAA
>CANHEE010000025.1 GCA_947459655.1 Lewinellaceae bacterium
ATCTTAATGTTTACAGTGTTCAGGCTTTTCCACTGCATTACAATAAGATCCTGGTCTGCCACAATGTGAACATCCATAAAAGGAAATTCATTAAAATATATCCTATCAGGCAGTTCAACTGTTGATTTGCCTTCAGGTTGTGCATTGCTGCAAGACAAAATAAAACAACAACAAAAAGTGGCAATAAATGCTTTCATAAAACTCTAGAGACGATGATTTGAATTGAATCCTTCGCATCTGGCGAAATAATACCCGCAGCTGTTCAAATGCTATTCCTATATAGTGAACATGCAACTCATATTTTTTTGTTAAATTAAACAGAAAATGTTCATTTTCACTAAAAAAGGGGCGAATTTTGAGCTAAAATAAACAAATTCAACTGAAACATGACTTTGAGAACTGGAATATTGCTCCTCCTCTGCTCACTTCTGACTTTTGCCCGATTACAGGCAGACAACGGCTACGAAATCAGGGTAAAGCTGGTCAACTATACTGAAAATAAGCTCAAACTTGGATTTCATTATGGCAACAAGCAATACATCAGGGACTCATCAGTAGTCAACAAAGACGGATATTTTGTTTTCAGTGGCAAGGAGGAACTTGCGCCTGGCATTTACCTGATCATTATGCAGCCCAACAGTACGTATTTCGAAATGATGGTAGTGCGGGGTCAGGAACACTTTACCATCAGCACCGATATCAACAACATCGTTAAGGGATTGAAGACAAAAAATAGCCCTGAAAACGAACTTTATTATGAGTACCTCAATACTATTGCTGAGAAAAAAGAGAAATCAGCGAAAATCAAACAGGAAATGAAAGCTGATTCTGCCAATCTGACAAAGTATAGGGACAAACTCAAAATCCTTGACAATGAGGTGGAAGAATACCAGAACAAGCTCATCAACAAACACCCCAACTCTTTTACCGCACAAATCATCAAGTCCTCCCGCGATATCGTGGTACCAAAATTTGAGGGCAGCGAGGAGGAAGTCCGCAACAAACGTTACTTCTATTACAAGGAACATTTTTTCGACAATTTCAATATGTCAGATGAAAAGATGATCAGAACACCGCTGCTTTTTAACCGCGTCGATTACTACGTAAACAAACTCGTGATTCAGGAACCTGATAGCCTCATAGAAGCAGTAGACCGAGTGCTCAAACTCACCCGACCAGTGGACGATGCCTTTAAATTTTTCTGTACCCACTTTCTGAATTATTATGCAAAAGCAGAGTATATCGGTCAGGATGCAGTCTATGTATATCTCGCGCTCAATTACTACAACAAACCTGGAATGACACCATGGGTAGACAAAGCCCAAATAGATAAAATAGTGGAAAATGCGAGGAACATCGAACCCACCCTTCTCGGAAAAACAGCCATGAATTTTGAGCTACAGACCAAAGACAACAGAAAAGTCAGCCTCTATGACATCAAAAGCGAGTACACAGTTTTGGTTTTTTGGGCACCTGATTGCGGACATTGTCAAAAAGAAATGCCGTATGTCATCAGCTTTTGGGAAAAATGGAGACTCAAAGGCGTGGAACTGATCAGCATCTGCAACAGATATACACCTGAAAAAGTCGGCGAATGCTGGAAATTTGTAGAGGAGAGGCCCGGGATGAAATTTACCACGGGAGTAGATATGTATATGCGATCGAATACCCAGGCAAACTACTGGGTGAAAAGTACCCCTATGATATACATACTTGATAAGGACAAAAAAATTGTCATGAAAAAAATACAGGCAGAAAAATTGGAGGAAATCATGAACGAAATCATTGAAGTGGAGGCAGCCCGAAAACTGGAGCAATCAAAAGGGAAATAATTGTATGGTAAAAAATATCGTTTTTGACCTTGGAAATGTCATCATAGACCTTGATCTTGACAAAACAGAGCAGGAACTCAAAAAAATATTTGGCCAAAACCTTGGCGAAAAACTTGAAAATGCCGGACTGGAGCACCTTTTTACAGACTATGAAAAAGGGCTGATGAGAGAGGACGAATTTCTGGATCAACTTCAGTCCATTGATGCAAACGCCATCAGCAGAAGGAGAATCATAGACGCATGGAATGCCATGTTGCTTGGCACAACTTACCACAGATTAAGTATGCTGAAGGAGTTGAAGAAAACACATTCCGTTTTCCTGCTGAGCAATACCAATGCCACCCATTTGGACTGGGTTTACGATGACCTTAAAAAAACTTATAGCATCTCCGACTTCGAGCGTCAATTTTTCCATAAAGCCTATTTCTCTCACTTGGTCAACAAAAGAAAGCCCGAACCGGACATCTTTGAATTTGTGCTGAAAGATGCAGGAATCGATCCTACAGAGACGCTTTTTATCGATGATAACGCAGACAATGTAGCTGCGGCATCACAATGGGGCATCAAATGCATCCACCACCGAATAGGCGATGAGGTTTGCGATGTGATGAGCAATTTCACGGGACTGTCATTGAGCTGAATCTCTACGCACGCTGAACAAAATAGTGCCTAAAATTTGTATTGTACATCATCTCCGGCACAACAGATTTTGTTTGAGAACATTCAATTTTAAACTACATTTGCCTGCACTAAAATAAGATACCATGCGGTTGTTGTGTACCATTATTTTATTTCTGACCGAAACGCTGCTATCAGCACAATTGCCTTCAACCCAATTGTACCACTTCAAGCTTAGCCAGTCTAATGGTATTTACCGCTTATCACAACCCAGGTGGCTAAACAAGTTTAATCCAGATGGTTACAACAACCAGCCTTTTTTCTTCAGCGAAGAAGAAATTTATATTAGTGCACGTCTGCCACAAGACACTTCGCAAACCGATATCTATGCACTGAATCTACATAGCAACATTTTGACCAGGATTACCGCGACTCCGGAAAGCGAATACTCACCAAAACCCATACCGGGCAGTGCCGATTTCAGTGTAGTAAGGGTAGATGCCACTAAGGAGAAAATACAACGGCTGTGGAAATATCCGCTCAATAGAACAAATGGCGGCAGGCAAATTTTCAACAAAATGGAGGGTGTAGGTTATTACCATTGGATTACTACGGCAAAAGCGATTCTGTTCATCGTAAAAGAACCCAAAAATGAGCTCTATTTGGTTGATTCCATAGAAAACAAAGTGCAAAAACTGAACCATGTTCCGGGCCGTTGCTTTGCTTATACCAGCAGTGGAAAAGTTGTTTTTACCGAAAAAACTGCAAATTTGGAGTCCCCAGTTCACATTCTGGATCCGGAGACACTTGAGGATAAAATAGCAATGAAAACACTTCCCGGCAGCGAAGACTTCGTTGTTGCTGAAGACGGGACCTTTTTCATGGGAAATAACTCCGATTTCTACAAATACAACCCTAAATCTGACAAAAAATGGGTACTAATCGCAAACCTGAGGGATTACGGCATTAAAAAGATAGAGAGACTGGCGCTGAACAAATCAGGCGACCTTGTTATGGTTTGTAGGTAGATTATTATTTTTTAGGACGTCTTTTCTGCGGTTTTCCGTATTTTTTCTGCATTTCAGATTTTCTTGTTGTGCGCACATTGACTTTTTGCCGCTTGGCAGACCGCTCGTGAAAAGCGGCACCGTCACTCTCCTTTTTGGTGATTTTTACCAAAATATTCTTCATCTTGACCTGAGGCTTCTCTTCCTCGATCAGAACATCTGAAATCTCGAGGTTTTCAGGTAAGTCAATAACAGATATCCTCTTGCTCATCAGGGCTTCTATATCCGTTTGCACTTCTTTTTCTTTTTCCGTTATGAACGCTATGGCATTTCCCTTTTTATCGGCCCGGCCGGTCCGGCCAATCCGATGAATGTAGGTCTCGGCATCCTCGGGAAGATCGAAATTGATTACATGCGAGACCTCAGAAATATCCAGACCACGTGCAATGATATCCGTTGCAATCAACAGACGGTAATCTCCATTTTTGAAATGTTCAACCGTCGCGAAACGGTTGTTTTGCGCCTTGTTGGAGTGAATAACACCCGTCTTCCCATCAAATGCGGGAGAGACAATGTCAAAAAGACGATCAGCAAGTTTTTTGCTTTCCGTAAAAACCAAAACCTTGCTCATCTCCGGATGTTGCTCCAGGAGCAATTTAAGCAAATTAGCCTTTGTATTAAAATTGGGCACTTCATAAGCATACTGGCTGATGTTCTCCAGCGCTGTACCCGCAGGTGCGGCTTCAACTGTTGTAGGGTGACTGAAAAAATCATCTATGATGGCATTTACATCATCAGTCATGGTCGCCGAAAACATCAAATTCTGTCTACCTGAAGGCAGAAGATCCATAACACGCTCAAGCTGAGGACGAAAACCAAGATCGAGCATTTCATCAACCTCATCGATGACAAATCGCCTGACGTATTTCAACTTTATCGCACCATTTAGCGCTAGGTCCAGCAGACGTCCGGGAGTGGCCACCAAAACATCAACGCCATCCCTAAGCATCAATGCCTGAGTATTGATGTTGGCGCCTCCGTAAACACCCTTGACGGTGACATTCATATACGCAGCCAATTTTTCAGCTGTTTCAGCAACCTGAACGACCAGTTCGCGGGTCGGGACCACAACTAGGATCGATGGATGTTTTTCTTTTGAATAACTCCAAAGTCTCAGACAAGGCAGCAGATAGGCTATTGTTTTTCCTGTGCCTGTCTGGGCAATACCGACCACATCTTTACCGGACATGGCTACAGGAAAACACTTGTATTGAATGGGTGTGGGAATACCCAGTCCCATTTCTTCCAATGCGCTCAGGAGGGAGCGATTGATATTCAAATCCTTAAAATTCATAGACTGCTTTTATAAGAGAGGAGCGGCTAAATTCAGTGCTCAACCTGTGTGAGAACAGAAACGCTTCATTGTTGCCTTTGGGTACTCATTCAGCGTTTGGTCCGGATAATAAATGCATAACATCAGAAAACCACAATTTTCCGCTGTATACTTCCGGTTGCGGCATCAATGCGTAGCAAATACATTCCGGCAGACAGATTTTCATGCTGAATCGTCAATTCATTTTCACCATCAGAGATCTGAAAATCCTTTCTGGAAATCACACTACCATTCATATGATGAAGAGACAGTGCTATTTTACCGGAGCGCTGCGCCTGTAATGCAACACGCAATAATCCTTCGCTGCCGAGTGGATTGGGAAACACCTTTACAGCTGCGAGGAAGTTGACATCAACCACGTTGGAAAAAGAATTGTCGGTAGTGAATTTGAAAAACCGAGCTGTTTTTTGAGGCTGACAGGCAGAACTGAGATTAAAACCGGAAATCCTCCAGAAGTAATCCTTGGAAACTAGTAGCGGATTCAATAGTGCAAAGGTATCAGTTGTCAATTTGCTCTGAACAAGGTAATTAAAATTCTTATCCCGGGCTACCTCGTAGTAGTAATGGGTGTAGTCATCATTTTTGATCCAGCTGAGCACTGCATTGTCGGGTTTTAGCAGCGAACCATTGAGCGGGATAAGCACCCGAACAGAATCTTTCAGCGTCGTAATATTGAAGTTTTTGGTCACAAAACTACCCTTATCGGTTAAACAGTTGGTACGCATGGCAGCAATCTGTTCTGCTGAAAAGCGGGTCATGCAATCAAACTTGGAGTAAGACATAAAAAATGAACCATCCACACGAAACCCCTGGCCTTGGGGGTCTTTGAGTTGCGTAGCAGACTTTCCATCTGCCTGACAATCCCAACGATAGTTGAGGTAATCCGGTGGCGTATCACAAAAACCATCGCTAGCAGTGTTGCAATTTGAGCGACTGACCAGTTCAACCTGATAGCCGTTTATGGTGTCTGGTACAGCTGTTGCATCGTACTTGGCTCCTTCCCAGCCTACAAACGTGTGCGGAAGTGATAACTCATGTCCCATTTCATGTGCCCAAGTATGCGACAGGGGACCCATACAACCTTTGCTGAGGACCATTCCTACGCCCATTATATCATATCCGCAGTTGCCTGCAGCGTCGGAACAATAGTATACATTGACGGTCTTTTCCACATTGTTCTGAAACATGTCAAAAGCAGTTCCATAGTCTTTGTGGTTGTTCCACGCCGTGTTTGCTATCCAGCGAACCGGGGTATTGAGGTAAAAATAAATTCCCGAAGCATCATAATCCCTGTTTAGCTGGCAAAGCTCGTCAAAGACATTATTCAGGCTGTAGCTTTTGCTGCCATCATCGTTGGTCACTATGGTGACGGTCAGAGGCACATAAAGTTTTTCTGAGCCTCGGTCAGCGGCATGAAGTTTTCCAGCTTGGTATTTCTTTAACCACTCTGATTTCCCCGGTTTCGTACCGCAAAATTCGTTGGGCGCAGTATTTTGAGCCTTCAGGAAAATGCCGGAGAGCAACATGAAACTAAAAACAAAAAGAATATTTTTCATAAATAAACAACAATCTGGATTGAGCAGGAAAATATTTGAAAGATCTCCTACTCTAAAAACCGGCTAAAGATATCCAAAATACAGCAATAACGGAAAAAAATATCAACTGTACATAAGCTATGGCCATGCATGACGATTCATGTACTGCGCCCAAACAGGCAATAGAACTGTAACAATTTTAGTAAAGGTAAGTTTCCCATGCAAAAGAATTGATAAATTTGCCTCAAACATTTTTCCAATGAAACTTACCAGCATACCAACGGGCTTTTTTAAACTGGACGGCGGTGCCATGTTTGGGATTGTCCCGAAAAGATTGTGGGAAAAACTCAATCCTCCGGATGAAAACAACATGTGTACCTGGGCCTTGCGGACTTTGCTGGTAGAAACGGGGAACAGAAAAATTCTGATTGATACCGGAATAGGTTCCAAGCAGGATGCCAAATTTAGAACCCACTTTTCTCCGACCGAAAGTGTTCTCATCCCATCACTAATGGACAATGGTATCCATCCTGAGGAAATAACCGATGTCATCATCACGCATCTGCATTTTGACCACGTTGGAGGAGCCATCAGTCCGGAGGGAATAACCTTTCCGAACGCTACATACTGGAGCAACAAGCAGCATTGGGACTGGGCAACAAAGCCTAACGAAAAGGAAAAGGCATCTTTTCTGAGTGAAAACTTTCTGCCATTAAAAACGGCTAATCGGCTGAAGTTCATCGATGTCGAGCAAGATGTGCAGTTTGCCGAAGGCATAAAAATACATTTCACTTACGGACATACCGAGGCAATGATGGTCCCGATTATTGATACCGGACATTCAACATTGGTATTTTGTGCCGACACCCTTCCGGCCTCCTATTATATTCCGATGCCGTACATTCTGGCCTATGATGTCCGTCCACTGGTTACCTTGGAGGAGAAATCTTGGCTACTTGAAGAAGCGGCAGCTAAAAACTGGAATCTCTTTTTTGAGCACGACCCGATCTGCGAGGCAGCAACAGTCAAAAGGAACGAGCACGGTAAAATTATTGCAGACGATTACAGGAAAATTAAAGATGTCCTCTGAATCAGGAATGTAACTTTGCAAAAAACCCGAACGCCTTAAATTTGAGGCTTGCAGATAGAAATAATCAAAACCAATTCAATGAAGTTTTTTCTACAGTGTGCGCTTTTCATACTTTTTACCTTAAAAATGACTGCACAACAAAAATCTCTTGATAAATACGTTGCCTACCATGGCACAGATCTTGGGCTGACCTACTCCAAAGAAAAATCCACGTTCGTCATCTGGGCGCCCACTGCAGATCTGGTTAAAATCAGGCTGTATGGAAGCAGTCTTGGGGGTGCTCCCACTGAAGAAATCAAACTTTTCCCAAATGGAAACGGCACCTGGAAAGCCGAAATTCCAGGAGACCACCTGAACAAATACTATACAGTACAAGCCAATATGGCCGGCAAATGGACGAAGGAAGTCCCAGACCCATACGCAAAGGCAGTAGGTGCAAATGGTGCAAGGGGCATGATTATAGACCTCAGCCTGACCAATCCACCAGGCTGGGAAAAAGACAAAAGTCCGGATCTGAAGTCCGTCTCGTCGTCCATCATTTACGAACTGCACGTTAGGGATGCTACCGTAGCCACCAACGCAAGGTTTAGAGGTAAATTTCTCGGACTTTGTGAAAAAGGACTGAAAAACAGCAAGGGACAGAGTGCCGGATTGGATCACATCAAAGAACTTGGCGTTACCCATGTCCATCTCCTGCCTGTATTTGACTTCGCTTCCGTGGATGAAACATACAACCGCGCGGGGTACAACTGGGGTTACGACCCGCAAAACTATAACTGTGTCGAGGGCTCCTACTCAAGTAATCCACTGGATGGCAACAATCGCATCAGGGAATTCAAGACCATGGTCAAAACCTTTCATGAAAATGGAATTAGGGTGGTCATGGATGTCGCTTACAACCACGTGTACAATGCCGCAGATTTCAGTTTTCAGCAGCTTGCTCCCAACTATTTTTTCAGACAAATGCCCAACGGAAAGCTTTCCAATGCCTCTGCATGCGGAAATGAGGTAGCTTCTGAGCGGGAGATGGTGCGAAAGTACATTCTGGAATCGCTTTTATACTGGACCACCGAATACCATGTAGATGGCTTTCGATTTGATCTGATGGGCATCCACGATATCGAAACCATGAATGTCATTTCTGCTGCACTTAGAAAGATCAAACCGGATATTTTGCTTTACGGCGAGGGCTGGACCGCGGGAGATTCTCCACTGCCTGCGGCGCAACGAGCTTTAAAGTCAGAAGCTTCAAAGTTGGACAACATTGCAGTATTCTCTGACGATTTCAGAGACGGCATCAAGGGTTCTGTTTTCGAAGCAGCAGACAAAGGATTTGCAAATGGAAAAGCAGGTGAGGCGGAATCGGTAAAATTCGGCCTGGTCGGTGGAATTGAACATCCTCAGGTGAACATGGACAAGGTGAAGTACAGCGAAAAAGCTTATTGCAAAAATCCGGTTCAGATGATTGCCTATGCCGAATGCCACGACAACCACACCCTTTGGGACAGGCTCCAAAATTCGGTTCCGGATGCGACTGAAGCTGAAAAAATAAAAATGTTTTTGCTGGCTCAGACACTGGTGATGACTTCTCAGGGCATTCCTTTCGTCCATGCAGGGGCTGAGTTCTGTCGAACAAAGTATGGCGTAGACAATTCCTTTGAGTCGCCTGATGACATCAATAAAATGGACTGGGAGCGAAAAGCAGAATTCAAAATGGTTTTTAGCTACATGAAACAACTGATAGCCTTCAGGAAGGCACATCCTGCACTGCATTTGGGCACAGCTGCAAAAGTAAAAAAACAGTGCTCATTTATGCCTTTGGATGACGATCAGTGCATTGCATTTATCATTAACGGAAAAACTACTGGTGAGCCCTGGAAAAAAATATTGATTCTTTTTAATGCCTCAAAGGAGACAAAAAACATCGCCCTTCCTGATGGTAAATGGCAGAATATCATGAACGATTATATTTGGGAGAGCAAGTATCCCTCCACAAAGGGTAACGCAGAATTGAAGCCATTAAGTGCAGCCATATACTTTCAGAAATAGCAGGGCACAACTCAAAGCTTGGTAGAAACTACGTAAGGCAGCATCGCTCTCCAAGTAGGCCAGTCGTGCGGCATGTCGTGACCCCATATATCCAACTCGTGCGAAATGTCTTTTTGCATAAGTACCTCGGAAAAAGAACGGGACGCGGCGGGCTTCTCATAATTTCCTGAACCCGTGAGAATAAAAATCTTTCCTTTCCTTATTTGCTCCAGTGTATGGTGGTCATCCAGATTGGGTATGTAATGCTGAGGTGAATTAAAATAAACCTCCTGATCAAAATAGTCTTTGGTATATGCTGAAAGGTCGTAGCACCCGCTCATTGCCACTACTCCACTGATCAGATCCGGTCGTTTGAGAAAGAGATTCATTGAATGCAAAGCTCCAAACGAAGCACCGCAAGTATAAATAGGTGTATCGGCACCCGAGTGGCTTCTGATGAATGGCAAAACCTCATTGAAAACATAGGCATTGAACTGGTTGTGGCGTATGGCTTTGTGTGGCGGATGCATATCATCGTTCAGCCAGCTCTCCATGTTGATGCTATTGATGGAAAAGACCTTCAATTTTCCGGCTGCAATTTGCGGCTTTAATGCATCAATCAACAGGAATCGTTCGTACTCCAGAAAATCTGCGGCTGCGGTAGGAACAAGCAAAAGGTTGAAACCATAATGCCCGTAAGAAACAATTTCCATATGTTTGTTGAGTGCGGGACTGTGCCAGCCCTGAATTTCTTTGTTCATCTCCACTTTTTTTAATGCTTTCTTAAGCGAAAACAAATATAGCAAGAAAAACACTGCCCAATTGTAAAATGAAACTTCGTAATGGTTAACTTTTTCATAAGGGAAACCGGAAATTCGCTTTTTATCATTTAAAACAGGAACTTTGTGACAAATCAAGTTAATGTAAACTGAGAAGTAAAGTCCGCAAAATGTACGATATGAGTGAGCTAGCCAAAAATAATCTAAGATTGAAAACCGTGCTGAATGACCCGATGGGAGTCAAGATGTATACCCTATCCAACGGACTCAAATTGTTTCTAAGCACAAACAAAAACGAACCGCGCATTTTTACCAATATCGTAGTGCGGGCAGGCTCAAAATACGACCCTGATGATTGTACCGGACTGGCACACTACCTCGAGCATATGATGTTCAAGGGCAACAGCAATATCGGCGCATTGGATTGGGAAAAAGAGAGCGTGATGCTGGAGAAAATCGCCGAGCTGTATGAGATGCATAAGTTCGAGAGCGATCCGGAAAAGAGAGCTGAAATTTACAGGGAAATTGACCAGACAAGTTTTGAAGCTGCCCGTCTGGTGGCTGCCAACGAATACGACAAACTAAGTAGCGCACTGGGTGCCAGAGCCACAAACGCATATACATGGGTTGAGCAGACTGTTTATGTCAACGACATCCCCTCTAATGAAATTGAGCGATGGATGAAATTGGAATCTGAGCGGTTTAGTGGACTCGCCCTCAGACTTTTCCATACGGAACTGGAAACAGTCTACGAAGAATTCAACATTAGTCAGGACAAAGACATCAGAAAAGCGTTGTTCGCACTGAATAAACTGCTATTTCCGACCCACCCATATGGTACTCACACGACAATTGGTGAAGGCGAGCACCTTAAAAATCCCTCACACAGGAGCATACAGCGTTTTTTCTCTACATGGTATGTGCCCAATAACATGGGGATTGTACTTGCAGGAGATTTTGATGAAGCGGAAGTAATAAAGCTTGCAGAAATGTACTGGGGTACAAATATGTCACATGAGCTACCAAAACTGGAATTTGAGGTGCAGACTCCTTATGATGCCCCACGGCGGCAGGAAGTCCTTGGACAGGAGGCTGAACTTTTATTAGTGGGCTGGAGACTGCCTAAAGCATCAGACAAAAGCAGTATTGTAGCCGAGCTGATTGGCTCCATGTTATATAACGGACAGGCAGGGCTTATAGACATTGCACTCAACAATCACCAAAAGGTACTCAAATGCCAGATGTGGACCCAGCTTCACGAAGACTACTCCATGCTCATGGCCTATGCCCAACCACGGCAGGGCCAGTCACTTGAAGAAGTCGAACAGCTGATTCTCGAGCAAGTGGACGTTCTCAGGCAGGGCACTTACCCGGACTGGTTGCTTCAGGCTGTCGTTACAAACCTGAAATTGAATGAAATAAAGTATCTGGAGAAAAATGAAACAAGGGTAGCTGCCATCACATCAGCGTTTACGATGGGGCTCGACTGGGATTCCTACTGTTCGCGCTTTGATCGGATGTCGGCAATCAGCAAGTCAGATATCACTGAATTCTGCAATGCGCACCTGGGGGCCCATGCTGTAGTGTACAAAAAGACCGGAACTGACCCAAATGTTGTGAAAGTAGCGAAGCCACCAATAACACCGATTGAACTGAACCGCGATGACATGTCTGCTTTTACAAAATCGTTTCTGCAGCAGGAATCTCAGCCAATAAAACCGGAGTTTATTGATTTTGAGAGCGCAATCGAGAGAAAGACACTTCAAAGGGGTGTTACGCTGAACAGAATTCAAGGGAATATTCCGGGATTTTTTGAGTTGCACTACATCTACGAAATGGGTAAACTGAGCGACAGAACGCTTGGCATTGCAGTGGCGTTACTCCCCTATCTTGGCACTGATAAATATAGTTCAGAACAGCTTCAGCAGGAATTTTTCAAACTTGGTTTGTACTTTAAGGTGAGCTGTAATGACGACCGCACTTACATAAGCCTGAGCGGTCTTGAAGAAAACCTTGAAGCTGGCGTTCAATTGCTGGAGCATGTCCTCCACAACGCGGTGACGAATCAGGAAGCATTGAAAAATGTCGTAGACGATGCGATAAAAACCTTTGAAAACAACAAGAAAAACAGAGAATTTATCTTGCGCACTGCCATGCTCAGCTATGCCAAGTTTGGTATTGACTCGCCATTTTCAAATGAACTGAGCGAACAAGAACTCAGGGGTCTTGTGGATACCGAGTTACTGAACAAAATCAAACAGCTAAGTGAATTTGCACATGACATCTTATACGTTGGCGCGCACAACATGGAAGATATCGCGGATATTGCTGCCAGAAATCACAGGTTGAATGCCCCATTGAAGGATGTTATACCGCCAACGGAGTTCCTGGAGCTGGAAACGGATTCAAAAGTGTATTTCGTACACCACCCTATGGTCCAGGCAGATCTTTTGCTGCTCTCAAAAGGAAATCTTGGTTTT
This sequence comes from Lewinellaceae bacterium, assembly GCA_947459655.1. Taxonomy (GTDB): domain Bacteria; phylum Bacteroidota; class Bacteroidia; order Chitinophagales; family Saprospiraceae; genus CANHEE01. The sequence goes on from CANHEE010000025.1 coordinate 12,763, forward strand.
CAACTGGATGAATACCTCATGGCAGAGTTTTACAATGACTACTTCGGATATGGCCTTTCCTCTATTTTCTTTCAGGAAATCCGCGAAGCAAGGGCACTTGGCTACTCAGCGAGTGCGGTTTATAGTTCACCATCTAAAAATGAGCGCTCACATTACCTACAGGCCTATGTCGGAACGCAGCCGGACAAAATTCAGGATGCACTTCCGGCAATGAAAACCATTTTGGAGGATATGCCACTTTCACTGCCTCAATTGGAACAGACCAGGCTTTCCATTATCAAGAGAATTGAATCTGAACGTATTAGAGGCAGCCATATTTTCTGGAAATATCTTGGCAATCTTAAGAGAGGTTATCGCCACGACATCAGAAAAGATCTGTACTTAAAAATGCAGCAGTTCAACCCATCAGAGTTGCAGGAATTTCACAGCATTCACGTCAAAAAACGAAACTACAATCTACTTGTACTGGGGAATAGGGATAACATTGATTTGGAATATCTCAGTAAATGGGGAGAGTTAATCGAGTTAAAACACGAAGATCTGTTTCGCTCATGAACAAAAAAAGCTGTCATATCTGACAGCTTTTTTTGTTGCGTACTTGCAAAAACACAAATAATGTTGTAAATTGGGTATTATTTAGCCGTATTTATTGACAAACAAAAATAATTCACCTGAAAAATTCAAGAAAAATGAAAAAACACCTACTAATCCTCCTCTACATTTTGTCGGTATTTAACCTTGCCGTTGCACAAAAAAACGCAAACAGGCCAAAGCTTGCTGTGTTAAACCTCGACACACATGGATTTTCACTTGAACCTCGCACCGCCGGTAACATCACCCGGGTAGAACTCGAAAAACTGGAGTTGTTTGACATCATGGACAAGTACGACATAGACTACCTTCTCGATAAGGACATTCAGCAGACAGACAATTGCTTCGGAAAACTTTGTCTTGTGGAAATCGGAAAAAAAATCAAGGCCGATAAGATGCTGACCGGGACCATAGAAATGATCAATGACCGGATTGTAATTACCCTCAGGTTAATTGATGTGGCCACAGCAAGTGTAGAAAAAACGCAGATTATGGATTTCATCAATGTCAAAAATCAAATGTCTGAGATGATTTCAATTACCCTGAGAAAGATGTTTGGACTCAGTTTTGATCAGGCCGTACACGATCAACTTACTAAAATCGATGCATTCACAACTACCGTCAATGCCCCCGACGTGGATAAGGTAAATCTAAACGGTCCTAGAATGGGTGTAGCCTTCTTCACCGGAGAAAATGCAAAGAGAATAAAAGCCCCTGAAACAGTAGGTGGACTTGATATTTCACCAGTAATGTTTCAGTTTGGATACCAGCTGGAGGCTCAATACATTGGCGAGGGTAATTTCCAGGCGCTTGCAGAATTTATTCCGATGCTTACCGGCCTCGATCAGGGTAAAGCTATACCAAGCATTACAGTATTGAACGGACTGCGTGAAAACAGACTTGGTCTGGAGTTTGCCTTCGGCCCGACCTTTCTACTGACCCGCAGGGCAGAAGGATTTTACGATGCCGCAAATGAATGGAGACTCGCAAATACATGGAATACATCAGTCAATGGTCCAAACCCATATCCGATTATCAAAAGACTGGACAGTAGGGGCACATTGGGGATCAGTACCGGCTTCATTTTTGCCGCAGGAAAGACCTTCCGGTCAGGCAGGTTGAATATTCCCGTAAACATTTACTTCAGACCGAATTCTAGGGAGGGATCCCAATATGGAATTTCGTTTGGATTCAATACCAGTAGTCTGAAGAAAAACAAATAGTAAAGGCACAAAAAAAGCAGTCCCGTCCGGACTGCTTTTTTTGTGGTAAAGCCATTTTGAATCACTCATTATCGCTTTCATGCGCTGTAGATTCTTCTACTTTGGGAGAGTTGCTGCAGTGCCGGGATAATCTGTTTTTCCACTCCGCTTTCTCCTCTTCTGACATTTCGCTCCAGCGCTCCTGCATTTTGTGTTTCCAGTGGTCCTTTTTCTGCTGCCAGTTGCCGGAGCTCCAGCCACCGCCACCAAATCCTCCTAAGAGAATACGACTGAGGAGCAGCAAACCCATCGCCTGCCAGAAGCCGATGCTGTTCAATCCAAAAATTTCAGGAATCAGCAGGTTCCATAGGGTCATTATGGTCCAGCCCAGTAGAAAAAAGAACGCCAGAGCAAGTAGCATTGAACCCACGATTGTAAAAAAATACTTCATCCGATTCGGTTAAAGGATTAAAGTTAGTGTTTTGAATTACTGCAATAATAAATCATCATAAAGGTGCTGTAATTTCTGTCGCAGAAACAAAACTGCGTATCGTTTTCTGGAAAGGAGTGTATTCAAAGGCACGCCGGTCAGTTCTGCTATTTCCTTAAAGCTCTTGTCTTCTAGTTCATGCCAGATAAACACATCCCTTTGCTCTGATGGAAGTTCATCGAGAGCGTCGGCAAGAGAGGAAAGAATGGCATCACTCATAATATTGTCCTCAGCACGATTGCTGACAGATGGCATTATTTCAGCCAGAAGGTACTGGTTTTCTTGTTGCTCTTCTGATTTTGGCATAATCATATCATCGATGAGCAGTGGCTTTTTCTTTCTGTACAAATCAGTAACCTTATTTCGAGCAACAGTAAACATCCACGATGCAAGGTGCTCAACAGGCTTCATCAGCCTGTTCATCATCATCAATTCGTAAAATACCTCCTGAACGATATCTTCCGCATCCTCCTGCCGCTTTACCCGTTGTCTGATAAAAAGGAGCAGACGATTGCGTTCCTGACGAAACACATCCTGAATCTGACTATTCTGCAGTGCTGCAAGTTGTTCCATTGTAAGTGTCATTAACCGGCTTTATAGGGCAGCCTAAAACAAAGACGTTTTTCAGTGGGAAAAATTGTGAAAAATTAGTTGCGCAATATACTTTTAGTAAAAATACCTTTCCCTGTGTTTATCCGTACAAGGAAAAACCCATCGGAAAGATCATTCAGCAGTACATGCTCTGTATGGTTACTAATTTGACCACTCCGAATCACTTGTCCGAGGGAATTCAGTAAATCGTACTTTGCTTCTGAAAATGACATTTCGCTAATATCAATCGTAAGGTCCTGTCCAGCAGGATTTGGATAGATTAGTATGTCGTCCGCATCCTCAAATTCCACAGCCGAAGATGTGTCATTGAATTTCGACCCGGAGTTGATTACTTCTTTGGTGTCGGCATTGACAAACCAGGCCAGCACATAAATCAATTGATTGTTCCATTTGGAGTCCCAACTGTACTCAAAACTGAACTCTTTCTGGGAACCTGGTGTAGAAATGTCGCTTACAGTATTGCCATTGATGGCAGTCAGCATTTTTCTGAAGACATCAAAGTGGACTTTTTCCCCGTTTGGAGCATCATAATTCAGGGTTCTTTCACACAAGGCGGCAACAAGTTTATAATTACCCGTAGGCATTGCTCCAAGAGCCGTCAGTTCAACTTTTACACTGACGGTACCCATACCCCAGTTCTCCTTCTCCTTTACTTTGATCTGCAGGGGACTGGTTTTTGCAATTTCAGCATTCAAGGCCGTAGTAGCGAGCGCTGCAACGCTTTGAACATCACCGCCATTTAGTACAAAAGAAGGAGTGAATCCCACCCCATAGAACGCTGCTCTTCCACTGTTTTCAGCCGTATTTGACTGGTATAGCGCACAGGTTGGATAAGGAAATGCTGGATGATACGAGACATGATGTACTGACTTGTTTATCAGCGGTAGCGTCTTTGCATAGAAGCCCGGATTGTTTGCCGCACAGCTTCCACATTTTGTATTGGTGAAATGCTCAATAAGCGGATATTTTTTGGCCTGCGCGAAAATCAGCACGGCATTGGATAAAAACAAAATTGTGATGGCAAGCGTCTTTTTCATTCTTGAATTAAGTTAATTGTTGGGGAAACAATGAAAGGTTTAGAAAGTTGGGTTTTCAATCAAGCTCCTCAAATTTACCGTTTGATATTTCAAATAAAATTGCATCGATGGAATCGGCAGACCCGTCGAGATTGTAATCCGAATTTAGGAGATAGTCATCGTACAAGCCATTTTCGAGTTCCCAAACTATGGTATCAATTGCATCGACCGATCCATCTTTATTGGCATCACCAGGAACCATATGACATAAACCCAAACCCGGAGTACATTGCTGTGGAGTTGAACCATAAAGTGGCACAGAATTGCTCGTAAAATTGAGATTTAAGGGCTGGCCGAAAAAAGGATAAGAAGTAGTCGTTCTAAATCCGAGGTGATTTCTATGACGAACAGCAATATAAAAATTCCCGTATGGTATATTCCTAATAGTAAGGGGTGTGGTACCATCAGGCTCAACAATATCTCCGTCTCTTTGCAGAAGTCCTGCTCTGGTATAAACAACACTTGTCGAACCGACTGCTCCGGACCTTAACTCAACAAAAACCCAATCTACTATTGCACTGCTTCCTGTTTTTAAAAGCACCGAAGAGGTGGTTCTGGCAGTATCAGGATCATTGACCGGTTTGAAAATTGAGCGCAAAGACTGTAATTTGTAAGGATCGGTGAGCGGGAAGTTGCTGAGTGTCCGTAGATAATCACTCATCAATCCCGTTTGAGTCGCGAATGAACTCAAAAGAACCTTAGCATTGATTATTAATGGAAGAGGCTCTTCTCGCACCCAAACAGAGTATGATTTTGGGGGGAGTTCAAGATATACCTTTCCTGAGGCATTGACTACTGCGTAGGGATACGCCGAATGCCCCAGATGGTCGTAAAATTTTGTTCCAGTAGGATTTCCCGAGGAATTGATCAGGTGGTCAACTTTTAGTGAATTACTGCCAAAATTGATTGCCACAATAATATCCTTTCCTCCGATTCCTCCTTTAATCTGATAAATAAGTGCACTACTCTTGTTTCCGGATATATAATTGCCGGTACCTGTTTGGTAAAAGGACCCCTCTTTGTTAAGGTATTCTACCTGTGTCGCGCCATAAATGTATTTCTTATGCAGCGCAATCAATGCATCAATCCTACTTTTTAGTTGTCCCGTTGGCGCATTTGGTATCGTAACGCCATAGTAATCAGGATAGAATACACATGGCAATCCCACCCTATTGTTGGTCAGGATATATGCATATGCCAGTATTGGATCATTTTGCACCGGCGAATCCCACCCCGTGGCACTTCTGAAATCATGATTGTTTACAAAAGTTACGGTATTTAGCCCACTACCACCCGCGGCATCAACCACTCCGGAAGAAAAGATGTTCCGAACATCCATGCCTGGGTTGTCACACGCATCCCTCAGTGCGCCTCGCAAAGCAAAGTCAAATACTTTGGGTTGGATGGCTGATTGGGCAGCAGCAGTCATTCCCGAACGCACAGCATCAACCCAACCTTTCAATGACGTCGCATTTCCATCGTAAAATTCACCAACAACCAAACCTGGATTAATACCTGATAAATTGAGGTAATTCAGCAGATCAGCGATGTAAGAGGCCGGAAAATGCTTGACAGCATCCCACCTGAGTCCCCGAATTCCGATGGAGTCCCAGTTCCACCTCGTCCAGTCGTTCAGGATGGTTTTGGTCTGCGCGTTCGACTGGTCATAGTCGTAAAAGAAAAGCATTGAGTTTTGGTCACCGCGCAGAGTTTCAGAAGCAATATTGGCAGTATTTGGTCTGAATTGTTCAAAATTCATAACCCCTCTGCCGCTCGGCATGTTGCTGAAATCTGTGTAAGTCAAATAGAGGATTTCACTCAGAATGTTTGTATTGCGAGCGGTACTCCACAACCCATAGGGACGCTGGTCAGCGTAGCCACCGGCAAGTGGCCGCATGTAAATCCAGAGAGTATCCTTAGTCATTCCGTTGTCTCGCATATCGGCGTTGCTCAGTGTGAGTTTAAACTCATCGGTGTTGCAGTTAAAGCTAGTGCCGAGGTAGGCCCTCATATCCTGTCCCAAAAGTATGGTATTAAACGGCTGTCCACAATCACCTCCTCCATTGGGTTCCGATTCATCTACCACACCTAGATAAGCGGTGGTTCTGCTGGTCCGCATGTACAAGTTGTACCTGCAGTTTCCACCATAATTTCCTGTTTTTGAAGAAAATTTGAAGTAGTAATCACCTGCTCCATTCGAACCGGGATTTTGAGCACCTAAAGGCAGCGCAAGTGCAAAACGGTCGCAAGGAAATGGATCCTTGTTACTGTTGAGATTATCCATATAGGTTTTAAGTGCAGGATTGTTCTCCAGTCGCCCACCGTCTCGATGGTTGTATACGAGGTCTCCGACTGCATTTATGTTGTTTGAATTTAGGACGCTGATAAGACTACTCAGCTCTGCACGGGTTCCCAACATTGTAGGTCTTTGTACCCCATTTATAGGATTGCCGTAATCGAAAAGATCACGAGGGTTGTAGCCATTTGTTGTGTCGTTGGGGGTACTACTACGAGTGGCTGGAGGAAGCCATAAGGAGGTAAAACCGGAATGCTTCAAATCTGGAGCGAGTTGTTGGAGATGTTTGGCCCAGCGATCCCCCCCGTTATTCTGCCGGAAATAATCCCAATACCAACCCTGCATCATAAACTCCTGTGCATTTAGCGCAGATGCAACGGTAAGGAAATACAATGACATGAGAAGAGATTTCATTTTTATGTAGTTTTTTGAACAAATGTAGCCCGAAAAATTGAAAATTTCTGCATTCACATGAACGCGATTTAAAGACTCAAAAACACAAAAAGGAAGTTTTTCCAATTGTTTGCAAGCCAAAACCGGGAATTATGGTACTTTAGCACATGCGTTCGTTTGTAAATGCCCTACTCCTGATCCCCATCTTTTTGAAAATGGTTTACAATGTCTTCGTTGTGAATGAAATGAGGTACAAACCCTTCCTTTGGAGAGCACTAAAGCAACTACAAAAAAAACACGGCGAAAAAATTCCCCAACATTACAAAAAAAGATTTGACCTCTACACAAAAATTGCCACCATCTTCATCTGCTGGATGGAAACACTACACGGAGAAAAGCTGAGTAAAAAACAAACGCAAATGGCACTGCTTTTCTGCGGACTCACTCCCCTCTTTGACGACCTTTTAGATGAGGAACATTATAGTGCGGAAGAACTTTATCTGCTCAGCAGAAAACAGCCTCAGCGAAATACCCTCATGGAAAAAATCTGCGTCGGCCTTTTTGAAGAAATGGAAAAGCTCCGGACCGATATGGGCTGGACATCGAGGTGGCAAGAAGCAATGACCTACCAAATCAGCAGCCAAAAACAGTTCGGCAGGGAGCTATCCAACGACGAGATAAAAGACATAACCTACGGAAAGGGAGGATATGCGTTATTACTCTACCTTGATGCTATTCTGCCGGATGGTTACAGTAAAGCTGAGGGAGAAGCCATTTTCCAGATGGGCGCACTGATCCAGCTGACCAATGATATTTTTGATATCTATAAAGACAGTCGTGCCGGACTCTCAACACTGGCTACCCGCTGCACCGATGTACAAAAACTCAGCGACTACTACCATTCGGAGATTGAAAAAAATATGCAACAGTTTAGGGCTTTGGACTATTCTCCATTTCACATCAGGAAATTTCTATTGCAATATCAGCTCGTAATGAGCAGGGGGAAAGTAGCGCTTGGACAGTTGCTCGCACTGCAGAAAAAAGCAGGTGGTAATTTTAATCCTGACCGATTTTCCCGTAGAGATCTCATCTGTGATATGGAACCATGGAGAAACATAAGAAAGTCACTACTGCTAACGATCAGGGCAGTATAAAAACCAGCCTACTGCCAAATCCATCTCGGTTAAAATACCTCTTGATAAATGGCATTTCAGTAATACCAGCAAGATTAGTAAAGTTGGCATTTTTTTTGAAATATCTGAAGATAGCTAAGCGTTTCAGGATATTTTAAACTCCCCGCCGGTCCGTGTGCTTTGGCTTTGTCCCTTGCAGTTTTGATACAACTGCCCGTGCCATTTTAATTCTTTGCATAACAAAGCGTTAAACTCTTGATAAATTACCTTTGATTTTTACAGAAATATTGGAAATCCCAGGTATTTTTTGTGAAGTAAGAAACTTTTTTTTCTTTTTTCGTATTTATTAGTGCAGCACAATTACTGCATTACAAAACTGTAATTTTATTATCTATGCGTCAGTTAAAGATTACCAACAAAATAACTTCCCGTGAGAGCCTCGCACTGGACAAGTACCTGAACGATATCGGGAAGATTTCCATGTTGACGGTCGAGGAGGAAGCAGAGCTGGCAAGAAGAATACGCCAGGGAGACGAGAAAGCACTGGAAAGACTGACGCGCTCAAATCTACGCTTCGTTGTTTCGGTATCCAAGCAGTATCAGAACCAGGGGTTGTCGCTGAGCGATCTCATCAACGAGGGAAATGTGGGGCTGATGAAAGCAGCCCGCCGCTTTGATGAAACCAAGGGCTTCAAATTCATATCCTATGCAGTTTGGTGGATTCGTCAGTCCATCCTGCAAGCTATCGTTGAGCATTCCAGAATAGTGAGAATGCCACTCAACAAGGTAGGATCCTACAACAAGGTAAACGAAGCTTACCTATCGTTCATTCAGAGCAACGAACGTGAGCCCACAAACGAGGAACTTGCTGAAGTACTTGAAATGACTCCGAAAGAAGTCAACAACATGCTCAAAGGTAACACGCGACACATGTCATTCGATGCACCTCTTACCGGAGAAGAAGGCGATGCTACCATGCTGGATCTCTATTCCACTGACGACCATCTGGGTCCCGATGAGGAACTCATGAGGGAATCTCTGAAGGAAGAAGTCGCACAGGGCCTTGCCATTCTTTCACCACGAGAGGTAGAGGTTATTTCGGCTTACTATGGTCTTAACGGTTACAAGTCACTCACACTGGAAGAAATTGGTGAGATGTATAATCTCACCCGGGAAAGGGTAAGACAAATCAAGGAGCGCTCTATTCGCAGACTTAGAAAGGCCTACAACAGCAATAACATGAAATCCTATCTGGGATAGGTTATTTTTTCAGTTGTCTTCTATTGCGACTGAAACATTATACAGCCAGGTCTTCAGCATTTGCTCCATGATGCGGACCTGTAAAAGAGATCCCTTAACAGAAAACAATGGTTTTTGGTTAAGGGATTTTTCTTGTCTTGAATATTTAAGATGCTGAAAATCAGTTCGCTGAAGCATATTGAGAAAACTCTCATCGTAGCGCATACCATTTACATCGCGAAAAGCACCCAGAGACTGGATGGTGTCCGCCTGAAAACGGAACGCAGCAATCGACAGCAGGATCTCTTCGGCCATATTTTCGGCCGTGTCATCGGCAGAAACAAAAATGGCTTTTACAGCGGTTGAGTAAGTGCCGCTGTTCCACAGTTTGAAAGCAGTCAGCAACAGCTGAGGCTGGTGCCTAAACAACTCACCAGGACTACTGCTTAACATAAGTGGTGTATTTTGTGGCCAGTAACATCATGACAGACTGCACCAGAAAGGTTAGTGTAAGATGCAACCAGTGCAAAATGGCATTGTGCATTAATCCCATGAGCGCATATACAATTACAAGCACTAAAGTAGCCGAAATTCCCTGGAGGTATAAACCATATTTTACAGAGTGAAAATAACGCTCGCTAAACAGGTACAAAAGTCCACCGCTAAGCATGGCAACAGTGAACAGATACGGCAAGATTACCGCATGAGAAGCCATCAGCACCATCAATACAAAAATGCCTGCATTGACAAAGGGAATTGTGCTTTTGCGCAGCAGAACAGTAGATAACAGCAGTGGCGACAACAATAAAGTAGATTCAAATCGCAGTCCGTACAAGTGCGCGCCTTGTAGGGCAAAAACCACTATTGCGAGGAGAACAAGAAAACCATCGGTGTGCATCAACTCGGGCTGAAATGCTGAAATCTGAACATCCATCAGAGTGAGAAAAATCAGGTTGAGTAGAAAACACAGGAAAAAGCGGCTTAGAATGGTCGTACTACTTCTGCTGCCCTCAATATAGTTGCGATAGGTTTCAATGCGATAAAAAACCTCATCATCAATTAGCGCTCCCCTTTCAGCAATTACGGTACCTTTTGCAAGGGTATCGCGGTGTTGTATAAAGTTCTGAAAGGTGCTGTTGCGCGACTTTTCGCTGAAATCCTCATCATAACTGAGGTTGACCTCGATTTTATCCTCCAATAGCGAAAGGAGAAACTCTGACTCCCGTAACTTGCTGCCGGGAAGAGAATCGGCAATGGCTTGTCTGGCAGATTCGATGTTGTAAATTTTAGCAACGGGCGAGGACTTCAGTTGCTCACCGCGGAGGATTTGCACCTCACTTTTCCCTTTCAACTTTTCATGTTCAGGAATAATGCCCTGCTCGTAAATTTTGCTCAAGAGACGCTCTGCAAATTGCAGATACAATTGTGGCGATCTGCTCACATCGGGAAAGGCATTGTCCTTAGACGCCAATTTTAGCTGCCGCTGAAAATCCTTCTCCAGCATTTCCTTTTTCTTCTGAAGAATTTCTCTATCCATTCTGAAAACAGGAATATATCGGCTCTCAACCTGCTGTACCACTGAGTCTCCCGTGGCACCTGCTACCGTAACTGCCAAAGGGGCTTCCGTAACCAAGTCGGGATAATTCCACGTTGCGCCCTGCTCGTAGTCATATGGGAACGCAGTGCCGACGGCATAAAACAATGCCAGCAAGGCTGCAATTCCTGCTGTAATACAGTATTTTACGATGGTAGATTTGTCTGAAAAGTCTGATTTCATTTATCCTTTTGGTGCTTATGACAAAGATAATGATTTCTTCCCCTGCCGAAAAAAATTACTTTAATTTATTTTCAAGTTGCAATTTTGCCTTACTTTTGGAAATACAAATAAACAATTTTTAAATATGTCTGATAAAGTCTTTACCCATAAAGCTCCGGCGCCTGTCGGTCTCTACCCACATGCCCGAAAAGTAGGCAATCTGCTGTTTTTATCGGGTATCGGACCCCGCACTGTGGACAACACCATACCTGGACTAGAGCTGGATAAAAACGGCAATTTTGTTCAGTTTGATTTTGAGGCGCAGGTGCGCTCCGTTTTTGACAATGTGCGTATTGTGCTTGAAGAAAGCGGCTCCTCGTGGGATAATCTGGTGGATGTGACCGTTTTTCTGGTGAACATGAAAAGGGATTTTCACACCTACAATCGCATTTATACGGAGTATTTCAACGACAATCAGCCTTGCAGAACCACCTGCGAGATCAGCAGTCTACCAACTCCGATTGCCATTGAACTGAAGTGCATCGCCACCATCAATTCCTGAACCCGCAAAAAAGCGTTACACAGGCAACTTGGTATTGAGTCCTGAGTTGCCGCAAAAACTTACCATGCTCAAAATAGACATGCACACCCATATCCAGCCACAGCACCTGCCTCGCTGGGCAGAAAAGTTTGGATACGAGGGCTTTATACACCTGGAACACCACAAACCGAATGCGGCCCGAATGATGAAAGGCGACACCTTTTTCAGGGAAATACAATCCAACTGCTGGGACCCGGAAGAGCGTATCGAGGAGTACTCGTTGCACGGCACGCAAGTGCAGGTAGTTTGTACCATACCCGTGCTTTTCTCCTACTGGGCAAAACCGCAACACGGGTTGGAAATTTCAGCCTTTTTGAACGACCACATCCACGAAATCTGTCTGAAATACCCCAAAAACTATGTCGGTTTGGGGACAATCCCGATGCAAGACAGCGAACTGGCCATCAGAGAACTAGAGCGCATCAGTGCACTGGGATTCAAGGGCATACAGATTGGCAGTAACATCAACGACCTCAACCTGAGCGAGGAGCGTTTTTTTCCGATTTTCGAGGCTTGTGAAAGACTGGATATGGCAGTTATGGTACACCCGTGGAACATGATGGGCGAATCCAGTACCGGCAAATACTGGCTTCCCTGGTTGGTGGGCATGCCCGCCGAGACCACCCGAGCGGCCTGCTCGCTGATTTTCGGCGGTGTGCTGGAAAGACTGCCCCGTCTGCGTTTTTGTTTTTCGCATGCAGGAGGCTCACTGTTGTTCACCATGGGAAGAATCGAACATGGTTTCAACTGCCGCCCTGATCTGGTGGCCATCGACAACCCGGTAAATCCAAGGGAATACCTCGGCAAATTCTGGGTGGACAGCATCACCCACGATGCCAAAGCACTACAATTTATCATCGATGAAATCGGAACCGGACGCATCATGTTGGGTTCTGATTACCCTTTCCCGCTTGGCGACCTCGAAATAGGAAAGTTCATCACCGACATGGGGCTGTCTGAAAAGCAGATTGACGATATTTTTTACGGTTCTGCGCTGGAATGGCTCAAACTTGACAAATCATTTTTTTTGTAGACCATCACTCAATTTCACCCGATAAATGTCATCAAAACAAACCCAGACGACAACAAACGAATACAGCCTCGCCTATGCAAGGCAAATGGATAAAAATGACCCGCTGAGGGATTTTAGGAAGAAATTTCACATTCCGCGGCAGCCCAATGGCAAGCCGGTCATCTACCTCTGCGGCAATTCGCTCGGACTACAGCCCAAAAGCACGAAATCCTACATTATGCAGGAGCTTGAAGACTGGAAAAACCATGGTGTAGAGGGTCATTTCCACGCCAAACATCCCTGGATGCCCTACCATGAATTTCTGACGGACAAAATGGCCAAAGTCGTTGGCGGGAAAAAGTCTGAGGTGGTGGTGATGAACACCCTGACCACCAATCTTCACCTGATGATGGTCTCTTTTTATAGGCCAACCAAAACGCGTTATAAAATATTGACGGACTGGAACCCCTTCCCTTCTGACCGTTATGCGGTACATTCGCAGGCGCGTTTTCACGGTTTCGACCCTGAAGATGCTATACTGGAGCCACAGCCGAAGGGCAACTCCGCAAAAATTGAAACAGCAGATATTCTCGAGTTGATTGAAAAAGAGGGAGATAGCATCGCACTGGTCATGATTGGTGGGGTAAACTACTATACCGGACAGCTGTACGACCTCAAAGCCATCACGGCAGCAGCACATAAAAAGGACTGTTTGGTCGGATTTGACCTTGCCCATGCGGCAGGAAATGTGAAACTGGAACTGCACGATACCGGCTGCGATTTTGCCGTGTGGTGTACCTATAAATACCTGAACTCCGGCCCGGGTTCACTGGCAGGGTGCTTTGTGCATGAACGCCACGCGAACGCAGCATTGCCGCGATTTGAAGGCTGGTGGGGCAACAACAAAAAGGTGCGCTTTAAGATGGAAAAAGATTTCATTCCGATTGGCGGTGCCGAAACCTGGCAGCTGAGCAATCCCCCAATCCTATCCATGGCGGCCATCATGGCATCGTTGGATGTATTCGATGAGGCCGGAATGGACAGGCTGTGCGCAAAATCAAAGCTGCTTACTGACTACCTATACGAACTCGTAAATTCCATTGCTGGCGATAAAATCGGTATCATTACTCCGGATAACCCGGCAGAGCGCGGATGTCAGCTCTCTATACAGATAAGTGGTACTGACAAGCGCCTTTTTGACAAACTCACCAATGAAGGTGTCATCGCCGACTGGCGTGAACCGGACGTTATTCGAGTGGCCCCGGTACCCCTTTACAATTCCTTTGCCGACGTGTGGCATTTCGCTGAAAAACTGCGGAAACTTACAGGGGAATAATAGCATAGTTTCTGGGCAAAAATATAATTCTTCGCGCATTCGCGGCAACCTTTCTTAGCCTGCCGCGAAAACCGCAAAGGGGAAGTACAGATAATCGTAAAAAAAACTCCCGCTGTTACCTCGAGAATGCAGCGTAAAATAAGAAAAGTACCACCGATATAATAAACTAATTAATTCTTGATGCAGCGCACACTTAAACCATAGGCCCTCGGTAGATCTGAGTATGATGTAGTTGCGCTATTAGATTCTGTCCACATGTAATTTGAGTAACGTGAATTCGAACCCGTGCCGATTGTGCTACTCCAATATACTCCCCAAGAGCCCGTACTAGACAGTGTAGAACCAAAATACTCTCGGATGCCCCCCGCAGTTAATTTCAGCGCTGAATTAAAGGCTCCAGTATAGTTATTGGCTCCCCAGCTTAGGCGCTCCGATTCCAATTCAGCTTTTGTAGGCAAACGAAATCCTTCCGGACAGGGATTATTTACACCTGAAACACCCTGCCAAAGGCTGCCATTCGGCGGGCTACGCCAATCATAGGGCACATAGATAGGTGAAATGAAGTTACCATGATCTGGCTGGTCAGAACTGCTCAAATTGATATTTGCCATAGAGTTTCGGCATTGATGCCCGTCTGCTCTTCGTCCCCACTGATAAAGATCACCATAGGCGGAAGCATCATCAAAACCTACAGCTACCCGTGAAGCTCCCATATTCCGGTCCATCCAGTATTTGTTCGTTGTCGAATTTAATACACTTTGGACGACTGTTGCACTACCGCCACAATGCACTGTTCCTAAGCGATAATTATCAACAACTAGGGTTAAATTACACGACTGTCCACCAATACTGAGAGCAAAACTGGCATTACCAGCTCCAGAAGGCGTTCCTGCGATAGTGTAAAGCAGAGAACCACTGCCATTCATCAACGTACCAGCCGACAAACTTGCTGTCAAACCAGTCACGCCTGTTGAAGAAATAGTTTGTGAACTGTATACTCCGCCATTTCCACCTGTGTATGGCACCGAACTACTAGCACCCGAAATAGCATCAAATGCCATCGATCCTGAGTTGCTAGCTGACCCACAATTCAACTGGGTAATGGTTCCGAGAAGAGGGTCAACAGTTCTTGTAAGGGTACATGACTGGCCGCACAGGCTCAAAGCAAAACTAGCAGTGCCACTTCCGGATGGAGTTCCGGTAATTGTGTATGTTACCGAACCATTTCCATTGGCTAAAATGCCCGCCGACAAGCTTGCTGTCAGACCTGTTACGCCAGTCGAAGTAATACTCTGCGAACTGTAAACACCAGCGTTGCCACCGCTGTAGGAAACAACACTGCTCACACCACTCGCCGCAACAGTATTGGTAAGCGTACCAAAGTTGCTTGCTCCGCTGCAGTCAATGCTACTAATTATCCCCTGTGATAATTCCGTATCATTGATGCAGCGAACCGAGACTCCGTATGATCTACTCCAAGTCTCAACAGTGGCATTGGAACTTGAAATATAAAAGTCAACACCACTACTACCGCTTAGACTGCTGGTCCAAAGGTCGGAATTGGTACCAACACTTGAGAGGGTCGCGAGGCGGCTTCGGTAGCCACCTCTGGGAATCTTTAAAATTGAATTGAATGCTGCGGTGTAATTTTTTGCGGTCCACGTATTTGCCTCTGCAGTAAACTCTGCACCCGTTGGAATTCTGTAACCCTCGGGGCAGGGGTTATTGATTCCGGCAACCCCTTGCCACAAACTACTGTTTTGAGGGCTGCGCCAGTCGAGTGGAGTGGCAGATGGTTTAATAAAGTTCCCATGTGCTGGTTGGTCACTACTGCTTAAAGTTGTTGTGGTAGCGGAGTTACGGCATTGATGACCGTCTGCACGACGACCCCACTGATATAGGTCACCGTAGGAACTGGCGTCTGTAGCACTTGTAGCAACTTGTGATGCTCCAAGATTACGGTCCATCCAGACTTTTCCTGTAGTTGGGTTGGTGACACTTTGGACAATTGCGGCTGCGCTGCAATGCACAGTATTTAAGCGATAACTACTAACACTACGGGTCAAAGTACAAGATTGACCACCTATACTTAGTGCAAAGTAGGCTGTACCACTTCCCGATGGAGTGCCGGTTATCATATATGTCAAATTACCACTTCCACTTGCCAAGGTCCCCGCTGACAAACTTGCTGTAAGGCCGGTAACTCCTGTTGATGCAATGCTCTGTGAACTGTAAACACCACCATTACCGCCGTCGTAAGTGATAACGCTACTTACATTAGATATTCCATCAAATGCCAGGTTTCCGTAGTTAACGGTAGAACCGCAATTCAGGACGCTGATGGCCCCAAGAGTATCAACATTTCTCGTAAGCGTACAGGACTGTCCGCCAATACTCAGCGCAAAACTGGCTGTGCCACTCCCTGACGGAGTACCTGTGATATTGTAAGTCAAGGTACCGCTGCCACTAGCTAAGGTGCCAGCAGACAAACTTGCAGTCAGGCCGGTAACACCGGTTGAGGAAATGCTTTGTGAGCTATTAGCACTACCATTTCCACCATCGTAAGGTACAATGCTGTTCACGCTAATCGCCTCAATGGTATTAGTAAGTGTACCCGAGTTGCTAGCAGAACCGCAATTTAACATTGTAATCGATGCAGTGGGAGCAATACTTACTGAAACTGTACAAGTTGCCCCACCTGGGGAAATCGCAAAGTACGCAGTGCCACTACTAATCGGAGTGCCAGTAATATTATATACAAGCTGGCATGACTCTGTTGAAAATGTTCCCGCTGCAAGGGTTGCAGTTAGTCCCGTTACTCCAGTTGAACTTACTGATTCACCACTATAC
>CANHEE010000026.1 GCA_947459655.1 Lewinellaceae bacterium
AGGGAACCACAACAATTATATCCATCATAGTGTTCGGATGGTTAATGGTCATGATGCATGGCCCCTTGGGCAGTTTGAAATTTTCCCTGCCCATGAAGGTTACGCGGTAATAAATGTGGGCGAACACGATGCCTATGCGTTTTAAAAAAAAGTACAGGACTCTCAGCAACATACTTTAAGATGGTTACAAGTGGGTGGTAAAGTTAAACCATTATTGATTTAGGCGCTATTTTATTGCTGTTTTTTGAAATAAACCCCAAATTTGCGGCTCTTTAATACTTCCTGAAATTACAAATAAATAATTTAAGAAACCATGGCAGAATCCATAAGCGTACCAAAAAGTGACGTCAGAAGGGATATATACAATTCAATAATTCCCCAGATAGAGGCGCTGGTCAGTGCAGAGACTGATCTCATCGCCAACTTGTCCAACATCGTGGCAGTACTCAAAGAGGCCTTTGGTTTTTTCTGGGTAGGATTCTACCTGAAAAAAGAAAATCAACTGGTTTTAGGTCCATTTCAGGGGCCAGTAGCATGCACCAGAATTGATTTCGACAAAGGTGTATGCGGACATTGCTATACAACGTGTAAAACCATTATTGTTCCCGATGTAGAATTGTTTCCCGGTCACATAGCTTGTTCCTCACTATCACGCTCTGAAATAGTTGTTCCCGGATTTAATTCCGCAGGAGAGGTTATTTTCCTTATTGATGTCGACTCTGATCATGTTGCGGATTTTTCAGATGATGACGCCGAAGGGCTCGAACAAATCGCACAAATTGTTCAGAAATTGATGTCTCGAAATTGAAATAAATATGTTGTAGATGGCTAAGGCAAATGTATTATTGAACAATCTAACAGCCATGCAGTTATTATCTATGTTCGGATCGGTATGTAGCACTTATGCTACCCTTCTCAGTGTTCAGATTTATTTCATTACAGTTACCTATCTTTGCCACCATGTTGTCAGCAATATTATCAGATTCTTCACTTACTGCAGAACACAGGCGCGTAGCCGAAATGATTGTTAAAGGGCAACGTCTCAGCACCGAAGAGGGTGTTTTTCTGTATGAAAACGGCGATTTGGCTTTTCTTGGCGCTCTTGCCAATCTTGTAAGAGAGCGAAAAAATGGGGACAAGACCTATTTCAACCGCAATTTTCATATAGAACCAACCAATCTGTGCGTATATACCTGTAGTTTTTGCAGTTATTCCAGACTAATTAAGCAGAGGGGAGACAATTCCTGGGAGTATACGCTGGATGAAATGATGGATATAGTCAAAAAGTACGACGACCAGCCTGTAACTGAGGTGCATATTGTTGGTGGTGTACTTCCTCAGTATGATTTGAATTTTTATTTGGATTTCTTCAGAAAAATCAAAGCACACCGACCTGAACTTCATCTCAAAGCTCTGACTCCGGTAGAATTTCACTACATTTTCAAAAAGGCAAAGATCAGTTATGAAGAGGGAATGAAAATGATAAAGGAAAGCGGTGTGGATTCATTGCCCGGAGGAGGCGCAGAGATTTTTGATCCGGAAATCAGAGACCAGATAGCCGGTGGTAAGTGCAGCGGAGAGGAATGGCTCAGAATTCATGAAATCTGGCATGGATTGGGCATGCGATCAAATGCCACGATGCTGTACGGTCACATAGAAAATTACCGCCACCGGATAGATCATCTTGAGCAGTTGCGGGATTTACAGGAAAAAACAGGCGGATTCCAGACATTTATCCCCCTAAAGTTCAGAAATGAAGGCAATCAGCTGAGTCATTTACCCGAAGTATCAGTTATTGAAGACCTAAAAAACTATGCTGTTAGCCGCATTTTTCTGGATAATTTTGATCACATCAAGGCTTATTGGCCTATGATTGGTAGAAATACTGCACAAATAGCACTTGGTTTCGGTGTCGATGATATTGATGGAACCATTGACGATACTACAAAAATATACTCGATGGCCGGAAGTGAAGAGAAAAATCCTGCATTAAGTACTCGGGATCTCGTCATGATGATCAGAAATGTCGGTCGGCAGCCTGTCGAGAGAGATACACTCTACAACGTGGTAAACGATTTTAGCGGCGTGACATTCGAGGAAGAAAAAGAATTCCGGGGTTACCTCGATCTACCTGTGGTCAGTAATAACTGATTGGATGGATAATGATAATGCGTTGACCGTATGAATAAAATACGACTGAGTGCTGTCAGTTACCTGAATACCAAGCCTTTTCTGTACGGTATTTTCAAACATAAAATTTCACTTGACCTTGATATTCAGTTGGATACGCCTTCTGTGTGTGCTTCAAGACTGGAGAGTGGTGCGGCCGACCTGGCGTTGGTACCCGTTGCTGTCATTCCGCAATTGAGCAAACCAAAAATCGTGACAGACTATTGTATTGCTACCGAGGGGAAAGTACGCACAGTCTGCTTGTTCGGTGATAAGCCCATTGAGGAGTGGGAACATATTTATCTGGATTTTCATTCACGAAGTTCAGTGCAGCTGACCAAAATATTATTAAAAGATTACTGGCATCTGTCACCGGAATTGATTCCCGCAGAGGAGGGATTTATGGAAAACATTGGTGGAAGCACAGGAGGATTAGTCATTGGTGACAGGACTTTTCCCTTACACAACAAATTTCCCTATGTGTATGATCTGGGTGAAGCCTGGATGAATCACAAGGGTTTGCCGTTTGTATTTGCCGCATGGGTGACAGCCCAAAATCTGCCCGAAGAATTTCTGGTGGAGTTCAATGAAGCGTTGGCGATTGGTCTAGACTCTATCCCTCAGTTGGTTAGTCTGATGCCGGATGAATATGCTCATTTCAATCTGAGCAATTATTTTACCGAAAACATCAGTTACGCTTGGGACCCCAAAAAGAGAATGGCCATGGATTTGTTTTTGGCCGATTCCGGTTATCGCAATCCATCCCTTTTTGAGATTTCTCCCGGTTAGCAGACCCAAATCAGGCATACTGCAGGAACTAAAAATAGCGTTATCTGAAAGCCCCAGAAACAGGGAAGCGGACAACATTTTGCGCACTTTTTCGTACTAAATAAAAAAAAACAGAGGCTTCCGGTCTTTTCGGAAATAAGCATATGCAGTTTTTATATCCTACTTTTCTATGGGCATTGCTGAGCATATCAATACCCATCATTATTCACCTTTTTTCGTTTCGTCGCTATCGTAAGGTATTCTTTACGAATGTTCGTTTTTTACAGGAGGTGAAGGAGGAGACCAGTTCCCGGCGGAAACTCAAGAATCTTCTGGTATTGATTGCAAGGTGCCTTGCAGTGGCGGCAATGGTGCTGGCTTTTGCGCAGCCCTATATTCCTCAGCAGGACAAGGTGTTGCAGGGGGATAGGGCAGTGAGCATTTTCATTGATAATTCATTCAGTATGAATGCACTGAGTCAGGATGTGCCATTGCTGGACAAGGCCAGGCAAAGGGCAAGGGAGATTGTTCTTGCCTATGCCACAGACGACAGATTTCAGATTTTAACCAATGATTTTGAAGGAAGACACCAGCGTCTGGTTAGCAAAGAGGATGCGCTGACCCTTATCGATGAGATAAAGCCTTCACCCGCATCACGACAACTGGCGAAGGTGCTTCAGCGTCAGCAACAGGCACTGGCCATGGGTAAAATGCCCAACAAAATCAGTTATCTTTTATCAGATTTCCAGAAAAACGTAAGTGACATTCCATACTACAGCGACTCGTTGATGCAGGTAAATCTGGTGCCGCTGCAGGCGGTTCAGGAAAAGAACATAAGTATTGATTCAGTTTGGTTTGAGGCTCCGGTTCAGGTACTCAATCAGGTCAGCCAATTGGTCATCAAAGTTAGAAATTTTAGTGGTGATCCGGCAGAAAATGTACGTCTGACCCTGAAGCACAACGGACAAGAGAAACCAGTAGGCATGCTGAACATCCCTGCGAAGTCGGTGGCGACGGATACCATCAATGTGACTATACTGCAAACAGGCTGGCATGAGGCTACGGTAAACCTTACTGATTACCCGGTGCAGTTTGATGATGCGTTTCATTTTTCTTTCTACGTTGCGGAGCAAATCAACGTGTTGTCTATCAATGAAAGCATTCCGAACAAGTATATAAACGCTGCATTTTCGGGTCTTCCGTACTTTAAGGTCAGCAATCAGTTGAGCAAGGCGCTTGATTATTCATCGTTTTCAAACCATCAGCTGATTATTCTCAATGAGTTGAGTGAGGTAAGTTCAGGTCTCGCTGCCGCGCTGAATACATACGTTAAAAATGGTGGCAATGTACTGATGTTCCCCAGCGGGGCCTCAAATGTAACTGCCTACAGGCCATTGATGAATGCGTTTTCTGCGAACGACTTTACTGCATTTGATAATACTGAACGTAAGGTTTCACAGGTTAATACCGATGAGTTCGTGTTTAACCAGGTTTTTACCAACAAAAACGAAAACCTGAAATTGCCAGTAACTCGTGGGAATTTTAAAATGAGTGCTATTTCGGGTAGAAATGAAGAGAAATTATTAACCTATCGCGATGGGTCCGCAGCACTTTCAAGGTATCCTGTGGAAAAGGGAAATTTCTATGTTTCTGCAGCACCACTTGATGAAAGGTACTCCAATCTCTCCCGAAATGGCGAAATATTTGTGCCAATGCTCTACAAAATGGCCATTTCCACAGCCAGGTCTCCTGAGATCTTTTACACCATAGGCAAAGATGAGTACGTTGAGGCGGAAGCGAAAGTGCTGTCGGGAGAAAGTACCTACAAGATGAAAGGTCTGGCAGACGAGTTTATTCCTGAACAGAAGACCATCTCTTCAAAAGTGATACTGGGAGTGGGGAATGCGCTCAAAGAAGCTGGTTTTTATAACCTTTATACTGACCCAAAGGAAGTAATGAGAAAATTTGCTTTCAATTATGACCGACGGGAATCCGATCTTGAGTATTGCAATTCTGATGAACTTGCGGCCTTTCAGCGCAGCAATATTTCCATAATTAACGCAGGTGAGCGCTCAAATTTCACCGATTTGGTTGGTGAACGGAGTCAGGGCATCAGTCTCTGGCGTTGGTTTGTGGTCCTTGCATTAATTGCCCTGGCAGTAGAGCAGTTGTTGTTGAGGTTTTTCAAGTAATGCCTCGGATGACTGTGATTCTGTAATGATTGCTTGCGTCCCTTTAATGCATCATAGTACGAGATAATCTAATCTGAAATCTTTAATTATGCTATTTTTGGGCTAAAATTTGTAGGGGAGAAGATATGTTTGCGATATGCCCGATTAGTATGGTGCCCGTGAGGGTACAAGCCAGCGAAAAAAGCGAAATGTTGACCCAGCTTTTATTTGGCGAGGTAGTAGAGGTTATCAGTTTATCTCCCCGAATTGCCCAGCTGACCAAAGGATGGTTACAGGTTTGCTGCCCCTGGGACAACTGCGTGGGCTGGGTAGAAAGAAGTCAACTTCAGTTGCTTTCAGAAGATTATGCACATGATCCCGGCCAGATTTTTCCTATGAGTTTTGAGTTGCTCCAGGCAGCAATGACCGACTCTTATTCTGTACCCATTACGTTGGGAGCTACATTGCCACATTACGATGGTATTCAACTAAAAGTTAACAATACGAGGTTTACATTTTCAGGCCAGGTCATTGACCTACAGCAAATCAGTCCTGCGCCGGATCTACTCATCAAAATGGCGCGTAAATACCTATATGCACCCTACCTTTGGGGTGGGAGGTCGCCGTTTGGCATCGACAGCGCGGGTCTGGTTCAAATGTGTTTCAAGGCATTGAATATTAATATGCACAGGTTTGCCCGCGAGCAGTCAGAGCAGGGGAGAACTATCGATTTTGTGCAGCAGGCACAGCCCGGGGATCTTGCTTTTTTTGATAATAATTCAGGAAACATTATACATGTCGGAATTTTACTTGCCGATAGTATGATTTTGCACTCTTATGGTAAAGTTAAAATTGATTATCTGGATCATTTCGGCATTTTCGATGTTGTTGAGCAAAAGTACACACACAAACTCAGGATTGTGAAGCGATTGCTTGACGATGTCCCAACCGCTCAGTTTGGTCTGACTGTTAATATAGATGAACTACTGAAGGAGACAGAACCCGAATTGTCGCTTTTTTAAGATACTTTTATCAAACACTAATTAAAAAAACTCGTCCTCATATCTATGTCAGTAATTACAGCAGCATCCGAACAGTTTTTAAAGCGATACCTCAACAACGCTTCTCCGACCGGATTTGAATCCGAAGGTCAGAAAATATGGCTTGAGTACATCAAACCCTACATTGATGACTGGGATATCGATAACTACGGAACAGTTTACGGGATTATCAATCCCGGCAAGGAATACCGCGTGGTTATTGAGGGTCATGCTGATGAGATCTCGTGGTATGTCAACTACATCAGTGAAGACGGATATTTGTACATCATCAGAAACGGAGGCTCAGACCACATCATTGCTCCTTCAAAGAGAGTCAATATTCACACTGAAAACGGTATAGTTGACGGCGTTTTCGGATGGCCTGCCATTCATACCCGCACGGGAAAAAATGCAGACCTGGCTCCTTCTTTGGAAAATATTACCATTGATATCGGCGCAAAAAACAGGGAAGAAGTGTTGAAGATGGGTGTTCATGTAGGCTGCGTGATTACCTATCCGGATGAATTCAGCATATTGAATGGCCGCTGGTATGTGGGTAGGGCACTTGACAACAGAATCGGGGGATTCTGTATAGCCGAGGTGGCCAGATTACTGAAGGAAAATAAGATTGAGCTTCCTTACTCTTTATACATCGTAAATGCTGTTCAGGAAGAAGTTGGTTTGAGAGGGGCAGAAATGGTTGCCCAGACCATCAGACCTGACCTCGTTATTGTTACCGATGTGACCCATGATACGACCTCTCCGCTCTACAATAAGAAAACTCTGGGCGACGTGGTTGCGGGAAATGGTCCCAGCATTACCCGCGCACCTTCTGTGCACAACAAATTTTATGATTTGATTACCAAAACCGCAGCTGAGAAGGGTATTCCCTTTCAGCGTGAGGCAGCATCCCGGAATACAGGTACCGATACAGATGCCTTTGCGTTTTCAAATGGTGGGGTAGTATCTGCACTAATTTCACTTCCTTTGAAATACATGCACACCACTGTAGAAATGGCCCACAAAGATGATGTAAACAATGTCATCAGATTGATGTATGAAACACTTTTAAAGATTGAGGCAGGATATAGTTACAAGTATCTCAGGAAATAACTTGTAGTAATGCCATTCTAAGACCGTTTTTTCAATGTGAAAAAAGCTGTGCGCACACCGTACAGCTTTTTTTGTGATACCCTGCCGTGAATTGATGGATTCTTTCCGCTGTCCTGAATTTTGGTTTTTTTGCAATTTAATTGTATATTTGGAACAACATCCCTCTTTTTTTTAGGTTTTCAACCGCTGTAAATTGACCAAAATGCCTGAGTTTAAAAACATTCAAACTGAAATTGATGCCTGTTTTCTTTATAAGGTGCTTGCAGAAAACGAAGCAGATCCGAATGTGGCGATTGTATTCCGCCAAATGAGTGAAATTGAACATGGTCATGCCAGGTCGTTTGCAGAAAAATACAATATAGAGATACCTGAACCAATGCAGCCTTCACGTCGTGCGCGGGTATTGGCCTGGATTGGGAAAGTATTTGGCTATGATTACGTACTTGGTGTATTGCTCGATACAGAAAAGAGTATTTCAACTGCCATTGCAGGTGCAAGGCAAAAGAGTGGTTCGGCAGCTTCACTATCAGACACCGCTCATGTAACGATTCTGAAAAATATTCTCATCGGCTCAGGAAAGATATCGGGATCAAATCTTGCGAGATTTGAAAAACGCCACCGCTCCGTGGGAGGCAACGCTCTTCGGGCTGCTGTGCTTGGGGGCAACGATGGTCTCGTTTCAAACTTCAGTCTGGTGATGGGAATAGCCGGAGCGAGCAGCGGACAGGATGTCGTTTTGCTCAGCGGTCTTGCGGGTTTACTGGCGGGTGCGCTTTCAATGGCGCTTGGCGAATGGATTTCAGTGAAAAGTTCGCAGGAGCTTTCAGAGCACCAGATGCAACTTGAGATGGAGGAACTGGAAGCCAATCCTGAAGGCGAAGAAAAAGAGCTTGCCCTCATTTACCTGTCCAAGGGTGTTCCCGCGGTGCAGGCTGCTGAAATGGCTAAAAATGTAATTTCGGATAAATCCAGGGCACACGAAGTACTAGTACGAGAAGAACTTGGGATAAACCCGGATGAGTTGAGCGGTTCAGCTATGGAGGCAGCAATTACCTCATTTGTTTTGTTTGCGCTGGGCGCTATCATACCTGTAATTCCTTTCTTTTTCTGGGGAGGACTAAAAGCTGTGCTGGCAAGTGCCCTTCTCAGTGCCGCCGGTCTGTTTGGCATTGGTTCCGCCATCACCCTTTTCACTGGAAGAAGCATATGGTTTTCCGGGTTCCGGCAGGTGGTATTTGGTCTGTTGGCCGCTGCCATTACTTTCGGTATAGGTAAAGTAATTGGCGTTTCACTTGCAGGGTAGGGGATTGAGCTGAAGGCACAACTGAGCTGCTTTTTTGAATGGATTCAATCCCAATCATCCTTTTTTGCACTGATTTTTCAGAGTTTTTCCGCGTGCTACAGCAGGGCCCAAAAGGTGTGCGGGCGCAAATCCGAACTTTCTCGGAACTTTTAATGTACTCACTTGTTTAGAATTCGACTTTTAACCTATTATAAGTCAGTGTGTTTAATAATCTTATATGAATTTACCTGAATATCGCGTTGCCGTTTCCCGTAAGGAGCATTTCAATGCAGCGCATCGTCTTCACAACCCGGACTGGTCGGCAGAGCAGAACGAAAAGGTATTCGGGAAATGCAACAATCCCAATTACCACGGCCATAATTACGACCTGATCGTTCAGGTGACAGGTGTTCCGAGTAAGGAAACAGGTTACGTCATTGATACCAAAGAATTGAGTAGCTTAATTAAACACCATATTCTCGACAAATTTGACCACAAAAACCTTAATCTGGATACAACAGAGTTTAAATCCCTGAATCCCAGTGCAGAAAATATTGCCATTACCATTTTTCAAATTTTGAGGCCTTTGATCAAGCCCGAATTTGAACTTAAAATCAAATTATATGAAACTGAACGGAACTTCGTTGAATTCCCGGCATAGTGCCTTTTACGATTCTGACGAATTGGGTGACAACCACTCATCTACGTCACTGGAAACACCTATGCGGGAGGATGCATTCGATCTGACCAATGAAGAAAAAATCAATCAGATCGAGCACCATTTTCACCAAATTATGCAGGTGATGGGGTTGAACATGGAAGATGAAAGTCTTAGTGGCACCCCAAGAAGGGTAGCCAAAATGTACATCAACGAGCTATTTTCGGGTCTTGACCCTTTGCACAAGCCTCATCCAACGCTATTCACCAACCATTATGACTACAGTCAGATGTTGGTGGAAAAGAATATCACGTTCTATTCTACCTGCGAACACCACTTCGTTCCTATTTTTGGGAAAGCACATGTTGCCTATTTCTCTTCAGGAAAAGTGATTGGTTTGTCTAAGCTCAACCGCATTGTGCAGTATTACGCACGACGCCCGCAGGTACAGGAAAGGTTGACTGAACAGATTGCTGCTGAACTGAAAGAGGCTTTGCATACTGAAGATGTCGCCGTAATAATGGATGCCAACCATATGTGTGTCGCCTCTCGGGGGGTAAGAGACACGCATAGCTCAACCGTGACGGCTTCTTATTACGGGAAATTTAAGGATCCGAAAGTCAGAGAAGAACTACTGCATTACATACAATAATCAAAATGCCGTTGCGAAAACAACGGCATTTTGATTTATATGCTTTTCTTTTGGTGCAATAAATTGATTTTATGGAAAGGTTCTTTTTCAAAAATTCCTACCTTTGCATGCCGTCTTTAGAAAGACGATTTACCTAAATCTGATACAATGACTGTTACAGGAAATAAAGATACCAGAAGCGGATTCGGAGATGCACTTCTCGAACTAGGACGAAGCAACCCTGATGTGGTCGCACTATGCGCTGACCTGCTGGGTTCTTTAAAAATGAATGCTTTTGTCAAGGAATTTCCGGAACGCTTTGTTCAGTTGGGCATCGCTGAGGCAAATATGATGGGTGTTGCAGCTGGTCTTGCTACTGCCGGAAAAATCCCTTTTGCTGGTACTTTCGCCAATTTTGCAACCGGAAGGGTCTATGACCAAATCCGTCAGTCAATTGCCTATTCACATAAAAATGTTAAGATCTGTGCTTCTCATGCGGGCGTAACACTTGGTGAAGATGGTGCCACGCACCAGATTCTGGAGGATATTGGAATGATGAAGATGCTTCCCGGTATGACTGTCATCAATCCGTGCGATTATGAACAGACACGACTTGCAACCCTTGCCGTTGCGGAACATTATGGTCCGGTCTACCTCAGATTTGGCCGGCCGGCCTGGCCGATTTTCACCGAAGGAATGAAATTTGAAATCGGTAAGGCACTAATGATGAAGGAAGGCACCGATGTGTCGGTTTTTGCTACCGGACACCTGGTCTGGAATGCATTGGAGGCGGCTAAAATTCTTGCTGCAGAGGGCATTAGCTGTGAGGTGATTAATATTCACACCATCAAGCCACTCGACAATGAAGCCATTCTCGAAAGTGTGCGTAAAACAGGTAAAGTGGTCACCGCAGAAGAACACCAAAGAAATGGTGGGCTGGGCGATAGTATTGCTCAATTGCTGGCAATGAAAATGCCAACAAGAATGGAATATGTAGCAGTCAACGACAAATTTGGTGAGAGTGGCACGCCAATGCAACTTATGGAAAAATATGGCCTCGGTGTGCAGGATGTGGTGGCTGCTATCAAACGAGTACTATCCTGAAACCATTCAATAAACGTATCAATCTGACCTGATTTAGGTCAGTTTTCAATCCCGTACTGCTTGATTTTTCTGTAAAGCGTACGTTCAGACATGCCCAGATCATCGGCAGCTTCTCTTCTTCTGCCATTGTGTTTCTTGAGTGCTTTTACAATGGCGTCTTTCTCAATATGGTTCATATTGAGGTTCTCATCCACGATTTCAACATTATCATGGAATTCTCCTGAATTGGTTCGGTCGTAGTAAAACGGCTGTGCAGGTGTACTGAATCCTGATTCCACCGCGTCCGCCTGGAAATAATCCGGTGTCTGTGTGTATGAGCCGCGCTGGATTCCCGGAGCATTGCCGGGAAGCGTTAGTTTACCCGCAGGTATATTAGGCATTTGGAGATTATTGCTCTTGATGAGTTCGAATACCAGCGATTTGAGATCGTTTAGGTCGTTTTTCATATCGAAGAGCAGCTTGTAGAGGATTTCCCGCTCTTCAAATCCACTGACAGCATCTCTGGAGCTGAGTCCGACAGGTAGATTTCTGTTGTTGAGTTGCGGCATGAATTGCAACAATTGCTCGGCACTGAGCATTCTGCTTTCTGAAAGCACGGATATCTGCTCGGCCAGGTTTTTTAGTTCCCTGATGTTTCCCGGCCAGGGGTAATTCTCCAACACTTTCACCGCATTTTCGTCAAGCTGAACCGGAGGGGTGTGGTATTTTTCGGAAAAATCATACACGAATTTCCTGAAAAGCAGGTGAATATCCTCTCTTCTTTCTTTGAGAGATGGCACCTTAATCGGCACGGTACTCAAACGGTAATACAAGTCCTCTCGGAATTTACCGCGCTGGACATTTTCAAGCAGATTTACATTTGTTGCTGCAATTACCCTTACATTGGTTTTCAGCGTCTTAGAAGAACCAACCCTGATAAATTCTCCACTTTCGAGTACACGAAGCAGAAAAGCCTGAGTATCCAGAGGCATTTCGCCGATTTCATCCAGAAAAATGGTACCTCCATCAACCGTCTCAAAGTATCCCTTCCGCTCACCGGTTGCACCTGTGAAAGATCCTTTTTCATGCCCGAAAAGTTCTGAATTGATGGTACCCTCAGGTATGGCTCCGCAGTTGATGGCGATGAACTGGTTGTGTTTGCGGGAGGATAGCGAATGAATAATTCTGGAAAAAATTTCTTTACCAACCCCACTTTCTCCTGAAATCAGCACAGAGAGATCTGTGGAAGCAACACGCATCGCAGTTGCTATGGCGTGGTCAAGTGATTTGGTCATTCCAATGATTCCAAATCTTTGCTTGATGGCTAAAATCGTATTATTCATCCGGCTATATTTAATGTATCAAAATGTGGTAAATGGTCACAAAAAGTCTAAAAATCAGGCTCGGGAAACAATTTTTCCCTTGAGTGTTGCCTTGTTGGCCTCGCTGACTTCTACCATGACATAATCGCCTTTTTTGTATCCCTCGACTTTTGGAAAAACCAGCACTTTGTTTTGTGTATTTCTCCCCTTAAAATCTTTGTCCGATTTTCTGGAATCGCCTTCAATCAAGACTTTGAAGGTCATACCGACATCCTTAAGATTGTGCTGCAGAGAAAGATGATTCTGCAATCGCTGGATTTCTCCAAGCCGGCGTTTTTTTACTTCTTCAGGAACGTCATCTTTCAGTTTCTTGGCGGCCGGAGTACCCGGACGTTCGGAGTAGAAAAAAGTATAGGAATAGCAGTAGTTGGCATATTCCATAATGCTAAGTGTATCCTGGTGTTCTTCCTCTGTTTCGCTGCAAAAGCCGGCAATTACATCGCTTGAAATGGCGCAATCCGGCATGATTTCATTGATCCGGTCAATTTTACCCATGTACCATTCCCTGTCATAGGTGCGGTTCATCAGCTCGAGTATTCTACTATTTCCGGACTGTACGGGAAGGTGAATATACTTGCAGATGTTTTCATACTTTGCCATTGTGAACAAAACCTCATCGGTAATGTCTTTCGGGTGACTTGTAGAAAAACGTATGCGAAGATCCGGATGAACCTTTGCAACCATCTCAAGCAAATTCGCAAAAGTAACGGTAAGATTTGTCTCCGGATTCTTCCATTTGTAAGAATCCACATTCTGACCAAGCAGGGTAACCTCTCTGAATCCCTTTTCAAACAATTCACTCGCTTCGGCCACTATACTGAAAGCATCGCGACTGCGCTCTCTTCCTCTTGTGAATGGAACCACGCAGAAGCTGCACATGTTGTCACAGCCGCGCATGATGGAAATAAAAGCAGTAACTCCATCAGTTTCCAATCTGACTGGATTGATGTCTGCATAGGTTTCTTCTCTACTGAGCAATACATTTATACTTCTCTCACCTTCCTCAACAGCGCCAATCAGTGTGGGTAAATCGCGATAGGCATCCGGCCCAACGACCATATCGACCAGTTTTTCCTCTTCAAGAAGGGTCTTTTTCATTCGCTCGGCCATGCATCCGAGTACTCCTACTTTGAGTTCCGGATTCGCATCTTTGAGCAAATTAAACAGATTCAGTCTCTTTCGGACAGTATCCTCAGCTTTTTCGCGGATAGAGCAGGTGTTTACCAGGATCAGGTCGGCATCCTCCATTATGCGTGTCGGCACATAATTGATTTCACTTAGAATAGACGCGACGATTTCGCTGTCGCTGAAATTCATTTGGCAGCCGTAGCTTTCTATGTAAAATTGCTTTTTCCCGTCTGGATTGACTGTTTTGTGGAATAGGGCCTCTCCCTGTCGGGATTCAAGAATGGTTTTGCTGTCTGCACTGAGACCTTCAATTGTAGGGTTACTATCGTACATTTCTGTAAATTTCTGCGTGCAATCTTAACATTTCACGCGATAAACAAAAAAAAGGGCTGCAAAGTTAAGAGAAAAAACGTCATTTTCTGATTCCTAACAGGTAATAATCATCATCCAATGGCCCTTAACAAAAAGATGATGGAATCTATTTCTTTTTCAACAGATCCAGGCCAATGTCTGCGCGGAAATACTTGTTATCAAAAGAGATTTTCTTTGCTATCTCGCCAGACTTTTTTCTCGCATCATTAATGTCCTCACCGAGTGATGTGATGGCAAGAACCCTGCCACCATTTGTGATCAGTTTTCCATCTTTTCGTGTTGTTCCTGCATGGTAAATTGTTGTATCTCCGTTTATCGCCTCCGGGATTTTTATAAGGTCACCTTTTTTATAATCACCCGGATAACCACCTGCAACAAGCATAATAGTTGCAGCCGTTTTATTGTACTTTTCAACTCTGATTTCAGAAAGTTTGTTTTCAGAAACTTTATTGAAAAGTTTCACCAGGTCTGTTTTCAGCAATGGCATGACAACCTCAGTTTCCGGGTCCCCCATCCTGCAGTTGTATTCTATTACATAGGGTTCATTGTTGACACTGATCAGACCAATGAAAATAAAGCCATGGTAATTGATTTTTCTGTTGCGCAGGGTTTCTATAGTAGGCTTAATGATGCGGTCTTCCACTTTTTTCATCATGGATTTGGTCACAAAGGGCACTGGTGAAATGGCACCCATACCGCCTGTATTCAGTCCGGTATCGTTTTCGCCGACCCGTTTGTAGTCTTTTGCCACAGGCATAACCCTGTAGGAGATGCCATCAGTCAGCACAAAAACAGAGAATTCGATGCCACTGAGAAATTCCTCAATGACCACGGTGCGATTGCCTTCACCAAATTTGCCACTGAGCATGGCTTTCAGTTCTTTTTCGGCTTCCGAAAGGTCGTTTAGTATTACCACGCCTTTTCCTGCCGCCAGTCCGTCTGCTTTGAGCACATATGGTGCTTTAAGGGATTGTAGAAATCGAATCCCATCTGACAGGTCGGTAATTTCGCGATACGCAGCCGTGGGGATGTTCTTTTCTGCCATGAACTTCTTTCCGTATGCCTTGCTGCCTTCCAATCTGGCACCTTCGCGGGATGGTCCGATAACCGAAATGTGTTTTAGGTTTTCATTTCCTGCGAAAAAATCGTAGATTCCTCTGACAAGGGGCTCTTCCGGTCCGACGACAACCATGCTGATGTGATTGCTGAGGCAGAATGAGCCAATGGCTTCAAAATCGTTGAGGGGAAGATCAACGTTGGATCCCACCTCAGACGTCCCTGCATTTCCGGGAGCAATATACAATTTCCCGCAAAGCGGACTTTTTCGCATTTTGAGCGCGAGTGCGTGTTCGCGTCCGCCGCTTCCAAGTAAGAGTATGTTTTGTCTCATCTCATAATTTATCTGAAGTACATAAGAATGGCTGCAAAAGCAGTAATCAAAGTCGTAAGGACTGTTGCCATTCTAATAGAAAAGTGGATGTGTTTTACAAAATCTTCTATTTCCTTCCTGTGGGTGGGATACTTTGGCAGAATTTCTTTCTCAAGTCGTTGACGGTTAAAAATATGTCCAGCATCAAACTGTACTTTGTTTCGCACAAGAATGCCGTAGCACTTCATGACCTTGATTCTGAAGTAAAGATTCAGAAAAAGCATTGCAGCAAACAGTCCCCAGACAAGTGAAATAAGAAAGATATACATGGTTTTGATCTTTTTTGTGGAATGTTACTATTTTGGCCGAACCCTTCGCAGCATGGAGGCAAATAACAGAATCTGCGCTCAGAAATGGTTCAACTGATTACCCTAAGTACATTTTTTGCGTTTTCAGCGTTTTCCTTTGCTTTTTCAATGCTTTCGCCCACAACGGTAATATGCCCCATCTTGCGAAAAGGCTTTGTGGTTTGTTTGCCATACAGGTGAATATTTACGCCTTCAATGGACAATGCATCGGCGATACCATCATATTTTACCTCCCCTGAATAACCACTTTCTCCGAGTAGGTTAATCATTACTGAAGGACTCTTCATTTTTGTTGAACCGAGAGGCAGGTTAAGAATTCCTCTTAGATGTTGCTGGAATTGTGACGTGTAACAACTGTCAATGGTGTGATGTCCCGAATTGTGTGGTCTTGGTGCAACTTCATTGATCAGCAACTCGTTGTCCTTTGTGAGAAATAACTCCACTGCAAGCAGTCCGCAAAGGTCAAATGATTCAATTACACTCGTTGCAAGAGACTCAGCTTCAGCTTCAATAATGCCCGATATGCGGGCCGGACAGGCAAGAAACTCCACCAGATTGGCAGTAGGGTGGAATTCCATTTCTACTGCAGGGAAACATGCAATTTCGCCGGACTCATTTCGACAAGCAATTACGGCGATTTCCATGGCAATTTCGACCATGTCTTCCACGACGGATGGTCCGTCCATTAGTTTTTCAACATCTGCTGCGGAACGAATTACTTCTACACCTTTACCATCATATCCTCCGGTTCTGAGTTTCTGTACGAATGGATATTGTATTTTTTTCTCCCTAATAGCATTTTTAATATCCTCGGCGCAATCAAAAAGACCGAAATCTGATGTTGGCAGTTGATGGTGTCTGAGATGTTGTTTCTGCAAACCCTTGTCCTGAATAATGGCCAGTTTTTCCGGCGCAGGATGTATATTTTTGCCTTCTTTCTGAAGCTTCAGCAGTGCTGCAGTATTGACGTGTTCAATTTCAATTGTTAGGATGTCTGCCAACTGCCCGAAATTGTAAACATCATCATAGTTGTTGAAGTCGCCTGCGACAAATGTGTGGCAGAGATTGGCCGCCGGCATACTGTCGTCCTTATCGAGGACGCAAATCTGTAGATCCAGCGGGGCCGCTGCCAGGCACAACATCTTGCCAAGTTGTCCGCCTCCCAGAATTCCTATTTTCTGCATGTTTTACTTTTCAGAAAGATTTAAAATCTCATCAAATTCTGCAACGCTGACGGGCTGAACAGACAAGCGGCTTTGTTTTAAAAGTGCCATTTCCTGTAGATTCGGATTATCCTTTATAGCCTTCAATGGAACCTCCTTTTTTAGCGCAGAGTGAAATTCAACGTCAACAGCAACCCATGCGGGATTGTCGCTTGTTGGATCGGGATAATGTTCTTTGACAACTTTGCAGAGTCCAACAACTGCGGGTTGGGTCACACTGCGGTAGAAAAGGCACAAATCACCCGTTCTCATCAATCGGAGGTTGTTGCGGGCGGTGTAATTTCTGACCCCATCCCATCGCCCGATTTTCTCTTTTTTCAAATCCTCAAGTGAGTAGGTCTCCGGCTCGGATTTAATCAACCAGTATTGCATGTCCTAGCTTTTTGAAGCGCAAAAATAGGCATTTCATTTGACATAATAAATGATAAAAAACAACGACCGGTATCGCGCAAGTTTTACAAAAGAGTTGGTGGCCTGTAGTGAATATTTAAAAAGTAGACTGCCATTGGTACGACAGGATAAATTTCTCATTTTTGTATTCTCCATAAATGATTAATAATTTTCAGATTAAAAATTTGTTTTTTGCTTTGATTGGTTTATCTTTGCGCTCTGGTTACAAAAACATTTTTTTCACTCAACAAAAAAGGAGTTTACTAATGCTGATTATTGATGTAAAAGACAGCGAAAACATTGACAAAGCACTTAAAAAGTACAAGAAAAAGTTCGAAAAAGCGGGCATTTTAAAGCAATTGCGTAGTCGTAAAGCTTTCACCAAGCCTTCTGTTGTTCGTAGAACTGAAGTTTTGAAGGCGGTATATGTTGAGCACACTTACCGTAACGTCAAAGAGGACTAATTACCATCCTGTTCAAGATCGAAAGGAGGTAATTCCTATGTGAGCTTTCTGTTTTAATGTCCCGGAAAGTTAACACTGAAAGATACTACACTAATTACAATATACGTGGTCCCTTGTGCCTTATGAAGTCACAAGGGACTTTCTTCTTGTTGGGCTTGCCATTTGTCTGCCGTACATTAATTCGTTTTAGCTTTGTGGCTATCCGTAGGCCTTCTCTTGCATAGCCACCATCGGGTTCTCGATTTACAAAAAAAAGACATATCTGTATTGCTAATTAATATAAAAGTTTTATCTTGTCGAACGATAAAAACTGGTTTATATATTTTACAACAGGTGATGTTGTCCAAATAAATGAAAGCTGAAGTCCCTGCAAACGATGATCGAGAAATTCCTTGAATATTTACAGCACGAGAAGCGATTTTCGCCACACACACTCCAGTCCTATTCCGTCGACTTACAACAATTTTTTGAATTTGTGCAGAAAACGGATGACGTTGTAGGAGACTGTAATATCAACCATCTGCAGATAAGAGGCTGGATAGTCTCACTGCTTGAAGCGGGCATATCTCCGCGCAGTATAAACAGAAAGCTTTCTGCTCTAAAATCCTATTTCAAATTTTTAAGGGCGCATGGTCTGATGACCGGTAATCCGATGTTAAAAATTGTCGCTCCCAAAACGGGAAAGCGATTGCCGTTGTATGTCAGTGAATCCGGAATGGAGCAGTTGAAATGGGATGAAGAATCCGGTCATTCTTTTCGCAATAAAAGGGACCAGTGTATCGTTGAATTGTTGTATGGTACAGGAATAAGAGAAAGTGAGTTGATTCAGCTGAAGATATCAGATATTGACCATTCAGCCAGGTCAATCAAAGTGATGGGAAAAGGTCGAAAGGAGCGGATAGTTCCCTTGATGCCGGACTTGTACAGCCTGCTTTCAGGCTATCTGAAGCTGAGAAGCTTCAACGCTGATATTAGTAGCAGCCGACATGAATTGTTTCTTACAGACAAATCAGCAATTATGTATCCAAAACTGGTTTACAATATCGTGAGGCGTCATTTAAACAGGGTAACGACCATCGAACAGCGGAGCCCACACGTATTGCGGCACACCTTTGCGACCCACCTCTCAGATAACGGAGCTGATATCAAAGCTGTGAAAGAGTTGCTTGGACATGCAAGTCTTGCGGCAACGCAGGTTTATACACACAATTCAATTGAACGCCTTCGCAAGGTTTATGAACAGGCCTTTCCGAGGTCGGATGAAAAATGAGCGCAACTTTTTCCACGGTAATCGTTGCGTCCAGGATTATAACTTTTTTTTAACCATTTAAAAAAGTACATTATGAATGTAGTGACCCATGCAGTGCATTTTAATGCAGATCGGAAACTGATTGATTTTATCGAGGCGAAACTGTCGAAGTTGCAGGTGTTTTTTGATAAAATAATTGATGCCAATGTTTTCCTGAAACTGGAAAACTCAGGGCAGGTGAGGGATAAAATAGCGGAGATTAAACTCAACATTCCCGGTGCTGTAATTGTAGTAAAAGAAATAGCGCTGACTTTTGAGGCAGCAATAGACGAGGCGGTGGAAATTTTAAAGAGGCAACTTGTGAAACATAAACAACTGAAAAAATAAGCCGCTCAATGCAAATATAAAGGGCTGTCCGGAGTTTCCGGACAGCCCTTTATCGTTTCGGTGAAAGTCAACTATTTGTTTCCCTCCATGTATTGGTCCCAGGACATTTTGGCATAAGCATTCTCACCCGTAAATTTAAGTTCTTTCATCAGTTGATCTGGCTTTTTGAAGCCCGGTGAGATTACAACTCTTTCGAAGCGCTCTGTCAGATAAACCAGCGTTGGATAGCCCATGTTGTTGTCCAGAAGTGTAGCTGCGAAACTGTGGTAACCCCCGTTTCCGCTTTTGACGAAAGAAAATGTTTTCCCATCAAAAATAATGTCTTCCCGTTGCTCTGCGTTGAGTTTTACTGCGTAATAGTTGTCGTTCACGTAGCGGATAATTTCCGGTTTGGTAAATGTCTCCCGGTCCATCACCTTACACCAGCCACACCAGTTGGTATAAACATCTACCATGATTTTTTTTGGTTTTATTTTGTTTTGTGCTACGGCCTCGTCCCAGGTCATCCATTTGATTTCATCTCCTGATTTTTCAGTGGTATTAATGGTTTTTTGAATTACAGGAGTGAAAGCGGTAAAAACTGCGCAAATGAGAGCTGCTGAGGCCGGAATGATATACTTTCTCATTGAATGTTATTTTCGACAAAAATAATGGAATTCTGATAACTGGAACATTAAATATAGATCAATTGCAATTAATATTAGGTTAAATATGTTCATTCGTTATAAATAACATGCAAATTATAATGCGTGGACTAGGGCTGTCTTGCGGATGTGTGATATTGAATTACATTTCGTCCCATCACAACTAAAAAATGACCAGTAAAACGAAAACTATCGCATGTGGAAAAATCGTCATTTGGGGTGTTGCCCAATGCGCATACTGATTCCATTTAGTATATATTTTTTTTATCAGTATTTACATTTTTTACATTCAGAACAGGCCTGATTTTTAGTTAATTAACATATTTGTCCGCAATGCAAATTATTTTTCCACAAGTAGTTATCCACATTGTGGAAAAATATGTAAAAACTATAATATGTTGATATATAGTTACCTGCAAAAGTTTTCCACAATTTGTGGAAAAAACTGTATCCTTAAAAAGACGATTTATTTTTAGTTTTGAGGTACGAAATTAAGAATACATTCTCAGGCTCATTATTCGACAAAGAATCAACGCGAAATTGCTGACGCCACACCTTTTGAGTCTGTAGAAAAACACACCAACGAATAGATTTATTTCGGGCATCAAGCCAAGGCCAGTTGCAAACTGTCCGGATTTCTGAAGGGAATCAAATTTCATCAGTGTTTAGGCTGGTGAAATGTTCATTGTGCTGAGTATACATTAACGATAACAAATTATATCTGAAACACTATGCATTCTAATACAACAAACGAGCCCATACTCGCCGAGAATCCGAATCGGTTTGTATTGTTCCCAATTGAACACAATGACATCTGGCAGTTTTACAAGCAGGCTGAAGCCTCCTTCTGGACAGCAGAGGAGATTGATCTTGCACAGGATCTTCAGGATTGGAAGCACAAATTAAACGACAACGAAAGGCATTTCATTAAGCATGTACTTGCGTTTTTTGCTGCAAGTGATGGAATTGTAAATGAAAATCTTGCCGAAAATTTTGTCAGTGAAGTTCAATACACCGAAGCCAAGTTTTTCTACGGTTTTCAAATCATGATGGAAAATATCCATTCTGAAACCTACTCACTGCTTATTGACACATACATACAGAGCGATGAGGACAAAAACTACTTGTTCCATGCGATAGATACACTGCCTTGTGTATCTAAAAAAGCAGAGTGGGCGTTGCGCTGGATAAAAAATGCCGGTTTTGCTGAACGCCTGATCGCTTTTGCGGCAGTGGAAGGTATATTCTTCTCGGGGTCATTCTGCTCCATATTCTGGCTGAAGAAACGCGGTTTGATGCCCGGACTCACCTTCTCAAACGAGTTGATTTCACGCGATGAAGGGATGCACTGTGACTTTGCTTGTTTGCTATACAACAAGCACATTGTCAATAAATTGTCTAAAGAACGCGTGACGGAAATCATCACCGAGGCTGTAGAAATTGAGAAAGAGTTTGTAACCGATGCGATTCCGGTGGATTTGATTGGCATGAATTCCAGGCTGATGTGTCAGTACATCGAGTACGTAGCCGACAGATTATTGCTTTCGCTCGGATGCAGTAAAGTCTACAACTCCGACAATCCGTTTGATTTCATGGATATGATTTCTCTTCAGGGTAAAACCAACTTCTTTGAAAAACGAGTTGGTGATTATCAGAAGGCAGGTATTATGACCCACAAGGATGAGGCAGAGATTGTTTTCGATGCTGAGTTTTAAGTGCGTATAATTCACTTTTAACCCCTGAAATACCACACAAAACAAACGAAAAATGAACTATCTCGTCATAACCCTTACGGCTCTTGTTCCCCTGTTTGTGGGTTTCATCTGGTACAACAATACATTCGGATTTGGGAAAATTTGGATGGCCGAGACTGGATTGAGCGAAGAAAAGATGAGAAGCGATTTCAATCCGCTGAAATTGTTCGGAACGGTCTACCTGCTCGGCATCCTGATGGCAGTGGCGATGACACCAATGGTAATCCACCAGTTTGGTTTCCGCTCTCTTTTGGCAGGAGTAGCAGGAATAAATGATTCCGAGACAGAGGCAGGTAGGGTTTATGCATATGTGATGGAAAACTTTGCAGGTCAGTACCGTTCCTTCGGACACGGGGCTTTGCACGGTTGCATGACCGCCATACTGCTCGTTTTACCGGTTTTGGCAATAAATGCTCTGTTTGAACGCAAAAGCTGGAAGTACATTTTTATCCACCTCGGTTTCTGGGTAATTACCCTCTCTCTCATGGGTGCAATATTGTGCAGGTACTTTCAATTTTCAGTCTCCTGAAAAGGAGAAAAAGTCACGATTTAAAAATATCGATATAAACAACACAATCAAAAGATTTACAGGTTAATAGCCTGGACACAAACTCACGCTCTACTACCATGCAAGTAATCAAAAGATCCGGCAAACTGGAGGATGTTTCCTTCGACAAAATCACGGCACGTGTCAAGAAACTGAGCTACGGCTTGGATCCAAACCACGTCGATTCCATTGAGGTTTCAAAAAAAGTAATTCTGGGATTGTACGATGGTGTATCAACCACCGAGTTGGACAACCTTGCTGCTGAGACTGCTGCTGCAATGTCATCACAGCACCCGGATTACGCCATCCTGGCGGCGAGGATAGCCGTTAGTAACCTTCACAAAAACACAGACAAATCCTTCTCCAAAACAATGAAGGATTTGTACCATTACATCGATCCTAAAACAGGCGAGAAGGCAGGATTAATATCTGAGGAATGCTTCCAGATTGTGCAGGAACACAAGGAGCGCCTCGACTCTGTCATCATATACGACAGAGACTTTGATTTTGACTATTTTGGATTCAAGACCCTGGAAAGAAGCTACCTGTTGCGTATGGACAAGAAGGTGGTTGAACGTCCGCAGCAGATGCTGATGCGCGTATCCATTGGAATTCACGGAACGGATATAGATGCTGCCATTGAAACCTATCATCTGATGTCGGAAAAATGGTTTATTCACGCTACCCCGACCCTTTTCAATGCAGGTACACCAAGACCCCAGCTATCCAGTTGCTTTTTGCTGAGCATGTCTGAAGATTCCATTTCAGGAATTTACGAAACGCTGACCCGTTGTGCCAAAATTTCCCAATCTGCCGGTGGAATTGGTATTTCTGCGCACAATATTCGTGCAAAGGGCTCCTACATCAAGGGTACGGGAGGACAATCCAACGGGTTGATTCCGATGCTGAAAGTTTACAACGAAACCGCCAGATACGTAGACCAGGGTGGGGGAAGGAGAAAAGGCTCTTTTGCCGTTTATCTTGAACCATGGCATGCCGATGTTTTCGACTTTCTTGAACTGAAGAAAAATCATGGCAAGGAGGAGATGCGTGCGCGTGACCTTTTCTACGCCATGTGGATACCTGACTTGTTTATGGAGCGTGTAAAAACAGATGGTGAGTGGTCATTGTTCTGTCCGAACGAAGCGCCAAACTTATATGATGTACACTCCGAAGCGTTTGATGAGTTATACACAAGGTACGAAGCCGAAGGTCGCCAACGCAGAACGATCAAGGCGCGCGAGCTGTGGAACAAAATCATTGAAAGTCAGATTGAAACAGGAACGCCATATTTGCTTTACAAGGATGCTGCCAACAAAAAGAGCAATCAGAAAAACCTCGGAACCATTAGAAGTTCCAACCTTTGTACTGAAATTATTGAATACACTGCTGCTGACGAGGTGGCGGTTTGTAATCTTGCATCTGTAAACCTGAGCCGCTTCGTATCAAACGGTTCCTTTGATTTCCAGAAACTTTTCGAAATCGTCAGGGTAATGACGCGTAACCTAAACAAGGTAATCGACATCAATTTCTACCCTGTTCCTGAAGCTCGCAAGTCAAATATGCGCCACAGGCCAATCGGTCTTGGTGTGCAGGGACTCGCAGATGCTTACCTGATGCTACGTATGGCATTCGACAGCGAAGAGGCAAGGAAACTGAACCGAGATATTTTCGAGACAATTTACTACGCCGGTATGGTGGAGAGCTGCGAACTGGCCAAGAAAAACGGCGCATATGAAACTTTTCAGGGTAGTCCGTTGAGTCAGGGAGAATTCCAGTTTGACATGTGGAACGTACTTCCGAGCGATCGCTGGGACTGGTCTTCACTGCGCAAGGATGTGATGAAGAACGGTGTTAGAAA
The DNA here is from genome assembly GCA_947459655.1 of Lewinellaceae bacterium. GTDB lineage: Bacteria > Bacteroidota > Bacteroidia > Chitinophagales > Saprospiraceae > CANHEE01. Next base: position 24,054 of record CANHEE010000026.1, read on the forward strand.
TTCATTGTTGCTGGCACCAATGCCAACTGCGTCGACTTCCCAGATTCTTGGCAATAACGAGTGTTTTGAGCCTTACACGTCAAATATCTACACAAGAAGGACATTGTCAGGAGAGTTCATCGTTGTCAACAAACACCTACTGAAAGACCTGATCCGTCTTGGCTTATGGGACAATGAACTAAGGGAAATGCTGATTGCTGCCAATGGCTCCGTTCAACATATCGATGGTCTGCCTGAAGAAATCAAGGCGATGTACAAAACAGCTTACGAAATCAGCCAGAAGGCCATCATTGATCAGTCGGCAGACAGGGGAGCGTTTATCTGTCAGAGCCAAAGTCTGAATCTTTTTGTAGAAAGTCCAACGGTAAGCAAGTTGACCTCCATGCACTTTTACGCATGGCAAAAAGGTCTCAAGACCGGAATTTACTACCTCAGAAGCAAGTCTGCAGTTGATCCGATTAAATTCACACTTAGTGGCAAATACCAGCAGAAGTTTGTTGATGGCAACCTCACCGAGACCAAAAAAGAAGGAGGCAAAAAATCTGCTCCGGAAGCGACAAAAGAAAAACCAAAATTTGACGACCTGAATGTTGAAGACTTTCCGCAGGCATGCAGCCTGGACGATCCGGATTGTCTGGCATGCAGCGCATGATCTCATCAACACATCATTTATTCAAAGCCCGTTTGCTGATTGCACTACGGGCTTTTTATTTAGCCCGCAGTCCTTTTTCGGCTTCTGGAGAATCTATGTCATGTAAAATATTGATTTTTCTTATTTTGGGAATACAGCGAAATGTACTACTTTAGCCAGAACAAGAAGGCAATTTATGAAGAAAGTGTTCAACCTCAGTGAGTATCCGAATATCGGATGCAAAATTATCGGAGAAATGCGTGATGTGAAAATACAGACCGACAGGAGAAGATTTCGTGAAAACATGTCTAAGTTGGGTGAAATCCTTGCCTATGAACTCAGCAAATCGCTGGAGTATGTCGACGGGAAAGTGGAAACTCCACTGGGCACTGCTTCGGTGAAATTACCTGCGCATCGCTTCGTTATTGGAACCATTCTGCGGGCGGGGCTACCACTGCATCAGGGGGTCCTGAATGTTTTTGATCAGGCAGACAACGCCTTTGTATCGGCCTACAGGAAACACCACCGTGATGGAAGTTTTGACATACGTGTGGAATACCTATCCTGTCCTGATCTCAATGGTTGTACACTTATTCTTACCGATGCAATGCTTGCTACCGGTGCATCTGTGCACCTGACGCTCCTGAAATTGCTGGAGTATGGTAAACCTTCATCTGTGCATCTGGTCAGTGCAATTGGCTCTGGTCAGGGCGTAGAATATGTTAGTCGAAAGTACCCCGAACTCAACATCTGGATTGGTGCCATCGACGATGAACTAACTGCAAAATCATACATTGTTCCCGGCCTGGGTGATGCCGGTGATTTGAGTTTTGGTGAAAAGCTGCAAAGTTAGTAACGCTTGTCACAGGGGCGAAATTCAGATGATGCCCTCTCTGAGTAAATCGTGGAGGTGTACCATTCCAAGGTAGGCATTGTTGTCATCAACAATAATCAGTTGGGTAATGCTCTTAATCCTCATGAGTTCAAGTGCCCGTACTGCAAGTTCATCCCTAAAGAGAATAATTGGGTTGCGTGACATGATTGCTCCCGCGTACAACGTTGAGAAATCCTCCTTTTTTTCCAACATTCTTCTTAGGTCTCCATCTGTGATGATTCCCAGAACCTTGCGATATTCATCAACAACTGCAACGGCTCCAAGCCTTTTAGAGGTCATTTCCACAATGGTATTTTGTACACTTTCCCGCTCAGAAACAAATGGACTTTCGTGTTGAACGTAAATATCTGCCACTCTTAGGTAAAGTTGTTTGCCAAGCGCCCCACCCGGGTGAAACTGGGCGAAATCGGCAGAAGAGAAACCACGTAGAGCCAGTAGAGCGGTAGCAATGGCATCGCCCATGCTCATCTGTGCAGTTGTGCTTGCTGTGGGTGCCAAATTATTGGGATCGGCCTCCTTGCCGATGGGTGTAAGCAATAAAAAATCGGCAGATCTTGCCAGAAAGGAATCTTCATTGGCGGCAATGGCAATTAGTGGGTTGCCAAAATTCTTCAGAATCGGTACCAGAACTTTGATTTCAGGTGTGTCACCGCTTTTGGAGATGCAGATGATGATGTCATCTGTTCTGATCATTCCAAGGTCACCATGAATGGCATCGGCAGCGTGCATGAATAGGGCAGGTGTTCCGGTAGAATTCATCGTTGCCACAATTTTTTGCGCAACGATAGCACTTTTTCCGATGCCGGTTACAACGACTCTTCCATGGCTGTTAAAAATGGCCTTAACGGCACTGACAAAATCTTCGTTGATACTGGATTTTAGGTTCTCCAGTGTTTCAATTTCAATTTCCAGCGTCTGAAGTGCGATATCCCTTATTTTTTCATCCATTTTCAGACCCATACTATCTTTTGGCAAATTTCAATTTGTAATCTGCGCGAACTTTTCCGCCGAGAATATCATTCATCCTACGCTGAATCATTTTCTTCTTCAGTGGCTTTAGTTTTTCGGTAAAAAGTATACCATCAATGTGGTCATATTCATGCTGAATTACACGGGCATTGATGCCGTGGAACGTCTGCTCGTGCGTTTCAAAATTCTCGTCCTGATACCTTATTCTCAGGGTGTCGTGGCGTTCGACATCACCCCTGACGTGAGGGATACTGAGGCATCCCTCTTCGTAATTCCACAGGCTACCGCTCTCATCAATCTTGTGGGCGTTGATGAAAACCTTTTTTATTCCGACTTCTCCTTTACGCATCTCATCATTAATCTGGGTACTGTCAATGACAAACAGACGAACGCTCAATCCGATTTGCGGTGCGGCAATCCCCACGCCATTGGCCTGGTACATTGTTTCCCACATGTTCTGAATAAGTTCCTTCAGTTCAGGATAGTCAGGAGCTATGTCTTTTGCAACCTGTTTCAGGACGGGCTGTCCGTAGGCATAAATAGGTAAAATCATTTTTGTAATTAAGGGTGTTTTTTTTCCATGTATTCCATGAGAATTATAGCAGCACTTACTCTGTCAACCAGGGCCTTATCTTGTCGTTGCTTTTTTTTGTATCCTGCAGCAAGTATGGTTTTTTTTGCCTCCACAGAGGTGAATCTCTCATCCCATGTACTGACCGGAATAGCTGGAAAAATTTTATTAAGTTCTCCGATAAAGGTATGTACAAGTGGGGTTAGGTAGGTGGGGTTGCCGTCCATATGTGTCGGCTCTCCGACCACAAATCGCTCTACCTCCTCTTCAGCACAGTATTTTTTGAGGTATTCAAAGATTTTTTCCGTGGGTATGGTATCCAGCGCAGTCGATATTATCTGGAGCGGGTCCGTAACTGCCAGACCTACTCTTTTCATTCCATAATCGATTGCCATTATTCTCGCCATTTCTACTGCAAAGGTACAAACACTTTAGGCAAAACAACAACGAGAGCTGATTTAATGTTCCACAGTTTACTAAGTGTTCAGCAAATCCTTCAGCGCTGCTTCAAGCTCGGGGAACAGGAACACGAAGCCCTGTTGCTCAATTTTTGCGGAAGAGACAATAGAGCCACTGAGAATCATCTGAGCAGATTCGCCAAGTAGTATGTGGAGTGCAAAGGAGGGGGCAGGTACCATCAGACAAGGTTTTCGTCTGACCCGCACAAGTGTTTTCGTAAATTCGAGATTGGAAACCGGGTTGGGTGCCACTGCATTGAAAATGCCACTCATTTCATCGTCTTCTATCGCAAGTTGCAGTATTCCGCAGAGGTCGTCAATGTGTATCCATGAATTATACTGTTTGCCCGAACCAAAGTACGTTGCCAATCCAAAACGCAGGGGTTTGAGCGTTTCGGCGAGTACACCTCCAGAATTGCTCAGCACCAGACCGATACGGCAGATAACTGTTCTTACTCCTTTATCCGACCATTTTTGGGCGCCAGATTCCCATGTGACACAACATTCACTGAGAAAACCGCTTCCGGCATCTGAATCTTCGTCAAGAATTTCATTTTCGCGGTTGCCATAGTAACCGATGGCGGATGCTGTAATATAGGTTTTTGGGAATCGACCTAGTCGCTGACACGCATCAAATAGCAACTGGTTTGATCCGGTTCTGCTACTGATAAGGGCTCTTTTTCGCTCTGGCGTCCATCTGCCCCCGGCAATATTTTCTCCTGAAAGATTTATAATGTGATCGGCATCGAGCAGTGCATTGTCATCAATCGCATTTTTGGCAGGATTCCATTCGTATACCGTAATATTGCCTTGCGTTGTTTTTTTTCTGCTCAGCAACATTACCTTGTATCCGTTTTGAAGAAGCAATTTTGTCAGTCTTTGACCGACCAATCCCGTGCCACCAGCAATAAGTACCGAGTCACCTTGTTCCATAAGTTTTGATATTGTTAACAAATAGGTTTTCAGGAAAGCTAAACGAATTTAAGCCGAAATTTTCATAAGGACTAATTTTACCTGAAATTTTTCGCGAAGCGAATGCTGCACTGACCGCCAAATTGCTCGCCGGGTTGCAGTATTTTCAGTCCTTCTCCATTGTTAAAAGCATTGATGTTGCAGGTCATGGGTTCGAGTGCGATTGATCTTTTGTGGTCAGGTGTAAATATCTGTGCATAATTGAATTTGTCGGGCCCCGTTTCCTGTGTATATGTGAGTTTCCCTGACGGAGCATCAAGCACTGCAACAAATGGCTTTTGCTGATTGTCAATGAAAAAGCAATTGTCTAGGCGGACATTTGCCAGAGGTACAGGATTTGTGAATGTGCTGATTTTTTCCCTGTTTCCTGTAGGTATCATCCGGTCATCGATCTCAATTCGCTCTAGTTCAGGCATTTGCAAGGTGCAATTCCTCATGTTCTCTGATATGAAAAAATACGGATGCCAACCCAGACCTGCAGGTATGCTTCCTATCCCCGTATTTTCCATTGTTAACTGCACGTTGAGTTCTGTAGCGTTGATGGTGAATTTGACCTTGATGGATACTTGCTTACGACCTGTGCAGATTGTGGCTTAGGCACTTCAC
>CANHEE010000027.1 GCA_947459655.1 Lewinellaceae bacterium
AAAATCCAGTAGTTTGAATTTTGCATTTCGCATGGCCTTGCCATCACCTGCCACTGTTGTGTTTTTAAAAATCTCTGTATAAGCCCAGTCTCTAATATCTTTCTTTTGGTTTTTTAAAATAGGTAAGATGCTTTTGCTGTCAACCGGCTTTGAAGGCGAAATCTTCGATTGCCAATTGTTGTAACCAAAAAGTTCTAGAATGGTCGCAAACAAGTCATGGGTATTTACTAGCGCATCACTTGCCCTGCCCGGATTAACCACCGATGGGCCGGAAATGATGAAAGGAATATGCACGCCTTCTTGATAAATACTGCCTTTTGCACCCCCTTTGTTTTGGGCAACATTGCTATCATCCCCATTGTCTCCGATGAAAATGATATCCGTATTGTCTAATTGGTTTAGTACAGCGAGTGAATCGAACAACCTGCCTATTTCATGGTCTAGTGCTTCCACAGCTGCTTTGAAATAGGGTTTTGGATTTGCAGAAATATCTGCAGGCGTTCCGCTCAGACCATTGTAGGAATGCAGATCGGTAGGTGGAAGATGAAAGGGCGCATGAGGTGCATTAAAAGCAAGCCAGAGAAAAAAAGGTTTGTTTTGCTTTTTAACCCATGATATGGCGTTGTTGGCCGTTTCGGTGGTGGCGTATACTGTATTATTGCTTGCGATACCGTCATTGACTTTTGTCCAGTTGGTGTACGAATTGAGCACACCGGTGAAATTCCCTTCAAAATGATCATAGCCCATTTTATTGGGGAAATAAAAGTTGGAAATCGGTGACGGAAGGTGGAGATGCCATTTTCCAATGTTGGCCTTGGCAATGGCACCCGGCTGGTAGTACTGAAGCATCCTTGGTATGGTCAGTTCGGCGGTATCGAGAACGGCCGAACCTTGTCCTCCGATGGCATCTCCAACACCTGTGCGAAAGCTATATCTGCCTGTTAGTATTCCCGCTCTGGTAGGTGAGCACAACGGATTTGACCAGGCATTTCGGAAGCGAACACCTCTTGCAAGAAGTCTGCGGATATTGGGCATTGCAACTGTATCCTGGTGATTTTCATAAAAACCGCAATAGTCCGTTCCGAGGTCATCAGCGATGATTAATATTACATTGCGTTGAGCAAATGTGTTTCCGCAAAGGAGCGTCGTCAACAATGAGCCGAGAAGCCATTTGTACATGTCCGTGTAAGATTATTTCATGAATTAGCAGGAAAATTCTGCTCCCTGTGGTTGTTTCTATTTTACAATTTCTACTTTTCTTGTCCACCTGCCCGATGGGGATGAAATCTGAAGGACATATTGTCCTTCATAACAAGTTCGGGTGTCTATGAATGCTATTGTGCTGCCTTGGTACAATGTTGAGCTTCCGACTATTCTTCCCCGAATGTCAAAAAGCGACAATTGATAATCCTGAGGAGCGGCATTTGCCAGTTGTACTGCAATCAGATCGCTCGCAGGATTTGGGTAGACCGTCACTGTTAGATTTTCCGGAAGGATATTTTTAGATGCTGTGCTGCCGCTGTATATCGTTGTGGCCTCATTGATGCTTTGAACCTTCATCGCACTTTTCACTCCGTAGAATGTTGGTCCAACGCAGTACGGGTAGTATGAATTCCAGTTTTCATCGATGGTACAAAAATAGGCGTAGGTTCCGTTGGGGTATTCAGGCGTTACACACCACCTTCCGTTATGCTCATCAAGATAATCTGGAGTGGATGCAGCAGTTGGTACATAGGTATAGTCTTCACGGAAATACCCAAGTGGATATTTTGCACTGACATTAGGTCCAGGAGTTACGGTGTTGCCGTTGGCATAGGTTGCTCGGATTTTTATATCCCTTAACACGAAACTGGATTTCATTCTGGTGATTCCACCTGTACCATCAACATTTTTGTGTGCATAAGCGCCATAAATGGGGAAACCATCATATGCGAACCCAATCAGAGGAGCGTGTCTCGTGGAGTCGATAACATACAATCCGTCCGCGCTGTAGAGATCGCAGACATTAGAAATTTTCATTTTATCCAGATTAAAAGCAGAGGGATTTTGGTGGTGGTGGTAATTGCCCATAGCCGGGTGTCCCTTAGAGCAGTCAAAACCGGCCTTCTCGGCCACTACCGCGTCTCGGTTCCACACCTGATCGCCCATTCCTCCAAAAGGTCCTCCTTTTAGTGTTTGAGTGGAACTTTGCCAGGACACTGCATCACGATAATCAAAAAGTGCGACGCCATTGATGAATAGACCGATGTTGCCCCCCGTAGTTGGAGAAGGTGTTCCATTGTTTTTCTTCGGAGAGAGTGGAAACTTGAATATAGCGTTTTGGGCGGAAGCCTGCGATGGATTGCCATCCAGGAAAGGACCTGTAATGTAGGCCGGAATACCCTGTGTACTAATGTATACAGAACCGGTGGAATATTGCACTTTCTGTACATTTGCCAAGGTATTGTCCACAATTGGAGTAGAATTGCCTTTCATGTAATGCCTGCCTTTGATGGTGGTGTTTTGAATCCAGGAGGTTATGACCGGATTATTTTGAGTTAGACAGGTGCTTGTTACTGATAAAATCAGTGCGACGAAGAGAAAAGATCTACACATACTTCAGAAATTATTTACCCTAAATTAAGACGATTTTATTTGTAGTATTCTGGTGTTACCTGGAATATATTTCATTTGGATAGGCATATTTTGTTTCAAACAGGAAATCCTTGTCTGTGAGCGTAAGCAGAAAAGCAATCAGATCCACCCGCTGCTCTGAACTTAGTGAAATGCCATTGATTAGGTGAACTGATAGGGTAGGGCTACTCAACTTTCCCGATCCATAGTGTTTTAGCACATCTGAAAGCCTTTTGAATCGTCCATCGTGCATGTAAGGATAGGAAAATTCAATATTTCGCAGTGTTGGCACCTTAAATTTAAAGCTATCAGAAGGATTCTGGGTTATTTTTGCCCTGCCCGGGTCTCTTAGTCTGGAATCGACAGGCAGACCATTGTTTTCAAATTCACCATTGGTGAACAGTGGCTCCGTGTGGCAGGAGTTGCAGTGTTGCTGAAAAAGGTAATAGCCCTTCTCCTCCTGTTCGGTGAAAGCAGTTTCGCCCCTTTTTACCTTATCGTACGTTGAATTTGCGCTCACCAGCGTTAGCACGAATTGCGCAATGGCCTTTAGGCACCTTTCACCAGTTATTTCACTGTCACCGAAGGCTTGATAAAACATGTGGGGATAAAGCGTCGTTTTTTTCAGACGAAAAACCACGGAATCTATTGAACTTCCCATTTCTGCAGGGTGTGAAATAGGTGCCAGCGATTGCATATCAAGGTTGTTTATGGCGCCATCCCACATGAAAGATTTTTGCCATGCCAGATTCATAAGTGCCGGTGAATTTCTTGTCCCGATGCTGTCAAAAATGCCATGACTGAGCGCGTGGTCTACATGTGTAAAAGCAGTGTAAGAAGAATGGCAGGAAGCGCAGGAGATGGTGTTGGTATTTGAAAGTATCGGATCATAGAACAAGGCTCTGCCCAAGTCAATGGTTTCCTGCTTCAGACGGTTTTCGGTAAAATTGTAAACGGGGTCAGGAAAATTTGCAGGCTTGTGAAAAAGTCCCTCCTGAATCCAAACAAAGGATAGCAGTAAAATTGCGGAGGCGGCAAGGAGGAATGATTTTTTCATTTTTCTGTTTTCAAAAAATGTATTGAGTGGGAAGCCGCTACAGCTTTCACCGATGGACTCATGATGTGAAAAGCGGAGGGTAACAATTTTTTTGTCAACAATTCCTCAATATCAATACTGAATTCAATATTTTCCCCGGGGCTTACTGGCCAAGATAGTCGACGTATTGTATTAAATGGATAAGTATATCCGCCAATGTGAAATTGAAATTCCTTGTCGGTTGCATGACAGGTTGTACAGGTTCCTTCAAGTTTGAAATGAATATAACCACTTTGCCAGCTCCAGTACATTCCTCGGGTAGGATCAAGATCACCACCTTTAACACCGCCGCTCTGGGTCAGACTATCTACGCCAAATATAAAAACTAGGTGATCATATTTCATTGTGTCAGAAATATTTAGCTTGATTTCGGGTCCACTTTTATTGCTGCCATCAATAAGGTGGTAGCTGTTTGGCTCTGACCACACCAATTTTTGTCCTTTAAACAACTGAAAGTTGGATACGTAGTACTTTAACTTCGAAATAGTGATGGTGTCTGAACCAGTAGAGTAGGGTCTGTCTAAAAATAATTGCTCATTGTTCCAAAAGTGTGAAAAGCGAATTGAAGGAGAACGCTGATTTTGCGCATCAACATTTCTGAAAACCATCATTACTGCAACAAAAAAAAGGCAATATCTCATTTGGGCACTTTTTTCCCTCTTTGCGGAAAAAGGTTGGTTATCTCATCGCAGAGGTCATCAAAATCGCCATATTGCTCCGGTCTGCACAAGGATTTTATGGCATTAAAGTGCTCGTAGTGCATTGATTCAATTTTTTTCTGAATTTCCACTATCGCTCCTGTGATTTTATCTTTTTCAGTGGTATCCGAGGTTGTTTTTAAAGTTGAATACAGGCGGTTTTTAAGGGTGATTATACTATCCTCTGATTGCCTGATGCTGTTTCGGTGGTTTTCAACGAGCAGCCCATAAATGTTTTTCTGCTGCTCATCAAGGTGTAGTCGCTCAATGATTATTTTCTTTGGTCCTTCGGGCAAGGCAGGTTTTTTCCAAAATATGTACCCCAACAGCAACAGGTTACTCAGCAATAGAAATCCTATTACTATTCTATTGATTTTCGCTTTATTCATAATAAAGGTCGTAAAGTTGATTCTCAGAATTAAACTGGAATGTAGTATTCAAACTATTCTCCTGAACAGAATTGCTTTTTTGAGCGGCAAGTACAGAAAAATCAAGAATGAAGACAAGGCTGCACACGAGTGCATATCCCCATGCGAATTTTACAGCTAACTGAGGTTTTTCTATTTCAATTTTTTTCTCTATTCCTGCCAATAGTCCCGGAGGAGCTTCTACTTTTTGAATTTTTTCCAGTAATTCCGGATTCATCACATTGAGTATTTTGATGGTAATTAAATTGACGACGATTTAACCTCAATCCCTCTTTTTTTGAATATTATTTAACAAATTCGCCTTTGCCCGCTGGAGAAGTGATTCAACTGCTTTGACCGACAGAGACATAATTTCCGCAATTTCCTGTTGAGACTTTTGCTCAATTTTACTGAGAATTAGGACTGTTCTTTGGTTATCGGACAATTGGTTAATCAATGCAAATAAATGCTCGAGTGCTTCCTTGTCTTCAAGTAAAACGCCGGGATGATTGAAATTCGGAGTGTCGAAGTTCAGTTCATTGTTGTCGTTGTAGAAGATGGAAGTGATGTAGGCAAAACGCTTTTTTCGTTTTTTTGCCTTCAGGTAATCCAGGCTTTTGTTGATCGTTATTCGATATACCCATGTTGAAATAGATGATTCTCCCCGAAATGAGTCTATCATATTGTAAACAGCTACAAAGACATCCTGCGCAATTTCCTGCGCATCTTCGGCATTCTGGACATACTGCAGAGCCAGATTGTACACCAGATTTTTATGCGTGAAATAGATATCTTCGAATTTCATTTCCCTTTTAGTCCTGATGTGTAAATATCTTAAAATCAAATGGTTTTTTCGTTCAATTTGGAACAAAAGGAAGAAAACCCATGTGCAGAATAGATCAGCAGAAACATTCTACTGCAGAAAACGCTGGACTGCCCAGAAAAGTGCTAGTGAAGCAATTGCGAGAGACAATGGATTGGTCAATTTCTGACGGTACCATTGCTTTTGTGATAAAGGTCTTGCAACAAGCCAGTAGCAGCACAGAATCAGAAGTACCTGCGCAAGTTCTACTCCGATATTAAAACCCAACAATGCCGATATCCGATTCCTTTCAGGAAGTCCTGCCGATAAAAGCGCAGCGGCAAAACCGGCCCCATGAATCAATCCGAAAACAAAGACCATAATAAGTCTCCATGGTCGGACATTTCTAAGGAAAAGGTTTTCAAGCGCGACAAAGAAGATGGATAGAGCAATGATGATTTCCACGTAAAAAGCATTAACGCTAATGTGCTTCAAGGCCACCATTGCAAGAGTGAGGGAGTGCGCAATGGTAAATAAGGTGCACTGAAATAGCGCTGTTTTCAGTCGTGAATCAATGAAAAAAAGGGACACGATGAATAGAATATGGTCGTACCCCAGCGGAATGACGTGTTCGAATCCCGACAGCAAAAATGGAAGAAAGCCGGACATTTATTCAATAATCAGTTTTCTGACCAGATTTCTGTCTGCCGTTTGCAACTGCAAAAGATAAACTCCTTTCGGAAAGCTTTCTGTTCGGATGTTTTGCACAAAGGAATTGCTTTGAAAAACAGCAGCACCCCCGGCATTGTAAAGGGTTGTTTTTAATATCTCTGTGATAGCAACTTCATCCTTCAGACTGATAAACAGCTCGCCTCGAACCGGATTGGGAAAGATTTTCAGGTATTGGTTGTCAGCAGCATGGTCTGCCACAGCAACAGGAACGTTGCATGGAGCACTTCCTTTGTAAGTGTTTGTGCTTTTGCCTGAAGGGCCATCAAAATTAAAGGTGTAGTTTCCTGCATTGTCCCATTTGTAGTCCCACACATAGGTTTTGCCGGCAAGTGTGTAAGTCATTGAGTACCCATTTCCTGCGGTATTGGGCTCGCACCCCGTGATGGCTGCCCCTCTTAATGGTGTACCGGCCGGACGAATAGGTTTTGCGCTGGCTTGTGGGATAATCTGCTTGTCGGCATCCTCGGTAATCTGTCCAACCATATTTCCAATCATGTACGGAAATGAGTTGGTTCCGTGGTAGTGGTAAACGCCATCTGCACCGTAGTGACCATGATTGGCATCCAGTTGTTTCATTGCGGATCCATCGGGCTCCTGGCTTCCGTACACTGCGAAACCATCCAGCGCATAGGCGATTGGAAGCGTTTTCAGTGTGTGGTCATATAGATGCAAGGGTGCGATGTGGTAGTGGTAGTCATCTGCGCGACCGCAATGGCCGCCCCAATTGTCAAGTTGTCCGTCTACAAGTGCATCTACCCCCGTGTTCGTGAATGGATTAAAAATGGCGATACCATTTACCGCTACAGCTATCGCTCCTTTGGTAAAATGTTGCGGATTGACAGAAACGGGTGTTTTTGCTATGACCGGATTGAGAGGGATGCTCCATGCATTGTTGCCGATATAGCACTGTGGAATCGGAACCTGCTGTTGCCAGCCGGTGATACCTGTCATCATTTTGTGCGTTGTGGGAATTCCCTTGGAATGAACAAGAAAGTACGTATTATTCCAAGAAGTATATACATTTGGCTTGAATGGAGCAAAAGCCAGATCCATTACTTTTGGATCGCTCCCGAAGATGAAAGGTTTGTTTTTAAAGCTGTAAAGAGTTGAAATCAATCCTACACTCATAAAGTAGAACGTAACTTTTCTAGCTCGCCCTCTAAGAAATCTGTAGGATAGTCCGAATATGGTGATCAGAAGTAGCAGTGCCGATCCGGCTTTCAAAAGAAAAAATCTTATTTCCTCTGGCTTTGAAGCTTGGCCTTTATGGCTATTGTTCAGCTGGTTGATTGCTTCAGACTTTTTATTTACGAAACCCTGATCATCTCCACTGAATTCAGTCAAAAGAAAGGATACAATTTCATGGTTCTCATTCTCTAGAAAAACTTTTTCGTTTTTCAGCATCAGAAAGGATCCCCGAACCACCCTGTTTTCAGATAGATGCCATTCCCGAAGGGGTAATGTGGCGGTATTCAGGTCGTGACATAAGGCATTGAAGGGCAGCAGCATTATCAATGCAAAAGCAAAGTTTTGGAATAATCTTTTCATTTCTATTTCTGTTAAGAATTGAATCAGGGTTGTAGGCAAATTTCAATTAACGCAGAAGTACTATTTTTCCAGCCTTCCAGCTTCCTTTTTCACCTTCGAGTGTGTAAAAGTAAACACCATTGTCCAGATCTCTTTCCGCATCATCTTTCCCGTCCCAGATAATATGATAATTACCTTCATCGATCATGTTTGACCGGAGCAGCGTTCGGACTTTACGCCCCTGCTCGTTGCTGATATTGATGGTCAAATGCTCCTGCTGAAGTACAGTAAATTCAATCCTGGTTTCATTTGAAAAAGGATTGGGATAAATGCGTTCGTCTTTGTAATTGCTGTTCCAAAGTATTGGCGTACTGGCAGCTGTTACGTCATAGCAATTCTTTTTCCCGATATAGTAGGTAGCAGATACATCTTTATTTTTTCTTGTAGCATTTTCGCTCTTTGGAAGATAAACCCGCACATACTCTACCTTTACCCCCTCCGGGTCAACAGTCACCCGAAGGTGGCCGGAATTGGGAAGTATTTGTCCCTCTTTGTAACCGTAGTCGGTGGCATAGGTAGTACTCTGAAAATTCGGGTGGCTTGGTTGAGGGGTTTCCTGATAAATGAGACAATTTTTTTCCTGTTTACCGAAAAAGTGATCATGCCCATGAAAGAAAACATTAACGCGGTTTTCAGTGAGTAAATCTTTTATGGGTTTGTACCAACCCGGACGATTGGAAGCAAAACCATCTGTTCCGTCAAGGTTTTTTCCACCCCACTCATATAGGTGCGAAAATTCAACGCCTCCGCGACCGTTGGGGTCTCCTCCCACCAGCTGATGAGCAAAAACAAATTTGAATTTTGCAGTACTGTTTTCAAGTGTCGCCTTCAGCCAGTCGTACTGTGTCTTTCCCAGTGACCAGCGCCAGCCATTTTGGGCATCCGGTTTAGGTTTGGTGTACCAGTAAGGGTCAATCACGATGAAGAGTGCATCTCCCCAGGTCCATGCGTAATAATTCTCTCTCTGACCTACAAAAGGGTGCATGGTTGCATCACCAGTATAAAAGTTATCGGGTGCCGGGTTAAGGAAATATTTTTTACGCTCCAGCGTGCTCCAGTTGGCGAGGTTTTCGGCGTTTCCATTCAGGTTCCATCCGGATTCACCCTCATGGTTTCCGAGGGCGATAAAAACCGGTACCGAGTGACCAATATTATCGTAGTATGAGCGAAAAAGATTTGAGCGATAAACGACAGTGTCTCGGGTAATTTTTCCTGATGTGTTCTTGAGCTTATCAGACATCAGAAAATCACCCAGATCAATCATGAAATCGGGTTTGTCATCCAGTTGGTTCTGCAGACACAACTTATAGATGGCAGAGTCACTTTGTTCGTCCAAATGAGGGTCTGCTTCAACTGTAAAGGTAAAACTGCTTCCCACTGCTCTTTGGGTTGTGAAACTGTATTCCGGTCTATACGAAACCGTTCCCGAGCCAGGTTCACGGTAGCAAAGTCGGTAATAATATTTTGTATTGGAATTCAGGCCATCCATTAGGACTTCAGCAGGTTGGCCCGCACCAAAGAGCTGCCAAGAAGTCTGCTGTGAATAAACACCTGATGTGGTGCCGTATTGTGAACAAATTTCTGCCGCTGAATTGAAAATGACCTGACATGTGATACTGTTGGCTGTAGGTCTGCCCAGTAATTCGGCATGTTTCAATGTCTGAGCGCCGACAGTGAAAACAGCAACATAAATAAAAATTGCTATCGAGAGGAATTTTTTCATTGGGGTAAATAATTTTCTTAGTGATTAACCATTATTTTTCGCGCAAATTTTCCTTTACTGGTTTCGATATCAAGGATGTACATGCCGGTTGGGATGGCCTCCGTACTAAGCGTACTGCTTCCTGAAGATATCAGCACCTGGCCCATTGAATTGCGGATGGCGACGCTTTTCAGTTCTGTTTCATCAGGTATTTGAATACTGAGCGATTCATTAGCAGGATTTGGATAAATGCTCAGACCATCATCGGGCATATTTTCAGTGGTGGCAGAAACACAGCTACCTATGGTGTATGTGTATCCAACCTGCTGATTCTTGCGGGTGGCATTTTCATCTTTTGCAAGGTATGCTTTGACATATTCGACTTTTACGCAGGATGGTGAAACGGTGACGCGCATGTGGCCGGAGCCGTCCATAGTGACATCTTTGTAGGCATCTGCATTGGCCAGCACACCAATCTCGTAGGTAGTATCTGCGGCCATTGGCACTTCCTGATAGACGATACCATCCAGTTCTTCTTTGGCAAAAAGGTGGTCGTGTCCCTGGAAGAAGGCGTTGACGCCATTATTCTTCATCAGCTGATGAATGGGTAATCCCCAGCCCGGACGATAAGTATCAAACTGATAGTTGGTACCTGTATCGCCATTGTAGCCGCCCCATTCATAGCCTCTCGCAGTACCGACACCTCCTCGGCCCTGTCCACGGGTATGGTGCGCGAAAACAAATTTATATTTTGCCTTGCTATTCTCGAGGGTAGATTTTAACCAATCGTACTGTGTTTTGCCCAATGTCCAATCCCACTTTTGTGGTTTTTCATTGACATCGCAATGGCGGTAGACATCCAGCACCACAAAGAGCGCATCTCCCCACTCAAAGCCGTAGTAGTTTTCCGGTTGCCCGATACCAAATCCCTCACTGTTTAGATTTCCGCTGTAAAAGCCATTCGGGTAAGGATTTGCGTAATAAAATTTACGCCACAATGATCCGTAAACAGCGATGTTGTTCGGTGGATTTTGCTTCAGGTAGTAACCATTTTCACCTTCATGGTTGCCCAGACAGAAAAAGAACGGAACCGAGTGGCATATTTTTCCTAGGTATTGAAGGTAATCTTTGTGGAGCAAGTCCATATCAGCGCTGGTTGTCTCGTTTGGTGTATGGTCATCCCCGAAGGTATCTCCGAGTGAAATCATGAAGTCGGGATTGTCTTTCAACTGGTTGGCGAGAGTAACCTGATACAGACTTCTCACACCTTTTTTATCATACAAGTGCTCGTCGGCCTCAATTGTGAAGGTAAAGGATTCACCAGGAGCGCGTTGTGTCTGGAAGCTATATTCCGATCCGGCAGCAAATGTAGCCGAGCCAGTTGCTTTTGACTGAAGCCGGTAATAGTATCTGGTATTCGGTAATAGCTTTTCTATCAGTACCTTGTCGGGTGTTTTAAGAAGGGTGGTGATGGTGCTAGTCTTGTTTGGGTATACTCCCGGACTGGTGCCATATTCGATGTAAAAATCCACTTTCTGATCAAAAAGTACAGATGCAGTAATACTTTTGTCTGTCGGTCTTCCCAGAATGATGGTATTGTTCTGGGCTTTAATTGATTGTAGAAATCCCACTGTCAGAATGGCAATGAGTAATAAGTTTGGTCTTTTTGAGTAGTTCATAAAATGTTGAAGTAAGTTCTTTTGTATTATCTGTTCTTTTTTAGTGGTTTAAAATAGTCACGTATATCTTTCACGTATGTTCGTAATTTGCTTAGCTGCTCAGAATCAAGGATTTTTTGCAGCTGTATGGCCTGATTTATCCTGTATCGTTCCATTTTGTATTCGTTTTCCGCTACCCTCCAGGCTAATTTTTTCACCACGATTGTATCGCATTTATCACTGAACATGATTTCGTTCATTGAATCTCGCTGAGCCTTAATTATTACCGAGAGTAGTTCTTCTTTTTTAAGGAATTCCCGTCGTATCGCATCAATCTGTGCTACCTGGTCATCTTTCAGGTCCAATTTTTCCTTTAGCAATAAGGCGATACCGCGTTTGTCATGCCTGTCTTTTTTATGGTTTCTGAGTTGGTTGTTTTGCCAAAGCAGATACAACATCACGGCGCTGTTCAATATCAATACCAGAATCAGTATTTTAGTCAGTAAATTTTTCCCTGTGCTTGAATCCATTTATCAGAATTGAACAGAGTCCGAAAAAATCAGAATCTCATTTGCCATTTCCCAGTAATCTGAATGTAAGTTCTGCTGCTCAGAAAGACAACTGAACACAGCCAATAAGTTCCCCAAAATTAGGACCAGTGAAAGCAGAAGCAATGCGCCCGAAAATTTCCGTTTTGATTTTCTCTTTTTCACACTTTGCAGCAGCATGGTTCTCTTCTCGTTCCAATTGTCGGAAGGAGATACGGCGGGTAGCTGATCAAATTGCTGTAAAAAATCTGACATCATATATGTTCTTAAAGAAAATAAAAATCATAAATGAACCTGTCTATGCGTTTTCGGCTCTACTCCAGGACAGATATACTATTCTTTAGACGGGAATCGGAAAAATTTCTGACGTTGCTGTGTGATTTTTCCCGATTTAATTTTTGGCGACCCCTGTAGATAAGGGCTTCTACGGCATATACGGAGGTGTTCATCAGTTCAGCAATCTCAGGATTGCTGAACCCTTCTACTTTGCTTAAGGTTAGCGCGATGCGTTGGTTATCTGGGAGTTGATTCAGAATATTGAGCAGCAAATCCAGCGACTCTTTCTCTTCAAGGATGGTATCCGGACTTTCGTTGCAGGTAAACCACTCCGAAATGTGATCGAGGGTTAACAAACTGCCAAATGAACTGATGCGTTTTTTACGCTTTTGTTTGCGTATTTCGTCTAGAGATTTGGTTACTGCAATTCTATATAGCCATGTGCTGAGACGAGCGTTTGATCTGAAGTTTTTCAGGCTGAGGAATACTTCGATGAAAACTTCCTGCGCGGTATCCTCAGCAAGCTCCCGATTCAGGAGAAATCTATAGCAGAGGTTTATTACATTACACTGATAGATATTCAGCAGTTCAATGTAAGCAGTTTCTTCACCGGCGAGCAACCTGCTGATATGGTCTTTTTCACAATACATTCCTACTTATAGTCCTGGAAGAACTATAAATGGTTGCAGAGCGCCTTTGACATTTTTACTTCAACACCGTTATTTTTCTGACAATGTGGTTATCCTTGTTGTCTATATTAACCATATATAACCCAGCCGGCAATGGCAAAACTGTATTCAAAGCAATATTGACCTGCTCCGGAATAAAAACGGCACTCCATTCCTGTAGTAAATTTCCGTTCACATCTGTAAGGCGTACCTGAGCATCTCTTATTTCATACTCTGCCCGAACACTTATTTGACCAGCAGAATTGTAGTTAACCTCGATGTTATTTTTAGTCTTTACGTCAGTGGAAGAAGTAGGTTTGGCCACAGTTTTTCTGCTGAGCACCAGGTTATCGAGAATTAAATTAGATGACCAGATAAATTTAGCCTTTGGCCAGGCACTGTTTGCAAAATTGGTATACGCTGTTGAATTCGTGACCTGGGCGGCATTGTATAGCACTGCAGCGGGCCATCCGCTGTCGTCGAATTCCGCTGTCTTCCAGTCGGAAGGGATTTCATAGTGTATTCCATAGCAGTTTGCATCGCAAGTGGGTTTGGTTGTGGCGGTTGCGGTAGAGCGTGTACCGTCTGCCAATTCAACTACTGCGCCGAGGTTTTGTATCGGTGCAATATAAAAAGTCTGTGTTTTCCAGCTGGCGTCAGTGATGGTGCCATCACTGAATTGCGCTATAAAACCACCGTCTCCGGGGTGATAAAGTACTGTAGGACTCTGTATTTCCGAACCCAGTCCCACGTTTTCTTCCCAATCTACCAGCTTAACGGCGATGGTGTAAGGTTTTGAAACTTTGAATTTGACGACACAGGAATTAAACGGGGTGAAAGGAACAGGGTCAACGCCAATCAATGTGCCATTGACATATAGCTCGAAATAGTTGTCACAGAAAATATATCCGGTAATTATTTCCCCATCGGCATCGATGACTTTTACCGGAACGGAATTTAGATTAACGCCGGAAAGGGTAGTAGGCTCAATTTTATTACATGCATTATGCATATCTGAAGCATATGGTCCGCTGAGAAAATAGGTTTCGGCAGGGGCAACCCATTCCTTTTTATCTGTTGATATTATTTTTCCCAGCGGTGTAATGTGGTTGCTGGGACAGGTGGGCATTAGGTTGGCATTGGTTATTGTGCCAATTCCCTGGGTGACAGATCCCGAACCGATGTATGTGCCCTGGGCACTCAGCGTAAAAATAGTTTGTAGTATAAAGATGGATGCAAAAAATGAACTTCTCATTGTCTTTTATTATTTGTGGACAAATCAGGCTTTGTGTTACTGGATGTCGGTATAGTTTGTACGATTCAGAAAATATATCTCAACATTCAGGAAATAGTTCTTGATTTCAGGGTTTTCTGTAAAAAATTTTACACCCAAAAGATTCGGTTTCGGGATTCATTACTTTCTTGGCCGCTAGGAGCTCATCTACGGCATTTGCGACAAAAGGTGCTGCTTTATCCGGTTCTGCACCATTGCTATCAAAAGCGCCGGAATACTTGATAACCCAATTATTATTCTCCTTCCAGAGTACATATGCGTGGGGAGTAACTTCGGCAGAAAACAATTTACCTGCCACTTGCTCTGCATCACACAAGTAAGGAAAGTTATAGCTTTCTTTCTTCGCTTTCATTTGCATCAATGAAAATCGCTCCTCGTCGTAAACTAGGGTATCCATTGAATTAATGGCAACGAGTGGCACGTTAAGTGCTTTGTATTTCCTGTTCAAGTCATTGAATCGTTTTGTGTACAGCTTAGCAAACGGACAGTGATTACAGGTAAAAACAACGATGAGACCTCTTTCATCACTGAAATCATTCAGAGATATTATTTTATAGTCGGTATTTCTCAATTCAAATTCACTGATGACCGTCCCGATTCTTGAAGGGGAAATCTGCGAGTGAATTAAGGTATTGCTGACGCACAGAATGAAAGTGCTTAGCAGTATAATTTTAAGTGCTTCCATATCACTGTCTGATAAATTTTTGCACCGATACAGATCCTGCTTTCGCCTCAGTTATCTGAATAAAATAAATGCCCGCAGGCAAATCTTTCAAGTCAATTCCTTTTTCCAATTCAGGTCTGGGTAACATCATTACGGTTTTACCGGAATTGTTGATGATCCTTGCATAGTAAGCCTCTGAGTCCGCTTTGGTGAATTTTGCGTACAACACATCACCCGCCGGATTTGGAAAGACGGCAAATTCGGCATCTGCCAAATCAGTATCCTTTACATCTGTAGTTCCTTTTACTACAAACTGGCCCATCATTCCCTCATCTTCATGTAATGAAATGTGGCAATGGTACATAAATGGGTGTGTCTCGTCAGCAAAATCTTCAAATTTGGCAATAAATTTTACTGTTTCTCTTGCCTTTACTAGAACTACGTCTTTCCAACCCTGCTCTTCTGCCTTTGGCGCAGCACCATTTCGGCTGAGAATGTAGAACTGCACATCGTGAATGTGAAAAGGGTGAGCAAAGCCGGAAGTGCTTTTCAATTCCCAGATCTCAGTGTTGTTTAAAGGTATAGTGTGGTTGATGTAGTTGATCTTGAACAATTTATGTCCGAGTATGAAAGCATTTGGACCTAAAATCCCGGGAACACCGCTGCTGTCACTAAGGGTTATCGTCCTGGTAGTTTTTGCAGTTGAAGGATCAGGGAAAACATTGGTGGTCAGCGTTTTTGGAATTGATTTTACAGGCATTGCTGTGGCTGGACCTACATTTAGGTGCAGAATATTAAAATCTTTTTTCCCTAGGGCATTTCCGAAAGGCCCATTAGCAAAATTTTCGCCTCCGGGAATAAATCCGCTTAAAGTTGAATTGTATGCTTTTATATCAAAGTTCTTTCCTGTCTGTCCAGTGCAGTCAACCAGGATTTCAATTCGTTCGCCAGCATTTAGCAAGAACCTGCTCAGTTCGACAGGTTTGTTGACCAGTCCACCATCGGTGGCGATTAGGTAAAACTTTCTCCCATCAGAAAATCCAATATTGTACGACCGTTCAATTGCGGCATTTAGTAATCTCAACCTGATGACTTGCGCGGGAACTGTAAACTGTGCTCTCAGTGTTCCATTTGTCATCATACTATCGCCGTAAGGTACTACCTTGAACTGGTTTGCAGCAGTAAATGTTCGGTCTGTTAGAATCAAAGGAATATCGTCAGTTCCATACTTTCGGGGCAAATCGAGAGCCGATTCAATCGGATCGCGAACGATTATTAGTCCGCCGAGGCCTTTTGTAATCTGCTCCTCTGTGGTTTCATGCATATGGGGGTGGTACCAGTATGTTCCGGCGTTGTTTTCAACTTTCCAGAATGGTTGCCATGTCGTTCCCGGAGGAATAATCTGGTGCGGACCACCATCCATTACAGCAGGAAGGTGCATTCCATGCCAGTGAACGGTGGTACTCTCGTTCAGTTTGTTCTTTACATTCATATGAACTGTTTCCCCTTTGTTGAAGAAAAGGGTAGGGCCCCAAAAATCTGCATTAATACCCCCTGTGATGGTCTGATTCCCCGGACGGATTTGTTTAAAGGTATCCCTTAATGTAAGATTGAAATTTGTGCCTGATAGGGTATCAGGAATTTTCAGGGTATTGTATTGTCCCTGCGCAAGAGCATTGCACAGGGTGCAGCAAAGCATGAAAAGTATTTTTCTCATTTGGAAACAATTATCTTTTTTATGATTCTTTTTTTGTTTTCGAGTTCGATGGTTACAGTATAAAATCCGTCTGTGAGGGTTGAAATAGGAATTTCATTATTGTTACCGGTAGCGGAAATTTCTCCAAGTGCATTAAGTACGCTGACTGATTTTATCTGTACATCACCGGCAATCTTTAAATATTCTCCCGCCGGATTTGGGAAAAGTATAATTTCCTCCTGTTCAGCAATGTCGCTTGATGGAACATTCCTACAACTTCCCTTTCCCACCAGTGTCGTAATTTTATTGCAGAGGAAAGTGTAATTGGTGCTTTCTTCTTGGGTTAGTGTACTATTCAGCAAGTTGTTGTTTTCCTCTTGATCTGCACTTTGTTTGAATAATGCTTCTTTCCCATTATCCCAGCGAATCAAATGGTAATCTTTATTGCGTGCTGCTTTACCGTCATCGGGATCAACAGGATTTGAAAATAACTCGGTAAAAATCCAGTCCCGTATTGACGCAGACTCATTTTTTATCAATGGAAGCATGCTTTTGCTGTCGACTATTTTTGAAGCAGGCACGGCATTCTTCCAATTTGGGAAGCTGCACAAATCTGCTATTGTCGCCAGCAAATCAGGAGTATTTACCAGCGCATCGCTGGTTCGGTTTGGACTTACCACTGCTGGGCCGGATACAATCATCGGAACCCTTACACCATAATCATACAAAGATGCTTTAGCTTTGCTTTTGTCACTGATCTGCGCAACCCTGTTGTCGTTTCCATTATCGCCGATAAAAATAATATTGGTATTATCCATCAGGTTATTGTCTTTGAGGTATTGCAGTAGGCGTCCGATTTCTGTATCCATTGCCTGGACGGTTGCCTTGAAGTACTTTTTGGGGTTGTTTCTTATGTCTGCGGTCGTTCCCGATAGACCTGAGGTATTGCAAAGCGTTGATGGTGGTATATGAAACGGGAAATGAGGTGCATTGAAGGCCAACCAAAGGAAAAATGGTTTTGCCGGGTTAAGTGTCTTGACCCATCCAATGGCATCGTTGACCGTCTGTGTGGTGGCATAGGTCCTGACTGTATCAAGTTTGCCATTCGTTATGCGGGCGTATTTATAGTAGTCTGTAAGCTCACCATTAAAGCTGCCCGAGTAAAAATCATAACCCATTTTATTCGGGTAAGTGTATTTTTGGGGCATTTGAACATGTAAATGCCATTTTCCTACGTTGGCTGTTTGGTACTTTACCGGAGCATGATATTTCAATAGTTTTGCGATGCTCATTTCCGCAGTATCAAGCTGGGCTGATTGCGGATTGGTGATGACATTTCCAACGCCCGTGCGAAATGGATAACGACCGGTAAAAATACCGGCTCTGGTAGGGGAACAAAGCGGTGATGCCCAGCAGTTGTTGAATCTGATACCATTTTTCAAGAGTCCCCTGATATTTGGAGCTACAACTGTATCTGTTGAAATGCCATAGCACCCAAGGTAGTCGGGACTGAGGTCGTCTGCAATAATTAATATAACATTTTGTTGAGCACTTACCGGAGCAATAAATCCAATCTGAACAAAGAAAGAAATATTTAGCGCTAAAAGGGTATAGAATTTATCCATAGTGGTGGTGATGAAGGTTTGGTTATTACTTTGACGATAAGAAAATAACATTCATGCGGTTGATATCAACTATCGGCTTTTATTTTTTGAGATTTTCGACGCGATTTACATCAAAAACAACATAAAGTATCTTCGAAGGAATAAGACATAAAATGAAAAGAATTATTTTCTATAAAGAGTAGAATAAAAAATTTAAAATAATAACTTTGTTTGGCGAAGGAAATTATCAATGTCTTTGCAATTTAAGTAGGACATTGTCTATGTTGATTAAATTATCAGTTCCGTATTGTCAGTCAGGAAGAGTATCAAAAACTAAAAGCAATTTTTTAAACCAAACTTTAATCTTACAATGAATTCAAAACTCGATTTTACCAAGTGTATAATGGCCGGCTTGTACGCCGCTGTTATTTCAGTTGCCCTTAACGCGATGCTTTTTTTCATACTCCACATGACAGAGGTTATTACCAATGATGTGTTGATAAAAGGTGAAAAACTTACAGTTGTACCTGTAATAATTGCAAGTGCTGTTACATCAATTACTGCTTCACTGGTTTTTTTCCTCTTTGAAAAATTTACCGACAAAGGATTCAGGTATTTCAGTATACTCGCTTTTGTGATTTTTGTCGCTTCACTTTTCTCACCTTTCATTTCCATTCCGGATGTACCCATGAAATATGCACTCGGACTTAATGCTATGCACCTCATCGTTTATGCAGCCATCACTATATTCATCATGCAGGCGGGGGAAATCGAAAACGAATAATGAGATAACTTGAAAAAACAGGGGACTGAATCACACACGATACAGCCCCCTGTTTTTTTCTGTCCGCCCCTGAAAACTTACAGGGCAGCTCCAAATAGAATTTACTGCCAAAACTATAGTTTCACAAATCTGTGTTTTTTAATGCTTCCCGTATAAATGTCTGTAACCTGCAAAAGGTAAACTCCCGGAGTCAGACCGCTCACGTTTATAGCCGTCATAGTATCATTTATTGCAAAGGAAACGATTTGTATGCCTCTCAAATCAAGTATGTCAGCAGTCAGGTTAGCATACATTTCATTTTTCAGCTGGCAGTACATTACATCTTGAACCGGATTGGGGAATATGTCCATATTTTTTTTCCCGCTTGCTTGGGCGGTTGATGATACATTGGAAAGCTGTTCAACAATTACAAATGCCGGAGGTGCACTTTTTCCCTGAATGGCAATCAAAGCCGTCCTGCTTGATGGCAAGGTATTTTCATCTGCTGTAATTGTCAGCGCTGAGTTACCTGATCCGCTATTGTAGTTTGTTTTTAACCATTTCTGGTCTGTGGTAAGGCTCCATGTTGTGTTGGTTAGAATCTGAAGCGTTTCTTTATTGCCAGGGGCAGCCGAAAGGGACAATCGCTGTGGTGACGCACTCAGGTAAACTGGTGCAGCTTCCTGTGTAATGTAAATTGTCTTTGCGGCAAGTCCTCCAACTTTTACGGATAAAGTAGTGTATCTTCTTGAAGCTGATGGGTTTCCGGTGGCGGTCAGTAGTACGCTTTTATTGCCTGTTCCGTTGAAAATTTCCGGAGCTATCCAACTCTGGTTACTGTTTATTATCCAGTCTGCGTTGGAAATAATATTTATGGTTTCAGTACTTTGATCAATTGACCCAATCAGTAAACTATCAGGACTGACGGAAATGTAGGAACTCGCAGCATCCTGGGTTACACCTATCGTCAAATCAGCAATTCCGGATGCAGAGAGACTGGCTATAGCAAAGCGGGCTTTATCGGTTGGATTTGCAGTTGCTGTGAACAAAATATTGTCATTTTCCAGACCGGCAATTTTGTCAAACGATAACCATGTTTCATTTGACGCGATTGTCCAGTTTGTATTTGATTCAACAAAAACCGACTGTGAACTGCCGGCAACCGCCGCAAGTTGTACATTGTCAGGTGTAGCCTTAGCTCTAGCCGGTGCTGCCAGTTGTTCTACATCAACAAACTGAGCAGCAGCGCCTTTAGATGACAGCGTTAATTTTGTTGATCTGTTATTGATTTTTAAATTTCCATCAGCAGTGACCATCAGCGTATCGCTTCCGAATCCACTGATTTTATTGATTGTTAGCCATTTATCTGGACATTCCGCTACCCAGTCCGAATTGGATTCTATATATATTTTTTTGCTATGACCTGCTGAGGGCAGAAGCGTAACTTTCTTGGGGTTGACTACCAGGGCGGCCAAAGCGGCATCCTGAACAACGGTAATCCGCACATTTCCGGAACCGGGTGCAGAAAGATCAATATAGGCAGTTCTACCTCTGGACAGAATATTTTCGTCAGCAAGCAGATACATTCTTGTATTTCCGTTTCCATTGTACTCACTCAGGCGGAGCCAACTCTGGTCGGTTGTTGCTGTCCAGGCTGTATTGCTGCTGATGTCAAAGTAGCGCGAAGCACTTGCAGGCGAAGGAACGGAAACAATATCCGGTGCTGCGATAAGTTTTATCCCGGCTGCATTTTGAGTAACCTTCACGACCTGGTAGGGTAGACCCCCTGCCACAACTGTCACAGTTGCTGTTCTGGTGGTGACTGCTTGATTTTCATTAGCTCTCAGTACAACAATTGCATTGCCAATTCCGCTATAGCGGTCTGCCTCCAGCCAACTTTGATCGATAAACAAATCCCACCGTGTATTGGAACCTACATTGATTACCGAAGTGCTTCCTTCTGCAGCTGCTATGCCGAGATTTTCCGGACTGGCTTTTAGTATTGCTTTTCCGGGCAGCTGAGAAACTTTAACTGTTTTGGCGGGCTTACCGAAAGGGAAGAACGTGAGTGTTGCCACACGATCGGAGATAGTGGTATTTTCGGAAGCCAAAAGTGTTACCGTGCCGGAGCCAAGTCCACTAAGTCTGCTGACATCAAGCCAGTTTTTATCCGATGTAACCGTCCAGCCAACATTGCTTGAAACAATAATTTGCCTATTGTTGGATGCGAGTTCACTGATGGTTAAGTCTACAGGAGCAAGGTCAAAGTAAGGCGGTGCACCCTCCTGAACGACCGTTACATACTCATCTGCAGTACCGGGTGCATTCAATCTAACAAGAGCAGAACGCTGTACCACAGCAGGGTTTTGATCAGCAATCAGTGTAATAGAGCCATTACCATACCCAACTGCCTGATTTACCCTAAGCCAGTTCTGGTCGCTTGAAGCAGACCAGGATGTATTGCAAAATACATCAAAATTTATTTGGCTGTTGGGAAGCGAAGCGATTGATAAGAACTTTGGACTGGCAGTCAGTTCCGGCAAAGCTGCCTCCTGAGTTACGGAAATGGTCCTGTCGGGAACAGCAGATGCAGTACATGTTATAATGGCTTTTCTGGTTGTTGAGAATGGATTTTTAAGGCTATTGAGTGTGATCACTGCATTGCCGTTTCCACTTTGCACACTTGTCTGCAGCCAACTCTGATTGCTGAACAGATTCCAGGCTGTATTGCTGTTGATGCTGAATGTAGTGGTACTATTCAACGCTGCTGTTATTGTAACATCGGTTGGACTAACAACCAGAGAGGGTGCCACCCCATATTGGGTGATGATTACTTTTTTGGAGCTTGCATTCGGACCACTGACGGTCAGTGTACCTGTCCGGCTGGTGCTAAACGAATTTGGCGTTGCGTTGACAGAGATGACTGCGTTACCGCTTCCTCCGGATTTGTTAACTGTCAGCCAATTCATGTTGCTACTTATGGTCCAATTGATATTTGAAGCAATGGAAAAAGTAGGTTGGTTTGTACCCGTCTGATTCAGCGTAAGTGCCAGCGGGTAAACATCAAGTATGTTTAGCACTACCGGCTTGGCCGACAACGAATTGGAACAAAACAGATTTGATTGCAGGCCCAAGAGAAGTATGCAGAGCCGGAATATATGATTCATTGCTTCGGGTAAGTTATGGTCAGCGCTCACGATTACAAATAGCGCATTGAAAACATCAACAAACTTACAATTTTTTTATGAACATCCCAAATTCCGTACTCCGCTGTGCGCAGAATCCTGCAGTTCAGAACCCGAGACAATTTCTCGTTGAAATATTTTAACTTTGCAATATGCAAAGGCTGTAACACAAAGCTTTTCTGCCAAAGAATTGAATATTCTGATCGTTTCTCCCTATTATTTCCCAAACATCAATCCGCGGCCATACCGCTGGACCAAGATTGCTGAATTTCTGGCTGACGAGGGCCATAAGGTAACTATTGTTACCGAAAAACAGGTTGGATATCCTGAAAAGGAGACTCGGAATGGGGTACTATTGAGGAGAACAGGACATGCAGCCTTAAAATCGGTCTTTTTTAAGAGTAAAAGGGGCGTTGTAGGAAAAGGGGGTACTCGACATCTCGAAAAACTTGCAAAATGGGTTAATCAAGGTATTTTCAAAAGAATCTACTTCCCGGACGACTCATTCATTTGGTATTTTTCCGCACTGAAAGAAGCACAAAAAGTGATTGATGAGGGAGCTACGGATGTGGTCATTAGCTCTTCACTTCCTTTTACATCGCATCTGATTGGGCTAAATCTGAAAAAAAAATATCCGAATTTACTTTGGATAGCAGATTGCGGCGACCCCTTCGCTTTCCAGACAGAGGCTCCACTGAACAATCATTTTTTTTACAACAGACTTAACCACTACTTCGAAAAGCAGGTCTTAATAATGGCAGACCGCATTACGGTTACGAGCGAGCTGACAAAAGAAAAATATGCGGATTTTTATCCGGAAATGTCTCCAAAATTCCATGTCATTCCTCCAATACTGACGGAAAATGATAATCCTGGTTATTCGGGTGATGAATTTCAGTTACCGGAATTAGGAATAGGTAAGATCAGGTTGGGTTATTTCGGAAAATTTTACGAAAAAATCAGAATGCCGGAGCAACTGACCGGTTTTCTGGATGCACTTTTCGGGGCAGAGCCTGAAATTGCCGCTTTGGTGGAGGTTCATGTTTTTGGGGACATATTCCATCAATTTTTCCCGGAATTGAAAAAATATCCACAAATCAAGGTACATGGATTGATACCGCGCGAGCATGTTTCGGAGGTAATGAATAAAATGGATTTGCTGGTAAATATCAGCAACATTACGGATTACCAGCTGCCCAGCAAAGCACCCGATTATTTGTTTTCCGGTAAAGCGATTTTGAATATTTTTTACAACGAAAGTGATGAATTCAAAAGATTTTTTGCTCAGTATCCCGCAATATTCAATTACCGTTTGGGTGCTACGATTGACGATAAACTCATCGATTTTATCGAAAATGCCTGCAATGTGAAGGTTAATCCAGAATGGATTGAGGAAGAGATCAAACGATACACAGTGGATGCCATTGCCGGGGCATACCAAGAACTTTTTAAAGAGATCCGTAATTGAAAGGGGAGGTAGCAAAAAAGCTAATCAGGGTAAACATTGGAATTCTTTACAGAGCACTTTCTGTATTGGGATTGGGGGTTCTTTTCTGCCTTATTGCTGAAAATGGTCCAGACAGCTATTTTCTCTCCGGGGACGAAAGCGGGTATTTTGCAAATCTGGAGCTTATCAATAGATATGGAGTAAGCACGGAATTTCTGCGTCACTTTTCAGGTATGGCAGGACCACTCCATCCCATTCTACACTGGATGCTTTTATCACTAACCGGTGGGGTGCCGCCAGGAATTCGCTTTGTGAATTTCGTTATACTACTGCTGTTTTTGTGGATTTTCAGGAAGGATTTCGGGTACAGATTGCTGAGCATACCGATGACTTTCATCTGTGCCGGCTATGCCATGACAGAATTTCCGTCCATGCTTTTTTTACTGATAAGTCTGTTTCTTCTCAAAAAAGAAAACAGTAGCGTTTGGCAACTTTTCTTGGCAGGATTCTGTCTGTCGATCTCTATAGCCGGACGTTGGAATTATCTTATTTTGTTGCCTCTATTTTACTATTACATTGGTATCAGAAAGCCTAAATCAATCTATGGATTATCAGCATTTTTGATGAGCAGCCTGATTTTTCCAGTCTGGATTGGGTATGCCTGGCAAGGTATCAGTCCACCTGAAGTCAGTGGTTTACCCGGGTATGGTTTTTTTGATGTGAATCCGGAAAATTTCGTCCTTTCCTGCTGCTTTGCAGCAATGATGGTTTTTATTCTTGCACCGAGGTGGTTTTCCGTAATATCATTGTATAGGTTTCATTTTTTCTTGTTGTTGCCTTTGGTTTTTGCGCTCAATTTCTGTTTCGATTTAGTGGAATTTCTACCTGCCAAGTCTCTTTTTAATCATTTTGCATTGAATACATTTCCACATTTAGAAAGCAGTACAATCATGCATTTAATTTCGGGTGGATTTGGTGCGGTGGCGATTGTTCTTTCATTACTTTTTCTCCTTGCACTCTATTTGCAAATGAAAAAACACCGGGATGCAGACTATTTTTTGTTCGGTATGTCGATCTTTCTTGTGTTGATTTCAACGATAAAAATAACCCATACCTTCAGCGCAAGGTACCCATACCAGGTTTTGCCTTTTTTACTGTTGATTTTAAAGCGGGAAAAACAAAAAGAGGAAAGTTGGTGGGAATTGGCACTTGGAGTGGCCGGGTTGGGGTGGGGGATACTCAGCTGGATTTCTTACCAGCATATTTATTCCTGATGGGAAGCAGCTCATTGATTAAACCCACAAAAAAATCTGAAATAATATTCTCATCAAATTCAGACTCTACTTTTTGTCGACCCTTTCTTCCCATCAATTCACGCTCCTGTACTGAGAGCGTTAGAAATCTGTCTATGCATTCTGCAAGTGCTGCCGAATTCTTGACAGGGACCAGGAATCCATTTTCGCCGTGGTCAACTGCTTCGCGGCAGCCTGCTACATCTGTTGTAATAACCGGTTTTTCCATCGCCATGGCTTCCTGAAGAACCCTGGCAATGGCCTCGCGGTAGGAGGGAAAGATGATGCAATCGGAGTTCCTGATTTCTTCCCGAACATCACTTGAGGGACCTCTGTCGTCTACCACTTTTTCATTTACCCACTGTAAGAGTTCATCCTCCAGAACGGTCGCGGGGTTATCGGGGTCAATCTCACCGATAAGTCTGAATTCCGTGTGCGGGTGTTTTGATCGGATGATTTTTGCTGCCTCAACAAATTCTTTGACACCCTTGTCGTATAGAAATCTACCGATAAAGCTGAAAATGATTTTGTTCTCCGGCTTATTCTGCGGAGGTATGGGTTTAAAAAAACCAGTATTTATACCACAACCTTTAATTGAAATACACTGTGCAGGATCAGCAATTTTTTTGCTGCTGAAAAGTAGTCTGTCATCAGTATTTTCGAAAACAACTTTTTTTGCAGAGCGGAAAGAAATTTTATACAACAGGGAGGTAAGTGATTCAAGCCAGCCACCTTTTATGTAAGCGTATCCCAAGCCGGTAACAACGCATATTGAGGGGATATCCAGAAAGCGCGCAGCCATATTGGCGTAGATATTTGGCTTTACTGTATAGTTGAGGACGAGATCAGGCTTTTCAAACCTAAGTACGCGATAAAATTCAAAAAACAGAAGCGTATCCTTTATGGGGTTCAAGCTTTTCCGCGATAGCGATTTCAAAGAAATGTGTCTAACGTTGTTGCATTCATTGAGGTAAAAAATATACTTATCAATAGGAGCGATTACAATAATGTCATGCCCCTCTGCCTCCAAAGCCCTCAAAATATTCATCCTGAAATTAAAAATGTTCCAGGTTGAATTTGCAACGATAGCAATTTTTGCCATAGAATTTCGGCACATAGTGCCGTTTGGGCTCAGATTTTCTCTTTAAATATACAAATCTCCCTTTTGCTTTCCGACATCTTTGGTAATCTGCTTGATTTCCTGCTCCTGCGATTTGGGAACAACCATTAAGATATCTCCTTCGTCAATGACAATAAAATCATCCAGCCCTTTCAGAACCACAAGTTTGTCCGAAGGTACCCGAACAAGACAGTTGCGCACTTCATAGGTCATCACATGGTCACCGTGAATCACATTGCCGTCACCATCTTTTTCCGATTCAACATGCAGACTTCCCCAGGTGCCCAGGTCAGACCAGCCGATATCAGAAGGAATAGTAAAAACATTGTCTGCCGGCTCCATTATTGCATAATCGATTGAAATATCGCGGGTTCTCGGGTAATTTGCATCTATAAAAGCCTTTTCCGCAGGGGTATTGTATATGTTCTCAACGTCCAGTATTGAGCGTATTTCAGGTGCATATTTTGAAAACGCCGAGAGCAGCGATTTTACGGACCACACAAAAATGCCTGCGTTCCAGAGATAATTTCCATCTTTTAAAAAGGACTCAGCAGTGGCCAGATTTGGTTTCTCTGTAAAGCTTTTCACTTTGTGCAGACCATCTCCATGAATTGCGTCTTTTACATAATTGATGTAACCATAGCCGGTGGAAGCATACGTGGGTGTGATGCCCAACGTTACCAGCGCGTCATTATGGGCTGCAAATTCAAGAGCCTTACCGATGTTCTTGACGTATTCATCTTCCTTCAGAATAATGTGGTCGGAAGAAGCCACTACAAAGTTTGCGTCCGGATTCAGCGCCTGCAATTTCAGGGCTGTATAAGCCAGGCAAGGTGCGGTATTGTTTCGCGAAGGCTCGCCGAGAATCTGGTTGTCTGATAACGCAGGAAGCTGGTCTTTTACCAGACTGCGGTACTGCTCGTTGGTGACGATGAAAATATGGTCTGCAGGGACGCTTCTCAACGCCCTTTCATAGGTCAGCTGCAGCAGTGTTTTTCCCACACCCAGAATATCCAGAAATTGTTTTGGCTTGGCACTTCTGCTGGCCGGCCAGAAGCGGCTGCCTACACCACCTGCCATTATGGCTATGTAATTGTTGCTCATTGTATTTTATTTATGAAAACAGTACCTGAAATAGTGTTGTGTGAAATTTTATTAGCGGGAGAACTAAAGAGAAATATTCCCCTGATTTGTGATTTAAATCCATCCAAAATAACCAGTCAGAAATGCCTGACAGAACAGAAATTCTGTATCAGAATTTGTCCTTGATATCGTTGTAGACCATTCTGATTCCTTGCTCGAGTCCGATACCGTGCTTCCAGCCCATATTGTGTATTTTACTGACATTCATAAGCTTCCTCGGAGTGCCATCCGGTTTACTGAGGTCTTGAACTATTTTTCCCTTGAAACCGACAATGTTCTTTATGAGGGCCGCAAGTTCGCTGATGGTGATATCTTTTCCGGTACCAACATTTACAAAACCGCCTTCATTGAAGTGCTCCATTAGAAACAGGCATGCTTCCGCAAGATCATCGACGTGAAGAAATTCCCTTAGAGGGGTTCCAGAACCCCATAGTATGACTTCCTTATCGTTTCGCTGCTTTGCTTCAATGAATTTTCTGAGCAGTGCAGGCAAAACATGGGAATTATTCAAGTCATAATTGTCGTTTGGGCCAAACAGGTTGGTAGGCATCGCGGAAATAAAATTGCATCCGTACTGAAACCTATAGGCATCGCACATTTTAATTCCTGCGATTTTTGCAATGGCATAGGGTTCGTTAGTGGGTTCCAGCAATCCTGTAAGTAGGGCGTCTTCCGAAAGTGGCTGAGGAGCCATTTTCGGATAGATGCAGGATGAACCCAGAAACAGCAGTTTTTTCACACCATTTTTGTAAGAGCTGTGGATGACATTGTTCTGAATCATCAGGTTGTCGTATAAGAACTCAGCCCTGTAGGTATTGTTTGCTGAAATGCCACCAACTTTTGCCGCTGCCAGAAAGACAAATTCAGGCTTTTCTACTTCAAAAAAGCGGCCTACTTCAGCCTGATTTCGGAGATCGAGTTCCGAGGAAGTTCTGAAAATATAATTTTCATATCCAGCCTTGGTCAGTGCTCTGACAATTGCCGAGCCCACCATGCCCCGATGGCCCGCAACGTATATTTTAGACTTTTTTTCCATTTTCCATGTACAGATCGATACTATTTTGTCTTATGAGGCCTAATCATTACGATACAGAGCCTCTGAATATGGCCATTGCAATTATTTTGATGTGCTGAAGAAGTGTAGTCACTGTTCCAAAATGCTGTCTAAGTATCTGAAATCTTTCTTTTAGTGCCTGCCTTCGGCGCTGGTCACTTACGCCCCCCTCTAGAAAATATGCAATTGGAAATCCGACGTCTCTAACGGAGTTGCAATTTTTCAATGTTCGAATAGTCCAGTCCAGGTCGTTGGCGATTTTCCATTTTCCAACAGTGTATGGCTGGCATTTCTCCCTTTTGACAATCATTGATTGGTGACAAACGACCATGCCATTTAAAAAACTCCTATAGGAGAAGTCTTTCTCAGAGGGCTTTTTCTTGTACCAGGACCTGGTAGCATCGGTATGCTGATTCCTAATGACTGTATCGCCGTAGATAAAATCAGGCCGGGTAGCATTCTCAAAGATGTTTTTCAGGGTATCGTTGCTAAAAAAAGTATCTCCAGCATGCAGGAAGCAGACGTATTCCCCTTTTGCATTGGCAACTGCCTTGTTGAGCGCATCATAAATGCCCTTGTCTCTTTCGCTGAAAACACTGAATTTTTCTGTCTGGTATTTTTCTACCAGGGCTAGAGTACCATCTGAGGATCCACCATCCTGTATCAGGTATTCAT